>NZ_JAKGCV010000569.1 GCF_021556455.1 Streptomyces fuscigenes | reverse complement strand
GCCCTCGGCATCGCCGTCCGCGTCGCCCCACCCGACGTCGGCGCCCCCGCGGGTCGTCGGCACCGGGGCCCAGGGCTCGCCCGCCGCGGCGTGCGCCGCGACGGCGATCCCGCGCGCGGGGCCCGTACCGGTGGCGATGCCGGGGCGGAGGGTCTCCGCGGTGTCGGTGCCGGTGGCATCGGCGGTGTGAACGGTAGGGATGGTGTCGACGGCGTCGACGGCCGGCGTGGGCAGCTCCCATGCGGTGGTGGTGCGGCCCGCCGGCGGCCCGGCGGCGGGCGTGCGGGGTGCCGTGGGGAGACCTCCGAAACCTCTGTCAGACATCGGCGCTCCCCGCACCCGCGGCCGCGCCCGCGCCGACGCTCTCGCGCGCCGCCTCGCCGGCCCAGCGGACGGGCACGCGCACCTCGGTGGTGGTCGCGAAGGGCAGCGGCGCCCCGACCGCGCCGACCACCGGGGCCCCGTGGCGCCCGGGGCTGTGCGAGACGATCTCCAGATAGGCGGCCCGGAAGGCGGCCACGTTCTGTTCGACCGTGAAGAGTTCGAGCGCGCGGGAGCGTGCGGCGGCGCCCAGCAGCCGCCTGCGGCCGTCGTCCGCGAGCAGGTCCAGGCAGGCCCGCGCGAGGGCCTTCGGATTGTGCGGCGGCACGACGAGGCCGGTGCCGCCGACGATCTCGACGACGGCGCCGACGTCGGTGGACACCGTCGCACGGCCGCAGAACATGGCCTCGACGAGACCGGCCGGGAAGCCCTCGACGGAGCTGGACAGCACCACCACCCCGGCGCCCGCGTAGGCGTCGGGCAGTTCGGGCGCCTCGGGCCCGCCGACCTCCTCGAAGGAGACGGGGTTCTCGCCGATCGCGTAGGCGCCCGACGCCTCGTCGGGGAACAACTGGGCGGCGAGGGTGCGGCAGTGGGAGAGGTACGCGGGCCCCTCGCCGGCCGCGGCCGCCGTGCCCACGATCCTCAGCCGGGCGCCGGGCCGCCGCCTGCGGATCTCGGCGAACGCGTGCAGCAGCGAGACGAGGTCCTTGGCGGGCTCGACGCGGCCCACCCACACGAGCGTGTCGGGGTCGCCCGGGTCGTCGCCCTCCCCCACCTCGGCGAACCTGCCGGCGTCCATGCCCGGGTGGACGGTGCGCAGAGAGGCGCGGTCGGCGCCGCAGCGCTCCTGCCAGCGGCGCGCGTGGGCGTTGCCGTGCGTGACGAGCTGGGCGGCGCGGTAGACCTCGGCGGCGAGCCTGCCGTGGAACGCGGCGAGCAGGGCGCGCACGGGAGCGCGCGCGGCACCCTCACGCGCGCCGTCGGCCGCGAGGTAGTGGGAACGCAACTGCACGCCGTACTCCGTGACGAGGAGCGGGACGCCGAAGAAGCGTTTGGCCAGCAGGCCCGGGATCGCGGCGGGCCCGGCCGTCGTCGCGTGGCAGACGTCGGCGGCGGCGAGGGCGGGGCCGGTGTCCGGGGCACCGTACGCGTCGGCGCGCCCGCGGCGTGCGGCCGCCGTGTCGCCCTCGCTTCCGTACCAGTCGAGCGAGAGCGGGCGCAGCGCGCGCTCCATCTCGCCGGCGAAGGCGAGGAGGTCGGGGACGGTCGCGTCCCGCACGCCCCGGCGCGCGCCGGGGGCGCGGCAGGCCGCCTCCAGCGCCCGGACCGCCGTCTCGGAGCGCAGGGCCGCGTACAGCCCGTCGCGTTCCCGGGCGAGTTCCGCGAGGCCGTAGAGCCCGGCGGCGAAGGTGTCCGCCCGCTCGTCGCAGACGCCGAGGGCGAGCCGGCCGAAGTGGTCCGCGAAGCGCCGGCGCTCGCGCCGCCCGTACGTCCGCCCGTCGTCCACGGGTGTCCACAGGGGCGCCGTGTGCACCCGGCGGACCTGGGGCGGGAGGCCGACGAGCCCGAGCCGCTCCTGGCGCTCGCCGCGGCTGAGCGCGTAGACGTCGAACTCGTGGTCCGCGAGCCCGCGTACAAGCCGCTCGCACCAGAGTCCGAACTGACCTGCCGCGTACGGATAACCACCGTCCGTGAGCAGTCCGATCCGCACGAACACACCCCCGTTCCTCCCCGTGGGAGGCCGCCGTCGGCCCGGCGACCCGCTGCGGCACGACCGTATGCGGAGAGCGAGGCGGCGCGATGGACGGTTGTCCATCGCGCCACCGGAAGGGGTGAAAGCTCGTAACTTTCCCGGCCGGCGCGCGTTCGCGCCGTCCGGGGCGCGCGGCGGCGCGCGGGCAGGGCGCGCGGGCAGGGCGTGCGGGCGGGGCGTGCGGGCGCACCAGGACAACGGGGCCGTCCGGCCCGACGGCGCGTCAGCCCTTGGGGTACACCCAGGGGTTGGCGCGGCACTTGATGCCGCCGATGTCCAGGGACTTGGTCTGCTGCTGCATCACCGGGGCGAGCGCGCCCGGGGTCGCGCACGTCACGTGGTTGTGGCCGAGCCGGTGGCCCACCTCGTGGTTGATCAGCATCTGGCGGTACGCGTGCATGGCGTCCGGCCCGTACGTCGCGGCGCCCTGGGCCCACCGGTACGCGTTGATCATGACGCGGTCGGTGGAGGCCGAGTCGCACGAGACGTGCTCCTCGCTGGTGTCGAGGCCGGACTTGGCGCACCAGACGTCGGTGGTGCCGGGGCTCGCGAGGGTGATCACGAAGTCGGGCCTGCCGCTGGAGATCCGCTCGAACGTCATGTCGCCGTGGTGGGCCCAGCTCCGGTCGTCGTTGAGGGTGCGCTGCACCGCGTCGGCGAACAGCCGCCCGTCGAGGCCGAGTCCGTCCTCCATGTCGACGCGGTAGCGGTAGCGGTGCCCGGTGCCGGGCGCGGCGGCGGACCCGGGGACGGTGCTGAAGCGGCCGGACCCCTTCAGGCCGGCGGACATCGGGAAGCGCTCGGCCATGAGCTGGTCGTACGTCGGGGCGGGCGCCTTCACCGTGCGCACGCCGCCCGCGGCGGCCGGGTGCGACTCACCGTCGCCGGGGGCCGGTGCGGCGGCGGCGCCCGTGCCGCTCGCGCGGCCCTCGTG
>NZ_JAKGCV010000568.1 GCF_021556455.1 Streptomyces fuscigenes | reverse complement strand
GCCGACCGCGGCCCACGTGCCCACGGCGCGGACCCGGGCGGGCCCGGCCGGGACGGCGGAGGTCAGCAGCGTGAGCGTGGCGGGCGCGAGGACGGCGGCGCCGAGGCCCTGCACCGCGCGGGCGGCGAGGAGTTGCCAGCTCTGCTGCGCGAGGCCGCCGCCCAGGGACGCGACAGCGAACACGGTGAGGCCGAGCAGGAACGTGCGCTTCTGCCCGAAGAGGTCCGCCGCCCGGCCGCCGAGCAGCATGAAGCCGGCGAACGCGATCGAGTACGCGTTGAGCACCCACTGCAGCCCGCCCTCGCTCATCCCGAGGTCGGTGCGCATGGACGGCAGGGCCACGTTGACGACGGAGACGTCGAGGACGACGAGGAACTGCCCGGCGCAGGCGATGAGGACGACGGCCCAGGTGGGCACCGTGCGCCGGCGCGGCGCGGGGCCCGGTCCGGGGCCGCCCGCACCGGCCGGGCCCCGGGTCACCAGCTCCTGCTCGCGCTTCCGCGGCGCGGTGCGCGGGGGCTCGTGGGCGGGCGGGTCCGAGGGCGTGATGGTCATGGCGTCATGCTCGCAGCCCCGGCGCGCCCCTGACATCCGATTAACGGCCGAACGGCCGCGGGTCCTTGGACCTAGGGCCTCTCGTTTGGATCTTGCTGGGCGCGACGCCTCGCGCACGCCTCCGGACCACCGGCCGCCGCCGCGGAGGGCCGGCTCCGGCCGGCGCGCCGGGTGCCCCGATCCGGGGGCCGGGCCCAACCGGCGACCCCGCTCGCGAGTTCGAACACGGTCGCGGAATAGCGTACGGGTGGAAAAGCGTTCACAGGGCACGCACAGGCCGGCCGGGGGGCCGGCCCCTGTCGTCCGACCTGGCTTCCCACGACCGCGACCGACACCACCGGACCGGCGCCGGAGCACCGCAGGACCACTGCCGGACCACCGCGCGACCGTCCCCCCGCCACCGGGACGGTCCCGCGGCGCCGGGCCCGCCGGGCCGGGTCCGGCCCCCGAGCACCACCCACGCACCACCCGCCCCACCCATCACTCCACTTGTCACTTCTTGTTCCACGGAGGCCGCACGCATGCCGCAGACGACGACCGATCATGACGCCGGGACGCTCCCGCCGGATCCCGGCAGACGGGCCTCCGGCGCGGTGGTGCCCGTCCTCGCCTTCGCGGGCATCACCGTCGCGGTGATGCAGACCCTGCTCGTCCCGGTCATCAAGGACCTGCCCACCCTCCTGCACACGGCGCCCTCGAACGCGACCTGGGTGATGACGTCGACGCTCCTCGCCGGCGCCGTGGCCACCCCGATCATGGGCCGGCTCGGCGACCTGAACGGCAAGCGGCGCATGCTGCTGGCCAGCCTCGCGATCATGGTGATCGGCTCGCTGGTCTGTGCCTTCACCGACGATCTTCTGATCATGATCGCGGGCCGGGCGCTCCAGGGCTTCGCGATGGGCGCGATACCCCTCGGCATCGGCATCATGCGCGACGAGCTGCCGCGCGAGAAGCTCGGCTCGGCGATGGCCCTGATGAGCTCGTCGATCGGCGTGGGCGGCGGCCTCGCCCTGCCCGGCGCCGCGCTGGTGGCGCAGAACGCCGACTGGCACGCCCTGTTCTTCGGCGCGGCCGGCCTCGGTGTGCTGTCGATGCTGCTGACGTACTTCGCGGTGCCGGAGTCCTCGCTGCGCGCGCCCGGCCGTTTCGACAAGACCGGCGCGCTCGGTCTCTCCGCCGGCCTCGTGGCCCTGCTGCTGCCCATCACGAAGGGCAGCGACTGGGGCTGGGGCTCCCCCACCACCCTCGGCCTGTTCGGCGCGGCCGTCGTGATCCTGCTGGCGTGGGGCGCGTGGGAACTGCGCTCCGCCGCCCCGCTGGTGGACCTGCGCACCACGGCCCGCCGCGAGGTGCTCCTGACGAACCTGGCGTCCGTGATGGTCGGTGTCGCGTTCTACGCCATCTCGCTCGTCCTGCCGCAGCTGCTCCAGCTGCCGTCCTCCACCGGATACGGGCTCGGGCAGTCGATGGTGGTCGCGGGGCTGTGCGTGGCGCCGCTCGGCCTGACGATGATGCTCACCGCGCCGCTGTACGCGCGCATCGCCGCCCGGCGCGGCCCGAAGGTCTCCCTCATCATCGGCATGGTCGTCATCGCGATCGGCTACGGCGGCGGGCTCGGCCTGATGAGCGCCGCCTGGCAGACCATCATCATCTCGGTGGTCGTAGGCGCCGGCATCGGCCTCGCGTACTCCTCGCTCCCGGCCCTGATCATCGGCGCGGTGGACGCGTCGGAGACGGGCGCGGCCAACGGCCTGAACACGCTGATGCGTTCCATCGGCACGTCGGTGTCGAGCGCCGTCATCGGCATGGTCCTCGCACGGACGTCGACGGACGTGGGCGGCGTCGCGCTCCCGACGCTGCACGGTTTCCGGATCTCCTTCGCCATCGCCACGGCAGCCGTCCTCGGCGGGCTCCTGCTCGCCGCCTTCCTGCCCTCGCAGCGGGCCTCGCGCGCCGCGTCCGCCGCGCAGGCGGGCCCGCCGGCCGAGGGCGCGGCCGACCCGCTCGCGCGGCCCGCGGCCGGGGACGGGCCCGCGACGGCGGGCCCGGTGCGCCACACGACGCTACTCGCCACCTCGGGCGGCTTCCACGGCCGTGTCACGGACGTCGACGGCCTGCCGGTCGCACGCGCCACCATCACCCTGATCGACCGCCGGGGCCTGCAGGCGGGGCGGGCCGTCGCGGACGAGGAGGGGCGCTACGACCTGGTGCCTCCGGGCGCGGGCGACTTCGTGCTCGCCGCATCGGCCTTCGGCCACGGCTCCCGCGCGTCCTCCGCCGGATACGCGGGCGACGGTGTGCCGGTGGAGGTCGACCTCGCGCTGCCCGCCCCGCGTGCGGGCGTCGGCGAGCCCGTCGGCGAGGGCGACCCGGCCTGACCCCCGGGCGGGGCACCGCTCGTCGCCCCCCTGGTCGGGGCACGCCTCTTCGGAGCCCGGGCCGGGCGCCGCACGAGCGC
>NZ_JAKGCV010000567.1 GCF_021556455.1 Streptomyces fuscigenes | reverse complement strand
GTGCGGCGGCGACACCCGCTCGAAGCGCGGCGCGCGCGGCGCGCCCCAGATGTCGTCGCGGACGCCGCCGGGCCGCTCGGGTCCGGGACCCGGTCCCGGCGCGGGCTCGGACAGCAGGGGCTCGGCGGGGCGGTTGATCTGCGACGGGCGGGTGCCCGTGGACTCGTAGGGCGGCTCGGGCGGTCTCGTGCCGAACGGCTCCGGCGGGCGCGCGCCGTACGGGTCGGCCGGGCCCTGCGGGTGCGGCACGGGCGGGGGGCCGGCGGTCCCCGTCTGGAAGCCGGGCGGCAGGTTGACCCCGCCGCCGGGGCCCTGGCCGGTGGTGACGCGGGGCGCGAGGGGCGTGTACGAGGTGGCGGTGTTGGTGAGGAAGTTCCAGCGGCACTCCTCGCAGTACGGCGCGTTGGCCTCGCGCGGCGTCTGGCACTGCGGGCACAGCTCGGGCTGCGCGGCGGGGCCGTGCGGCGGATACCCGTAACCGGGTCCCGGCGGCGCGGGGGGAGGCGGCACGGCGCCGCCCATGCGATGGCCGCAGACCTCGCACCAGTCGTCGGAGCCCGACTGGTGTCCGTTGGGGCAGGTCGGCATGGCTGCGCTTCCCCCTCTCCTGATCCGGCCTCGCGGCCGCCACTCGGTGTGCGTGCGGTGGTGTGGCGCGATGGGTCCCAGCGGGGCCCACCGGTGCCCGCGGTGTCCGCGGGCAGCCCCGCGGTGCTTCCCGCGGTTACTTCTTGACCCTGACGGTCTTGGTGGAGCGCGTCTCGAGCGTCATCTCGTCCGCTTCGGCCACCTTCGCCTTCAGTCGCACAGTACCTGTCGCGACATCGACCACGTCCACCACCTTCGAAAGCAGTTTCGCAGTTTCCGCGTTTCCGGACGAGGCGGCCAGCTGCACGGCGCGGCCGAGTTTGGCCGTGGCTCCATCGAGATCACCCGATTTGCGGGCATACAGACCCTGTTGGATGACCTGCGCCAGTTCGGCCTGTCCCGTGTAGTGCGCGACCTGGGGATCGATCGACGTGGACGCCTCCATGTCGTCCGTCCACACCGCCCTGACCAGGCCCTGGCCCAGGACCTCGGGAGATCCACCGTCCGCCGCGGGCAGCACCAGCGAGACGCGGCCGGCCAGCATCTCCCGGCCGACCTCCGCGTCGGGCACCTCTACACAGACGTGGTAATCGCGAGATTCGTCACCCCAGGACCCGGTCGGGTAGTCGCCGGAGCGCGGCCCCACCTGTGTACGCCGCTCCGTCAGCGCCTCCACGGTCGGGGCCACCTGCTTGACGAAGCGGACCTCCGCGCCCATCGGCGTCCACAGCCGCAGCGAGACGTCCGCGACCTCCTTGCCCATCGCGGTCTCCATCATCCGCGTGAAGTCGGCGGCCAGGTGGTCCGGGTCGGCCACGATGTCGGCCGTGCCGAGCAGGGCGGAGGCGATGCCGGTGACCTCCTTGATCTCCCAGTCCGTGCCGACGCCGCGCGCGTCGCAGGTGAAGCGCCCGGTGCACGCGTCGAGCGCGGCCCGCAGGTCCTGCGGCGACTCGTGCTCGTTGCGGCCGTCGGTCAGCAGGATGCCGTGCCGGATGGGCACGTCCGCCGTCGCGAGGAGCCGGTCGGCCAGCCGCAGCCAGGTCCCGACGGCCGTGCCACCGCCCGCGGCCAGGCCCCGCAGGGCGTGCTTGGCGCGGGCCCGGGTCCCGGGCCCGGCGACGGCGAGGGAGCCGTCCGCCGGGTAGACCTCGCGGGCGACGTGGGTCCCGGCCACGACGGCGAAGGAGACACCGTCGCGCAGGGTGTCGACGGCGGCCGCCGTGGCGGCCCGCGCGTTGTGCATCTTCGCCGGCGGGTAGTCCATCGAGCCCGAGCAGTCCACCATGATCACCACGGCCGCGTCGGAGCCGCGGCCCGCGGGCCCCTTGCCGGTGGTGCCGCCGCCGGTCGACGTCACCGTCACGATGGCGTTGACCTCGCGCGCCCCCTCGGCCAGGTACTCGTTCTGGTACACGTCGACTCTGAACTGCGGCACGTTCGACTTGGAGAAGTTCGCCATGAATCGGCTCCTCGGCTCTCCGCCGGCCGGGCGGAACGGTTCGGGGCGGTTTCGACGGTCGGAGTGACGGACACGGGCGGCGCCGCGCGGGCCCCGCCCCCGCACCGGCGTGCCGCCCCGAGGACCGGCGCACCGCGAAAGGCGCCGGGGCCGGTGGGACGGCCGGGCCCTGGCCCGTGCCTGACGGAACGTCAGCAGCGGGCCGGGCGCGGCGCGTTCGGTCGGCGTCAGGGTGCGGTGTACGCGGATCCTGCCCCGGCCCGGGGCGGGGCGAACGGCACGACGGCCACTGTTACGTTGTCGTGGCCCCCGCCGTCCAGCGCGTGCCCGACCAGGACCTGCGCCGCGTGCAGGGGCCTCGCGGACGCGTCGGCCGGCACGATCCGGGCGATCTCGTCCGCGCCTTCCGCGTAGTTCCACAGGCCGTCGGTGCAGACGAGCACGGTGCCGGGCCGGTCGGGCTTGAACGAGGCCGTGTGCGGTTCCAGTTCGTACGCGTCGGCGCCGAGCCAGCCGGTGATCGCGTGCGCGCGTTCGTCCGCGTACGCCTCCGCCTCGTTCATCAGACCGGCCGCGACCATCTGCGCGGCCCATGAGTCGTCCTCGGTCAGACGTACGGACTGTGTCGTGCGATCGTCGGGCACCCAGTACGCCCTGCTGTCGCCGACCCAGCCCACGACGAGCAGCCCGCCCGTCACGACGGCCCCGACGAACGTGCAGGCGGGCGCGTTCTGCCGGCGCTGCGAGGACCGCTCCGACTCGCCTGCCCCGTCGTCGACCAGGGAGTTGACGGCGTGCGCCGCCGCGACGATCGCCTCGTGCATGGCCTGCTGCGGGTGGGTGCCGCGCGGCAGTGCCGCCCGCAGCGAGCCGGCCGCCGCCGCCGAGGCCGCCGCGGAGGCGTCGTCGGGGCGCGCGGCCGAGGACACGCCGTCGCACACCACGGCGATCACCGCGGGGGCGC
>NZ_JAKGCV010000566.1 GCF_021556455.1 Streptomyces fuscigenes | reverse complement strand
CGCCGGACGCCGGACCGGGGCCGTCGACGGTGCCAGGCGCGGCCGGCGAGCGGCGGCGCCACGGCAGCTCCGCCGTCACCGTCGTCGGGCCGCCCTGCGGCGAGTCGAGGACGAACAGCCCGTCCACGGCGCCCAGCCGGTCCGCCAGGCCCGCCATGCCCGTGCCGCCGTCCAGCCGCGCCCCGCCGACCCCGTCGTCCGAGACCTGGATCAGCATCCGGTCCCGGGTCCGCCACACGTCGACGCTCGCGGACCGCGCCCGGCTGTGCTTGCTGACGTTCTGCAGCAGCTCGGAGACCGTGAAGTACGCGATCCCCTCGATGGCCTCCGCGGGCCGCTCGTCCAGCTCGACGGTGACCTTGACCGGCGCCGTGCACCGCGAGGCGACCGAGGACAGGGCCGCGTCGAGGCCGCGGTCGGTCAGGACGGCGGGGTGGATGCCGCGGGCGAGGTCCCGCAGCTCCTGGAGCGCGAGCTTCACCTCGCCGTGCGCCTCGTCCACCATGGCGGCCGCGGCCTCCGGGTCCTCGGTCAGCTTCTCCCGGGCGAGCCCGAGGCCCATGGCGAGGGCGACGAGCCGGGCCTGTGCGCCGTCGTGCAGGTCGCGCTCGATGCGGCGCAGGTCGGCGGCGGCGGTGTCCACGACGACCCCGCGGTCCGACTCCAGCTCCGCGACCCGCGCCTCCAGCTCCTCGTCGGGCGAGAGCAGACCGCGCACCATCGCCCGGTCCGCGTTCGTCAGGCCCCGCGCGATGTGCGGCAGGACCGGCCACAGCACGAACAGCCCCACGAGCGTCACGCTGAACGTCACGATGCCCCACGGCAGCCGCATGAACGTGTACAGCGCCGTCCGCCAGCCCACCGGGTCCCTCAGCGCCGACATCATGCGGCCGACGAACCCGTTGCCCCGGCGGAACATCGGGCTCGGCTCGTCCACGGCGACGCCCAGCAGCGCGCGGGCGCGGGCCCGCTCCAGCCGGCCGAACAGGCGCGTGCCAGCGAGCCCCGCGACCAGCAGCGGCAGCCCGATCACCGTCACGGACAGGCCGGCGCCGACCACCAGGGTCGTCACCACATAGACGAAGCCGATCAGCGCGGTGGGGAAGTTCGCCAGCAGATGCGCGATCTCCTTCCACGTGTGCCGGTCGTACGCGAGACGCGCGGGCGGCGGAGCGTCGGCGCGGCCGGGGCCGCCCCGCTCACCGGGGCTGCCCGGGGCGGCGTTCGGGACGCCACTCGGGCGTGGACTTGCGGTCATACCGCCCAAGCCTGCCGCCCCCGGGGACCGGGCGCCATGGGGTAACCCGAAGCCCCCGAGGTGGGGCTAGCCCCACCCCGTTCGTGCCGGGGTGTGCGCCGGGACCGGGGACGGGCGCTTACCCCTCCTTTACGAGGGCCTAGACTTCGGCTCCGTACAGCCGGTATGTCGGCACGGCGGGTGAACGTGCCGTCCGTCCGGTTCGCCGGAGGCGTGCGGTGACGTGCCTGACGTGCCTGACGTGCGTGACGGCTCGCGGTGCGTCGGCGTGACGTGCGTGATGTGTGTGACGTGCCTGACGTGCCTGACGTGCGTGACGGCTCGCGGTGCGTCGGCGTGACGTGCGTGATGTGTGTGACGACGCGCGGTGCCTCCGCGCGACGTGTGCGGACGCGGGCGCGGGGCGTTCGGAACACGCCGGCGCCCGGGGCCGGGAACACCACTGCACCCGGCGGGTACAGGGAGCGGAACGAACGGAACGTGCCCCGGCGGGCACCGGGGCTGCGGCCCCGGCGGACCCGGCGGGGCAGGGAGCGAGGAGCGGACGTGGCGGAGCCGGTGGTGCTCGCGGCGGGCTACTTCCACGGCTACGCGGTGGTCGGGCTGCTCGCCGTGGTCGGCGTGCTCTTCGTCGCCGTCGCCTTCGGCGCGGGACGCCTGCTGCGGCCCCTCGTGCCGACCCCCGAGAAGCTGCTCACGTACGAGTGCGGGGTCGACCCCGTCGGCGAGGGCTGGGCGCACACGCAGGTGCGCTACTACGTCTACGCCTTCCTGTACGTGATCTTCGCCGTGGACTCCGTCTTCCTCTTCCCCTGGGCGACCGTCTTCGCCGCTCCCGGGTTCGGCGCGACGACGCTGGTGGAAATGTTCGTCTTCCTCGGCTTCCTGGCCGTGGGACTGCTCTACGCATGGAAGAAGGGCGTCCTCGAATGGACGTGACCCCGCCCCCCACACCCGGGTCCGGCGCGACGCGCGGGCCCGAGCCGCTGCCGGAGCCGCGGCGCCTCGGCGCGCTGTCCCGGCTCGCCCCCGAGCCGATGAAGGTCGTCCTGAACTGGGGCCGCCGCTACAGCCTCTGGGTGTTCAACTTCGGACTGGCCTGCTGCGCGATCGAGTTCATCGCGGCCTCCATGGCGCGCCACGACTTCATCCGGCTCGGCGTGATCCCCTTCGCCCCCGGCCCGCGCCAGGCCGACCTGATGGTCGTGTCCGGCACGGTCACGGACAAGATGGCGCCCGCCGTCAAGCGGCTGTACGAGCAGATGCCCGAGCCGAAGTACGTGATCTCCTTCGGCGCGTGCTCGAACTGCGGGGGCCCCTACTGGGACTCGTACGCGGTCACGAAGGGCGTCGACCAGATCATCCCCGTCGACGTGTACGTGCCCGGCTGCCCGCCGCGCCCCGAGGCGCTGCTCCAGGGCATCCTGAAGCTCCAGGAGAAGATCGCGGCCGAGTCGCTGGGCGACCGCTACGGACGTGCCGCCGGTACGACGGGCCAGTCCGGGACATCGGGGTCTCCCGTGCCGTCGGGGTCTCCCGTGCCGTCGGGGCCGTCGGGGCCGTCGGGGCCGTCGGGGCCGTCGGGGCCGTTGGGGACGGGCGGCGGCGCGTCAACGCGCTCCGGCCCGCCGACCGGGCTGCTCCGCAGCGGCCTCGTGCTCCCGCCGGCCGGCCATGAGGCACAGCGCCCGAAGGACCGTCCCGAGGCCGGCGACCGTCCGGAGGCCGGTCCGGAGGCCGGCGGCGGGGCGGGCACGGGGAAC
>NZ_JAKGCV010000565.1 GCF_021556455.1 Streptomyces fuscigenes | reverse complement strand
GCCGGGCGCCCGCCGGCCACGGGGGCCGGGCCGCCGCGCGGGCACCGGAACCGCCGTCGCGCACGCTGCGTAGTCGCCCTTCGCTCCGGGTGATCGAAACCTCCCGAACCACCCTAAGGTGGGGATATGGGAGTAGATGTGCGAATGCGTGGCATGGTGGCGCTCGCGCAGGGCATGGCGGCGGCCCACGCGCCGGACGAGTCCTGGCGGGCCGCCGCCGAGGGCGCCCGCGATGCCCTGGGCGGCAGCTTCGCCGCCCTCTCGGTGTGGGAGCGCGACCTCGGCAGGCTCCGGGTCCTCGTCAACGCGGGCGAGCGGGTGCCGGGCGAGGAGGAGTTCCCGCAGGACGAGGCGTACCCGGTGCATCAGTTCCCCGAGATCGCGGAGTTCCTGCACGAGAAGTGGGCGGGCGGCGGGGGCCCCAACGCCTGGGTCGAGACCGCGGTCGGCCCGGCCGCGGGGGACCCCGGATACCGCCACCAGCGGGTGGCCGCGCTGCGGCGGCGCGGGCGCGGCTGCTGCGTGGTCGCGCCGATCATCCTGCACGGCCGGGCCTGGGGCGAGCTGTACGTCGCCCGGCCCGTCGGCGCGCCCGTCTACGACGCGGACGACGCCGACTTCGCCACGGTCATCGCCTCCGTGGTCGCCGCGGGCATCGCCCAGACGGAACGGCTGGAGGAGGTGCGCAGGCTCGCCTTCACGGACCCGCTGACCGGCCTCGCCAACCGGCGGGCGGTCGACGCCCGGCTGGACGAGGCGATCACCCTCCACCGCCGGGACGGCACCGTGGTCAGCCTCGTCGTCTGCGACCTCAACGGGCTCAAGGCGGTCAACGACACGCACGGCCACGCGGTCGGCGACCGGCTGCTGGAGCGATTCGGCACCGTGCTGTCCGTGTGCGGGGCGAAGCTGCCGGGCGCGCTGGCCGCGCGACTCGGCGGGGACGAGTTCTGCCTGCTCACCGTCGGCCCCGGCGCCGACGAGGTGATCGTCGTTGCGGACGAGCTGTGCCTGCGGGCCGGCGCGCTCGACCTGGGCGAGGGCGTCGCCTGCGGGATCGCCTCGACCGCCGACCCGATCGGCCAGGTGCGCTCGGCGCGGCGGCTGTTCCGGCTCGCGGACGCGGCGCAGTACCGGGCGAAGGCCGAGCGGTCGGCCGTGCCCGTGGTCGCGGGCCGCGACGGCATGAGCATCCGGCTCGCGGACGCCGCGCCGGACAACTCCGGGGCCGTGGAGGGCGCACGCCGGCACTTCCGCGACGCACGGCCGCCGCTGCCGGAACCGGAACCGGAGCGCGAGTAGGACTCCGGGCCCGGGGCGGAGCCGGGATCGTGGGGCCGCTCGGGCCCGGGTCTCGTGAGCCGCACGGTCCCGCCCGCCCGTCCCCGGCCGGGCGCGCGCGGCGTGCCCAGACCCCGCCCGGTGACACACTCCGATTCAATCCGTACGCTGCTGAATATGGATATGCATACCGTCGTGGTGGGAACGTCCGGCGTCACCGCGCAGGACGTCGTCGCCGTCGCCCGCGAGGGCGCCCGTGTGGAACTCGACAGCGGGGCGCTCGACGCGCTCGCCGCCGCCCGCGCCGTCGTCGACGCGCTGGCCGCGAAGCCGGAGCCGGTCTACGGAGTCTCGACCGGGTTCGGCGCGCTCGCCACCCGCCACATCGGCCCGGACCTGCGCGCCCAGCTCCAGCGCAACATCGTGCGCAGCCACGCGGCCGGCATGGGCCCGCGCGTCGAGCGCGAAGTGGTGCGCGCGCTGATGTTCCTGCGGCTGAAGACGCTGGCCTCCGGCCACACCGGCGTACGGCCGGAGGTGGCGCGGACCATGGCCGACGTGCTCAACGCGGGCATCACCCCCGTCGTCCACGAGTACGGCTCCCTCGGCTGCTCGGGCGACCTCGCCCCGCTGTCCCACTGCGCGCTCGCGCTCATGGGGGAGGGCGAGGCCGAGGGACCCGACGGGACGGTGCGCCCGGCCGGCGAACTGCTCGCCGCGCACGGCATCACCCCCGTGGAACTGCGCGAGAAGGAGGGCCTCGCGCTCCTCAACGGCACCGACGGCATGCTCGGCATGCTCGTGCTGGCGCTGGCGGACCTCGCCCGGCTCTACACCTCCGCCGACATCACGGCGGCCTTCACTCTGGAGGCGCTGCTCGGCTCGAAGGGTGTCCTCGCCCCAGAGCTGCACGCGATCCGCCCCCACCCGGGGCAGGGCGCGAGCGCGGCCAACATGCTGAGCGTGCTCGCCGGTTCGGGGCTCACCGGGCACTTCCAGGAGGACGAGGCGCCGCGCGTCCAGGACGCCTACTCGGTGCGCTGCGCGCCGCAGGTCGCGGGCGCCGGACGCGACACCCTCGCGTACGCCGCCACCGTCGCGGAGCGCGAACTCGCCGCCGCCGTCGACAACCCGGTGGTCGTCTGGGGCGAGCCGGGCACCGAGTCCGGCGGGGGACGCGTCGAGTCGAACGGCAACTTCCACGGCGCGCCCGTCGCGTACGTGCTGGACTTCCTGGCCATCGCGGCCGCCGACCTCGGGTCCATCGCGGAGCGCCGCACGGACCGGCTGCTCGACAAGAACCGCTCGCACGGGCTGCCGGCCTTCCTCGCCGACGACCCCGGCGTTGACTCCGGGCTGATGATCGCCCAGTACACGCAGGCCGCACTCGTCAGTGAGATGAAGCGGCTGGCGAACCCGGCCTCGGTGGACTCGATCCCCTCCTCCGCCATGCAGGAGGACCACGTCTCCATGGGCTGGTCGGCCGCGCGCAAGCTGCGCACCGCCGTGGACAACCTCACCCGGATCGTGGCCGTCGAGCTGTACGCGGCGACGCGCGCGATCGACCTGCGCACCGGTCCGGACACGGGCCTCACGGCGGCGCCCGCCACCCGTGCCGCCGTCGACGCGCTGCGCGCCGCGGGCGTGCAGGGCGCCGGCCCCGACCGCTTCCTCGCGCCCGACCTCGCCGCCGCCGACGCCTTCGTGCGCTCGGGCGGGCTCGTCGCGGCCGTGGAGCCGGT
>NZ_JAKGCV010000564.1 GCF_021556455.1 Streptomyces fuscigenes | reverse complement strand
CCGCGCGCGGGCCCGAGGCCGCGGCGACGGCCCGCCGGCGGCCCGGGCCCGGCGGCCGGTTCACATGTCCCGGTAGCGCCGCGCCTCGGCCAGGTGCCGGCGCAGCGTGTCCGCGGTGACCTGCCGCCCCGGGCCGACGTCGGCGCCGCTCGCGGCGTCGGCCGTGGTGTACCCCTCGCCGAAGTACGGCACGCAGTACGCCGGGGTGTCGCGCTGGAAGCGCCACCCCTCGGCGAGCGGGCCGGCGTCGAGGGCGTCGTAGCCGATCGAGTCGAGGAACGCCGACACCTGCTTCCTCGCGTCCGCGTCGTCCCCGGCGACGGCCAGCGCCGAGCGGTCGGGGGCGCCGGCCGGCCGGGCCAGGCGCGCCAGGTGGACGTAGAAGATGTGGTTGAACGCCTTCACCACGTGCGACTCGGGCAGATGGGCCTGGAGGAGCTCGCCGGTCGTGGTGGTCTCGTCCTCCAGGGCCTCGATGCGGTCGTCCCGCTGCGGATAGTAGTTGTTGGTGTCGATCACGGTCTTGCCGCGCAGCGGGGCCGCCGGGACGCTCGCGTAGGCGTGCAGCGGGATCGTCACGACGACCAGGTCGCCGGCCTCGGCGGCGCCTGCCGCGGTGGCGGCGCGGGCGCGGGGGCCGAGTTCGGCGACGAGGTCGCGCAGGGTGTCGGGGCCGCGCCGGTTGCTGAGGACGACGTCGTGTCCGGCGGCGACGGCCAGGCGGGCGACGGTGGAACCGATCAGGCCGCTGCCGATCAGGCCGATGGTGGTCATGGGTGCGCCTTCTTCTCGGTGGGCGGGTGCGCCGGTGGCGCCGCCGCGCTGCGCGCGGGCGGCGGGCGCCCCTCGGGGGCCTCTCCACCCTCACGCGCCGGGGCCCGCCCCGGGGGCCCCGTCCTGGCCCACCCGGACCTGGGTCCAGGTGGGCCAGGACCGCGCCCGGGGGGCCGGGCGCGAGGCCCCCGCCCATTGACGGGACGTCAGACGCTGCCCTGTCGCGGTCCGGGGCCCGGGAGCCCCGGACGGACGGCGCCCGGGTGCCCCGGCACCGGCTCGTCCGGCCGCCGCTCCGGGGCGCTCCAGCTCGCCAGCAGCGCGAGGGCCTGCGCCGAGGGCGATCCGGGGGCCGCCGTGAACAGGCCGAGGTCGTGGTCGGGATCGGCGGGGAACGACAGCGACTCGTACCGCAGGTCGAGGTCGCCGACCACGGGGTGGTGCAGCCTCATCGGCGCGTGGGCGCACTGGAAGAGCCGGTGGCCGGCCCACCAGTCCCCGGCCCGCGGCACCTTGGCCATCGCCTCGCCGATCAGCTCGTTCAGGAGGGCGTCGTCGGGGTGGTGCCCGGACGCCAGCCGCAGGCTCGCCACGATGACCTCGGCGACCTCCTCCCAGCGGGCGAACAGGTCCCGGGCCGACGGGTCGAACAGGATGAACCGCGCCATGTTGCGCTCCCGGTGCGCCCGGGCGTCGAAGTCGGTGAACAGGGCGCGGGCGAGGCCGTTGGAGGCCAGCACGTCCTGCCGGTGGTTGGTGACGACGGCCGGTGTGACCTGGCCCAGCACCTCCAGCATCCCGTGCACCTCGGGGCGTACCCGCTGGGGCACCGCGCCGCGCCGCCTGCCGGGACGCGGGGACCGCGGGCGCACGAGTCCGACGAGGTAGTCGCGTTCCACGTCGTCGAGGCGCAGGGCGCCCGCCACGGCGTCCAGCACGCCCTCGGAGACGTGGGGGTGCCTGCCCTGCTCAAGGCGCGTGTAGTAGTCGGTGCTGACCCCGGCGAGGCGCGCGACCTCCTCGCGCCGCAGCCCCGGCACCCGGCGGGCGCCGCCGCCCGGGACGATGCCCGCCGCCCCGGGGCTCAGCCGGGCCCGGCGTGAACGGAGGAAGTCCCGCAGCTCCGCGTTCTGGTCCATCGGCCCATTGTCCGGCGCGTGCGTCGCGGACGGCGGGGCCAAGGTGGCCCACTCGGACCCGGTCGGCCGGGAGGGCCGCCCGCGGCAGGCGCGCCGGTGGACGGGCCGTCCGCGCGCCGCCTTCACTCAGGGCCCGGCGAGGGGCGCATTGCCGGGGAGTTCGGGAGGCCCTCTGGCGTACTCCGGCGCGTAACGCTTTGATTGCCGGAGGAAAACCGGTGGTTTGAGGTATTGACGTCCCCCTTACGTGAGTCATACCTTCCTCGAAGCCGATTAGGAAACCTTCCTAACAGTGATCGGCCATCTGTCAGCCAGAGTCGAGGAAACGGGTCCGGGCGTGAGCACGACGACACCTTCACCGGGCACACCCAGGGTGCTGCGGGCGATGAACGACCGGGCGGCGCTCGATCTGCTCATCGCGCACGGCCCCCTGACGAGGACCAGGATCGGCGAGCTGACCGGGCTGTCCAAGCCCACCGCGTCCCAGCTGCTCGGCCGCCTGGAGGCCGCGGGTCTGGTGCGCGCCACCGGCCGGGTGAGCGGCCGGCCGGGACCGAACGCGGCGCTCTACGAGATCGAGCCGACCGCCGCTCACGTGGCCGCGCTCGCCGTCGGCCACACCGGCATCAGCGCCCAGGTGGCCGACATCACCGGCACCGTCGTCGGCAGCAGCCGCGTCGAGGCCGAGGCCGTCGCCGCGGACGTGCGGGGCCGCACGGCCCAACTGGTCGCCGAGGCCGTGGACGGCGCGCTCGCGGAGGCCGGGCTCGGCCACGACGACCTGCACTGCGCCGTCATCGGCACCCCGGGCTCCATCGACCGCGCCACCGGCGAACTGCGCTACGCGCCGCACCTGCCGGGTTGGCACTCGCGCACCCTGCTGGCCGACCTCGCCGAGGTGCTCGGCACCCCGGTGGTCATCGAGAACGACGTGAACCTCGCGGCGCTCGCCGAGCAGTACGAGGGCGCCGCCCAGGACTTCGACGACTACGTGCTGACGTGGCTGGACCGCGGCGTCGGCGCCGCGATCGTGCTCGGCGGCACGCTGCTGCGCGGCGCCACCGGCGGCGCGGGCGAGATCGGCTACATGCCGCTGCCCGGTGCGCCGCTCGCCCGCGGCGGCTCCGCCGCCTGGGCGGGCGAC
>NZ_JAKGCV010000563.1 GCF_021556455.1 Streptomyces fuscigenes | reverse complement strand
CGGGGCCGGACGCGGCGGTGCCGCCGGGCGCGCGGGGCGCCCGGCGGCACGCGGCACGGGTACGTGCGGCTGCCTCAGCGGCAGTGGGGCACGGGTACGTGCGGCTGCCTCAGCGGCAGTAGGGGACGGCGTCCAGGTTCTGCACGTAGCGGGCCGCCACGTACCCCGGGCGCCCGTCGCCCAGCTTGTACCAGAGGTCGTTGCCGTCGACGTTCTGGCCGCGCACCTTGCAGTACAGGTGGACGATCGAGCCGGGCTGGAGCCCGCCCAGGTAGCGCGAGTTCGAGGTGGCCCGCTCGCGGATCGAGAGGGTGAGGCGCGAGACGACCTTGCCGCGCGGCTCCTGCCGGGCCGTGCCCTGGGCGGGCTGGGCGGCGGCGGACGCGGGGTGCCCGCCGGGGGCGGGGGACGCCGCGTTCGCCGGGGCGGCGGCCAGGCCGGCCGCGCCCGCGATCAGAAGCCCGGCGACGGTCGTGGCGACCCGGCGCCCCACACGCGATGCGTGCATGGAGTCCTTCTTTCGCTGGAGTTGCTGTGCCCCTCTTTAATGGCACGCCACCGGCCCGGACCGCCCCCAAGAAACAGCCTTCTCACCCTTATGGCTGTATAAAAGTATGCGTAAAGTCGGATTGCGGGCATCCGGTGCGTGGGCCGCGACACGCGCCGTGACCTGCGCCTTCGTGTCCGCGCCCATGCTCCGCCCGGGACGCGGCCCCGGACGGGGGCGAACGCGCGAGCGCGTGCGCCCCCGGCGGGTCCTCACGGCGCTGGCCGCTCCGGCGCCGCCGGGGGCGGTGACCCGGCGCCGTACGTCAGCAGCCTGACGGGTCCGAACAGCCCGGTCCGCACCTGCCCCGCCGCGACGGCCCGGGTGGGCGAGGCGTCGTCGAGGTATCCGGCGAGCGTGCCCCGCACCACCACCTCGACGGTGTTGGGCCCGGCGGCCAGCGCGTCCGTCACCTCCACCGTCCAGGGCCCCCACACCCGCACGCCGCACGGCACCCCGTTGACCGAGACCTCCGCCGTTCCGCGCACCTCGCCCAGATCCAGCACCGCCCGGCCCGCCGGCGGCCCGGCCAGACGCAGGTCGGCCCGGTGGCGCACGGCGCCGCCGAGCGCCCGCAGCCCCAGGTCCTCCCAGCTCGCGAGCGGTGCCTCCGCCTCGGCGAGCTCCGCCGTGACCGGGCCGTCCAGGAGCGCGCCGCCGCGCCGCCCGTCGACGGCCTCGATCGCCAGCACCACCCGCGTGCCGGCCGCCGCGGGCTCCGGCAGCTCCACGCGGCCGGAGGCGTCCGGCACATACGGCTGCCCGCCGACCAGCACCGTCGTGCGCAGGGAGGTCGCGACCCGCAGCGCCGTGGCGCCCAGCGGCGCGGTGAAGCGCAGCGACTCCCGGCGCGGCGGGCCCGGAGCCAGGTCCGGGACCACCGGCTCGACGACCGTGCCCGGTGCCGCCGCCGGCTCCAGCCAGTGGGCGCCCGGCAGCGGGTGCGGCCGCGCCCAGGAGCAGAGGGAACGGGGGTCGCGGCCGAGGTGGGTGGGGCGGAGCATGACCGGTTCGCCGCTGCCGCCGGCCGTCCAGGAGGCGTCGCTGAGCAGACCGAGGCCGCCGCGCGCGGCGGGCGCCGAATCGAGGGCGGCGGCGGTGGGGCCGCCCGCCGGGTCGCTCAGCCGCAGCGTCAGGACGTTCTCGCCGACGCGCAGCAGAGCCCCGAGGTCGTAGGGGTGCACCCGCACCTCCCGGTGGCCGGGGTACGGGTTGAAGTCGCCCTGGCGGCCCGCCTCCGCACCGTTGACCAGCACGGTGCACGCGCCGTCGCTCGCGACCAGCACGCTCGCGTCCTCGGGCACCTCCTCCAGCACCAGGCGCCGGGTCAGGTCGCAGCCGCGAGCCGGCCCCCCGGTCGCGTCGGCGGACATCCACTCGGGCCTGCGGTACGCGTCCGGGTCGCGCACCACGGCGAACGACGCCCGCACCGGGCCGTCCTCCCGGGCCGTCAGCACCAGGTCGAGGGCCACGGTGCGCCCGGCCAGGTCGCCGGGCAGCGGGCTGAAGGACTGGTGGCCCGCGCCCTGAACGGGCAGCTCCCGCCCGTCGGCCCGCACGCGCCGCGCGGCGTTCGCGCCCACCGCGAGCCACCGCGGCCCGGGCGCGTCCGGCAGCGTCAGGTGCGTCCGCACCGCCACCTCGCCGCCCGCCGGGACCTCGCGCACGTCGAGGAAGTCCTCCGGCACGTAGCCCTTCGGGCCGAGCCGGTAGTCGTGGACCGGGTCGTCGCGGATGCCGCGCGAGAGCGACCACTGCGCCGGCTCGTACGCCCCCTCTCCCCGGCGCACCAGGGCGAACGGGCCGAAGCCGGCGGTCACCGGCCGCCAGTCGCCCGTGTCGCCCTCCCGGTGCTCCATGCGCCACACCTCGACCGGGAGGATGCCCGGCCGGTCGGCCGCCGCGAGATCGCCCCAGCGGTTGTCCAGCGTCGAGGCGGCGTGCGCCACCCAGGGCCCGGGCACGTCCAGGACGCGCGCGGGCGGCCCCAGGGGCGTGCGGGTCGGCGCGGGCAGGCCGTCGCCGAACACCACCAGCGCGACCGCCCCGTCCGCGAACGGCACGTCGAGCCCGAAGCCGCCGTGCCCGTCCGGCCGGACGTCCAGCTCCGTGCGCTCGCCCGTCCCGGGGTCCCAGCGCTGGGCACGCGGGGCGCGCGCGAGCCCCTCGATCACGACGGAGGCGCTGCGCCCGGCCGACGGCACGTACGTGTAGCCGTCCTCGTGCAGCTGGCGCCAGTACTCGGACCAGGAGAAGTTGTCCTGCGTCGTCCAGTCGTCGGTGCCGAGCGAGACGATCGGCGCCCGGGTCCCGGTCAGGCCGTCGTGCGCCGTGAGCGCGAGGACGTGCGTGCCGCCGTCGCGGCGCAGCACGAACGGGGCGTCGGCGCGCACCCGCACCGGGCCGGTGGCGACGGCCGCGGGGACCTGCTCCGGGTCCTCGACCACGCGGATCAGCCCGGCGGCCAGGGCCTCGCGGAAGGCCGCCCCGCCGGCCCCCGCGTCCCCGGCGTCCGCCCCGCC
>NZ_JAKGCV010000562.1 GCF_021556455.1 Streptomyces fuscigenes | reverse complement strand
CCCGCCGCGCCCCGCGTCCGGCCGGCCCTTCGACGCGCGCCGGCACCGGGCGACCGGGCCGGCTCAGGCCGGGCGGCGCGCCGCGACGAGGTCGACGACGTACTCCTCCTCGACCCGCCCGTCCGGGAAGACCTGAAGCAGCGCGGCCCGCTCGTCCGCCATGAAGGCCGCCGTCGCGGCTTCGCCCATGACGCGGAAGACGCTGTGGCTGTGGAAGTTGTCCAGGTGCGCGTCGAGAGACACCGTCCTGGTCCACGTCACCCGGCGCACTTCGCCCACCACTCCCTCCGCAAGTAGCGGGCCCTGCTCGCGGGCCCCGTGGACGCCGTGGCCGCCGTCGCCGCCGTGCGCGCGCAGCCGGGCGTTCTGGTCGGCGATCCAGGGGACGGACTGGTCGAGGACGTTCCAGAACAGGGCGAGCGTCCCGCCGGGCCTGAGGACCCGCATGGCCTCGTCGAAGGCGCGGACCCGGTCGGTCCAGTGCCAGGACTGGGCGTACGTGATGACGTCGGCGGTGGCGCCGGCGAACGGCAGCGCGTCGCCGATGGCCCGGACGAGCGGCACGTCCGGCCGCACGGCGTGCAGCCGGCCCGCCATGCCGGGGCCCGGCTCGACCGCCGTGACCCGCGCCCCGCGCGCCAGCAGCAGGCGGGTGGCGATGCCCGTGCCGGCTCCGACGTCGAGGACGCGCGCGCCGTCGAGCGGCCGGCCCGCCAGCTCCTCGACGGCGTCGAAGAGGGCGGGCGGATAGCCGGGCCGGGCCGTGTCGTACAGCTCGGCGACGGCGTCGAAGGACAGGGCGCGCGAGGTCACGAGTGGTTCCTCCGGTCCGCGCGGGCACCCGCCGCCCGCCGAGGGGTCGGGGCGGGGCCGGCGGCCGCCGCGCCCCTCTTCCCGTTCTTCTGCTGCGGGTTCGTCTGCTGCGCGGTCTTCTGCCGGCCGTTCTTCTGCTGTGCGCCGCGCGCGCCGGGGTTGCCGCTGCGGGCGCCGCGCCGCTTCTCGTACGCGACGAGGGCCGCCTCGTACTCGCGGCGCCGCAGCCCCTCTCCGGGGGCCTCGCTGAGCGAACGGACGAAGTAGGCGAGGAGCGACCCGATGAAACCGATGGCCTTCAGGCTGCGCAGCGACTCCTCGCGGGCCGGGTCGGCCGGGCGGGCGGAGAAGCCGGCCCACGTCCTGCGGAAGGCGACGAAGCCGCACACCGCGAACATCGCGACGACGAGCACGCCCACGAACGAGCCGACGTCGGCCAGCGCGACGCCGTCGTAGGCGAACCGGAGCACGACGCACGACGCGGCCGCGGCCAGCAGCGAACCCGCCGCCGCCCCGGCGCGCCGCAGCCCGTAGCCCCCGGTGTGGGAGACCCAGGTCGTCCCGAAGAACCGCAGGCTCTCGGGGACCGGGCCGCCGGCGGTGCCGTCCGCCGCGCCGCCCGGTGGCCGCCGGGGCGGCGCGGTCTGCTCGTCCTGCCCCTCGGGGCGCTGCTGCTCGCTCACGGCTCGATTATCCCCGCCCGGCCCCGCGCGCCCGGAGCGGCACCGGCGCGCACGTGCGGCGGATCCGCTCCGGGTCCGCCGCAGCGGGCCCGGAAGGTCCGATCAGTCGCAGCGGGGCGCGATGAAGCCGTCGCTGCCCGTGTGCACGAAGGCGTCCGACACGAACTGGCCGTTGGCGATGTTGTCCCAGATGCGGGACGTGCCGTACGGGCCGCTCTCGGTCGTCCCGTTCACCTGGCAGTTGATCGGCACGGTGGCGCCGACCGGCAGTATCCGGACAACGCCGTGGTTCGTGCCGGGACCGCTGCGGACGTTGACGCTGTAGCCGGGCGCGATCGGGTAGTGCCTGGCCACCACCGCCGCCGCGTGCGCGGTGAGCGCGCCGGAGGCGGCCGCCGGGTCGATGCCGGGACCCTCCCCCGCGGCGCCCGCCGGCTCCCCCGCGCCCGGCTCCGGTCCGCCCGCCGCGACCCCCGCGGACACCGGCTCCTGTGCTTCCCCGACCGCCATCGCGGACCCCCTCCTCGACACTGCCCTGTTGGTGCGCGGCACGCTAGCAACCCGTGGCCGGATCGCATGCCTCATCGACTATGGTCGGTGCGTCGCGCAGCGCACGAGCTACGGGGGTGGGTATGCAACCGCTGCCCCGGGCCGCCGACCCCGCACGGCCTGCTTCCGAGCGGGCGGAACCCGGCTACGCGGGCCCCTATCCGCTCCAGACCGTCCTCGGCAGCGGCGGCATGGGCGTGGTCCACCTGGCCTCCTCGGGCTCCGGACTGCGCCTGGCGGTCAAGGTCGTGCACGCGGAGTACGCGTCGGACCCCGAGTTCCGTGCCCGCTTCCGCCAGGAGATCGCCGCGGCCCGCCGCGTCAGCGGCGCGTTCACCGCTCCCGTCGTGGACGCCGACGCGGATGCCGAACGCCCCTGGATGGCCACGCTGTTCATCGACGGGCCGACACTGTCGGACCGTGTCAGACAGCACGGGCCGATGAGCGAGCGC
The DNA here is from genome assembly GCF_021556455.1 of Streptomyces fuscigenes. Taxonomy (GTDB): domain Bacteria; phylum Actinomycetota; class Actinomycetes; order Streptomycetales; family Streptomycetaceae; genus Streptomyces; species Streptomyces fuscigenes. The sequence continues at coordinate 576 of NZ_JAKGCV010000562.1, read as the reverse complement.
GAGTTGGCGCGGCTCGGCGCCGGACTGGCCGAAGGGCTGCGGGACATCCACCGCGCCGGCGTCGTCCACCGCGACCTGAAGCCGAGCAACGTGCTGCTCGCCGCGGACGGGCCCCGTGTCATCGACTTCGGGATCTCGCGCCCGTCCGACAGCGATCTGCGCACCGAGACGGGCAAGTTGATCGGCACACCGCCGTTCATGGCGCCCGAGCAGTTCCAGCGCCCGCGCGCCGTCGGTCCGCCCGCGGACGTCTTCGCCATGGCCGCCGTCCTCGTCCACGCGGCCACGGGCCGGGGCCCGTTCGACTCGGACAGCCCCTATGTCGTGGCCTATCAGGTCGTCCACGACGAGCCCGACCTGAGCGGCGTGCCCGCCGGGCTCGTCCATCTCATACGCCGGTGCCTGGCCAAGGACCCGGCCCACCGGCCCACGCCCGACGACGTGATGGGGGAACTCCGGCCGGAGCACGCCGCGTCGACGCCGCTGGTCCCGCACGCCCTGCCGCCCGCCGCCTCGTCGCCCGACACCGTGCGGCGCGCCCGGCCCGGTGCCGCGCCCGCCGCCCCTGCTTCCGCC
>NZ_JAKGCV010000561.1 GCF_021556455.1 Streptomyces fuscigenes | reverse complement strand
CGCCCCGGCGGGCCCGGGCGCGTCGCGGCCTCAGGCGCGCGCGTCGGCCGCCCGGCCGGCCCGCCGCGGGTCGTCGTCCCTGGCCTGGCGCGCCACCAGCCGCAGGAACTCCCGCTCGTTGCCCACGAGACCCGCGGCCCCCAGCGCCGCGTCCGCCTCGGCGAGCGGCAGCGCGAGCAGCGGCCCGGCGTCCGGAGCGTCGCACGGCTCGTCGAGCAGGGCACGGACGGCGGCCAGCAGCCGCAGATACGCCCGGGCCGCCGTCCTCTCGCCGGCCGCCGCGCCGGCCGTGGCCGTCGCGCCGGCCGTGGCCGTCGCTCCAGCGGTCGTGTCGGTCATGTCGGGCCCCCTGATGTCGTGTCGTCGAGGATCTGTCGGACCCTCAAGTCTTCACCACGGGTCTGACAATGCCTCGGACGGCGCGGCTGACCTGCGAGGACGCCGCAGGCAGGAGACCGGCGCGGGGGCAGCGCACGGCACGGCGCAGGCGGCGGGGGCGAGCGGTCGGCGGGGCGCGCGCCGGCCTGCCCGGGGGCCGGGGGAGGGAGGGGCACGGCCGCGCCGCGCGGCGCTCACTCCCGCACGAGCATGCCTTCACGCAGTTGGGAGATGATGCGGTTGAGCAGCCGGGAGACGTGCATCTGGGACACCCCGAGCTCCGCGCCGATCTGCGACTGCGTCATCTCGCCGCCGAAGCGCATCCCCACGATGAGGCGGTCCCGCTCGTCCAGCCGGCGCAGCAGCGGGGCGAGGGCGTGCAGGTTCTCCACCTTCTCCAGGTCGGGGTCCTCCTGCCCGATCACGTCCGCGAAGGTCCTGCCCGCGCCCCGGGCCCGGTCCTCGCCGCCCGCGGGCACGTCCAGCGAACCGGCCGTGTAGCCGTTGGTCGCGACCAGGCCCTCCACGACCTCTTCCTCCGACAGGCCGAGCAGTTCGGCGATCTCCCGGACACCCGGGTCGCGGTCGAGGCGTGTCGCCAGCAGTTCCTTCGCCCTGGCCAGGTCGACCCGCAGTTCCTGGAGCCTGCGGGGTACGTGGACGGCCCAGGTGGTGTCGCGGAAGAACCGCTTGATCTCGCCGACGATGTAGGGGACCGCGAACGAGGTGAACTCGACCTCGCGCGAGAGGTCGAACCGGTCGATGGCCTTGATCAGCCCGATCGTGCCGACCTGGAGTATGTCCTCCATCTCGCCGCCGGCGCCGCGGCTGCGGAAGCGGCCCGCGGCGAAACGCACCAGGGAGCGGTTCATCTCGATCAGGGTGTTGCGCGCGTACTGGTACTCGGGGGTGCCCTCTTCGAGGACCCGGAGACGGTCGAAGAACAGCTTCGACAGTTCGCGCGCGTCCCGGGGAGCGACCTTGGACGGGTCGTCGATCACCGGCAGCGCCGCCGCGGCGGTCGTCTCCTGGCCGGGCGCCGGGGGAGTGCTGGTGGCCATGCGCCTCACCTCTCAGCAGCGGATCGTCCGAGGGCCCTTCTGCCCGGAGCGGAACGCGTCATGTCCCCCGCGGCGCAATCCCCGGTCCGCACGCCTCGGCGCACGGGGCGCGCGCCCCGGTGCTCCGGTCCTGTCTCACGCCCCCGCCCTGCCCCCTGCGTGCGGGCGCAGGCGCGGGGCGAAGGTCGTGTGGAAGACACCGGCGGCGGCGCCCACGGCGGCCGCCGCGTCCCCGAGCGTCGAGTACGCGACCCGCACGTGCCGCACCCGGCGTGCCATCGGGAAGCGGTTGACGGCGGCGGAGATCTCCGCCAGGTACAGCTCCGCGACCTCCGGGGGCACCGCGGGGCCGCCCACGATCAGGAGGTCCGTGTCGTACAGGTCCGTCATGCCGACCGCGCCGCGCGCGATCACGCCGGCCACGTCCGTGACCGCGCGGGCCGCGCGCTCGTCGCCGGCCGCGGCCGCCGCGCACACGGCCGCGTACGCCCCTTCGGCGGGCAGAGCGAGCCCGGCACGAGCCGCGCCCGCCACCACCGCCGACATCGGCGCGCACTCCGGGACCATCCGGGGTCCGCCCTCCGGCGTGAGCCGCCCGAGCGCGTACGCGGTCAGCTCGCCGAACTCGCCCGCGTTGCCCGACGAGCCCCGGAAGACGTCCCCGTTGAGGAAGGCGCCGCTGCCGGCGCCCGCCCCCAGGTACAGGTAGACGAAGTCGCCCGCGCTGTCCGCCGCGCCGAGCCACCGCTCGCCCACCGTCGCGGCCGTCGCGTCCTTCTCCAGCAGCACCGGCATGCCCAGGGCCCGGCCCAGGTCGGCGCGGAGCGGCACCTCGCCCCATCCCTCGAACAGCGGCGGGTCCAGGAGCACGCCCGCCTCCGCGTCCAGCGGTCCCGGCGCGGCCACGCCCGCCCCCAGCAGGTTGCGCCCGAGCGGCCCCGCCGCCCGGACGGCCGAGGCAGCCATCCGGGCCATGCTCTCCACGCACCGGGCCGGGTCGCTCGGCGCGGTCAGCGGCAGCTGCCGTCGGTCGCGGACGTTCCCGCACAGGTCGACCAGCACCTGCGTGATCATCTCGGGGTCGACGTGGATACCGATCGCGCACGCGGCGTCCGGCCGCAGCCGCAGCGGCACCCGGGGCTTGCCCCTGCCCTGCGCGCGGCGCTCGTCCTCCGTGAGGAAGCCGGTCGTGAGCAGGTTGCGGGTGATGCGGGAGACGGCCTGCGGGGTCAGGCCGGTGCGGTCCGCTATCTCGACGCGGCTGAGCGCGCCGGCCACCCGGATGGACTCGATGACCAGTTTCTCGTTGAACGAGCCCAGAGCCAGCTGGTCGAAGGCGCGGAGCGCGGTCCTGGCCGGGCGCGGCCGCACGGCCCCCTCCGGCTCCCGCTGCCACAGGAACGGGGCGTCCGTCCCCGCGCGCGCGTGCGTCCGCGCCGCCTCCGTCAGCGATGCGAGCACCCCGCGCGCCACGTGCGGCTGGTGCCGCAGCTCCCACTGGGCCAGGACCGACACCGTCGAGGACCAGCCCATCGCCCGGTGGGCCCGGTGCAGGCTCGCGCCGGGCACGAGCCGCGGGGCGTCGGCGTCGCGGGCCCAGAGCACGATCCGCAGCCGCCGGCCCCTGAACACCGGCGAGCGCAG
>NZ_JAKGCV010000560.1 GCF_021556455.1 Streptomyces fuscigenes | reverse complement strand
CCAGGGCGCCCCGGCCGCCGAGGGCCGCAAGGCCGGCCGCGCCGGGTCGCTGCGGGTGGACGCCGAACTGCTCGCCCGGGGATTCCGTCCGTACCAGGGCACCGGCGTGCACGCCGAGGCGTCACTCGGCTCCTGACCCGCTCCGCACCGGCGGGAACGCACGCCGCCGACGCGCCGAGGGCGCCCCACCCGTCCGGGAGGGGCGCCCTCGGCCCTGTGCGCGCGGCCGCACGGCCCGCCCCGCAGCAGGGGGACCGGGCGGCCGGACCGTCAGAAGGCGGCCTCGTCCAGCTCCATCAGGGAGACGTCCACGCTCTCGGCGAGCTGCCGCTCGGTGCCGACGCCCGGCAGGACGTTGGCCGCGAAGAACTTCGCCGCCGCGATCTTGCCCCGGTAGAAGGCCACGTCCTTGGCGGGGGCCGTCTCCAGCTTCTCCGCCGCGACCGCCGCGCCGCGCAGCAGCAGGTAGCCGACGATCACGTCGCCGGAGGCCATCAGCAGGCGGGTGGTGTTGAGCCCGACCTTGTAGATGTTCTTCACGTCCTCGCCGGTCGCGGTGAGGTCCGTGAGCATCGTGCCGACGATCGCCTCGAGGTCGGCCGCCGCCTTCGCCAGCGCCTCGCGGGCCGGGGCCAGTTCGGTGCCGCCCGTGGAGACCGCGAGGAACTGCTTGATCTCCTCGGCGAGGGTGTTCAGCGCGACGCCCTGGTCCCGGACGATCTTCCGGAAGAAGAAGTCCTGCCCCTGGATGGCCGTGGTGCCCTCGTAGAGCGTGTCGATCTTCGCGTCCCGGATGTACTGCTCGACCGGGTACTCCTGAAGGTAGCCGGAGCCGCCGAAAATCTGCAGCGACTGCGCGAGCTGCTCGTAGGACTTCTCCGAGCCGTAGCCCTTGACCACCGGGAGCAGCAGGTCGTTGAGGCCGTGGAGCGCGCTCGCGTCCTCCTCGGCGGCCTCCTTCGCGGAGATCTCGTCCTGGAGCGCGGCCGTGTAGAGGACGAGGGCGCGCATGCCCTCCGCGTACGCCTTCTGCGTCATCAGCGAGCGGCGCACGTCGGGGTGGTGGGTGATGGTGACCTTCGGCGCGGCCTTGTTGGTGAACTGCGCGAGGTCGGGGCCCTGGACCCGCTCCTTCGCGTACTCCAGCGCGCTCAGGTAGCCCGTGGAGAGGGTCGCGATGGCCTTGGTGCCGACCATCATGCGGGCGAACTCGATGACGCGGAACATCTGGCGGATGCCGTCGTGCTTCTCGCCGACCAGCCAGCCCTGGGCGGGCACGTCGCCGCCGAAGGTCATCTCGCAGGTGTTGGAGACCTTCAGGCCCATCTTGTGCTCGACGTTCGTCGCGCGCACGCCGTTGCGCTCGCCCAGCTCGCCGGTCTCCCGGTCGAAGTGGTACTTCGGCACGAGGAAGAGGGACAGGCCCTTGGTGCCGGGGCCGGCACCCTCGGGGCGGGCGAGCACGTAGTGGAGGATGTTGTCGGAGAGGTCGTGCTCGCCGGACGTGATGAACCGCTTCACGCCCTCGATGTGCCAGGACCCGTCCTCCTGCTGGACCGCCTTCGTGCGCCCGGCGCCGACGTCGGAGCCCGCGTCGGGCTCGGTCAGCACCATCGTGGAGCCCCACTGCTTCTCGACCGCGAGCGCCGCGATCTTCTTCTGCTCGTCCGTGCCCTCCTCGAAGAGGACGCCCGCGAAGGCAGGACCGGAGGAGTACATCCACACGGCCGGGTTCGCGCCGAGCACCAGCTCCGCGTACGCCCAGATCAGCGACCGGGGGGCGCTCGTGCCGCCGATCTCCTCGGGCAGGCCGAGCCGCCAGTACTCCGAGTCCATGAAGGCCGCGTACGACTTCTTGAAGGCCTCGGGCAGCGGGGCGACGCCCTGCGCGGGGTCGAAGACGGGCGGCGTGCGGTCGCCCTCGGCGTACGACGCCGCGATCTCCTGCTCGGAGAGGCGGGTGACCTCGGAGAGGATGCTGCGCGCGGTCTCCACGTCCATCTCGGCGAAGGGACCGCTGCCGTACAGCTTCTCCCGGCCGAGCACCTCGAAGAGGTTGAACTCGATGTCGCGGAGGTTGGACTTGTAGTGCCCCATGGCCACGGCTCCGTAAAAGGCTCACGAGGAGCCCCGGAGGGGGACGGCTCCTCAAGACAGGTATCCGGTTCGGCGTGCAGCGGCGTCCAGCGTCGTGCCGTGCCTACGATGATGCTACCCGTCGGTAATAAGGGCAACCCCGGCCCGCCGGGTGTGACGCGGCTCCCGGTGGGGCGAAATGCCCGACGGGCCCGGCGGCGCGGCGCGGGCAGCGGGCGACGAAGCGCCCGCCCCCGGGCCCGCGGGCCCGCGATCCTCAGTATTCTTGCGGCCATGTACGGCTACGAGCAGACGCCTGGCGCCCAGCAGCAGTACGCCCAGCCGAACCATCAGCAGCAGCAGCCGATGGGCGGGGGCTACGGCGAGCAGCCGCTCTACCCGGAACCGTCCCCTCCGTCGCTGGCCGACGCGGTCAAGGCGTTCACCACCGGCGTGCTGTCCGCCGAGGACTTCCAGCAGATCTTCTCCACCTCCAAGGTGTACTGCCCGCGCGGCGAGGGCCCCGGCTTCCTGGCCCTGCACAACACCCAGCAGCCGGTGATCCCCATGTTCACCACGCTCAAGGAGCTGCGCCGCTACGCGGGCAAGGACTCCAAGTACTTCGTGATCACCGGGTCCGAGGTCATCGACCTGCTGCCCACCGGGTACGGCTTCGTCCTCGACATGGAGGGCGAGCACCGGATGGTCTTCGACGCGAAGGCGGTCGAGCAGATGGTCGACTACGCCATGCGCCGCATGTACGGCTGACGCTCGGCCGTGCGCCGCGCGTACGGCTGACGCTCGGCCATGCGCCGCGTGTACGGCTGACGCTCGGCCATGCGCCGCGCGTACGGCTGACGCTCCCCGCGCGGCGGCCCGGGACGCCCCGGCCGCCCCGTTCCGGCCCGCCACCGCGCCGCCCGCACCCTCCTCCCCCCGAGGCCCGGACACCCGCGCCCCGCGGCCCCTCCCCGGCGCCATCCGCGGCTCTCGCGCCCGGCCCCTCTCGCGCCTGCCGCGTTC
>NZ_JAKGCV010000055.1 GCF_021556455.1 Streptomyces fuscigenes | reverse complement strand
CCTCTCCCACGGCGGGACAGGCGAGCACGCGGACGCACGAGGCGACCGGCACCCACGCGGACGCACCCGGGGACACGCGACCACGCGGACGCACGGCGGGCCGGACCGCGCACCATCCGGTGCGCGACCCGGCCCGTCATGACCGTCTGCCGGCGACTACTTCTTGCGGCGCCGGCCGCCGCCACCGCCGCCGCGCTGCGCCTTGCGGCGCTCGGCGCGGGTCAGGCCGTCCGACGTCGAGCGCGTCGGTCCGCCGGCGGGCTCGTGCTCGAACTCGCCCTCGACCACGCCGCCCTCGCCGTCCACGGTCGGCGCCGAGAAGTGCAGCCGGTCGGGGCGCTGCGGGGCGTCGAGCCCCTTCGCCCGGATCTCGGGACGGGCGCCGGCGGGCACCGCGTCCTCCTTGACCAGGGACGTCGGCTCGGCGTCGGCGACGGGGGCCGCGTCCTGCGCGGGCAGCTCGACCTCCTCGACCTGCTGCTCGACCTGGACCTCCAGGTTGAACAGGTAGCCGACCGACTCCTCCTTGATGCCCTCCATCATGGCGTTGAACATGTCGAAGCCCTCGCGCTGGTACTCGACCAGCGGGTCCTTCTGCGCCATGGCCCGCAGGCCGATGCCCTCCTGGAGGTAGTCCATCTCGTAGAGGTGCTCGCGCCACTTGCGGTCGAGCACCGACAGGACGACCCGGCGCTCCAGCTCGCGCATGATGTCGGAGCCGAGCTGGCCCTCGCGCTGCTCGTACTGCTCGTGGACGTCGTCCTTGATGGACTCGCCGATGAACTCGGCGGTGAGGCCCGCGCGGTCGCCGGCCTCCTCCTCCAGCTCCTCGACGGTGACCTTCACCGGGTAGAGCTGCTTGAACGCGCCCCACAGCCGGTCGAGGTCCCACTCCTCGGCGAAGCCCTCGACGGTCTCCGCCTGGATGTACGCGTCGATCGTGTCGTCCATGAAGTGGTGGATCTGCTCCTGCAGGTCCTCGCCCTCCAGGACGCGGCGCCGCTCGCCGTAGATGACCTCGCGCTGGCGGTTGAGCACCTCGTCGTACTTCAGGACGTTCTTACGGGTCTCGAAGTTCTGCTGCTCGACCTGCGACTGCGCGGACGCGATGGCCCGCGTGACCATCTTGTTCTCGATGGGCACGTCGTCCGGCACGTTCGCCATCGACATCACGCGCTCGACCATCTGCGCCTTGAACAGCCGCATGAGGTCGTCACCGAGGGAGAGGTAGAAGCGGGACTCGCCGGGGTCGCCCTGACGGCCGGAACGGCCGCGCAGCTGGTTGTCGATGCGCCGCGACTCGTGGCGCTCCGTGCCCAGCACGTACAGCCCGCCGAGGCCCTTGACCTCCTCGAACTCGGCCTTCACGGCCTGCTCGGCCTTCTCCAGGGCCGCGGGCAGCGCCGCCGCCCACTCCTCGACGTGCTCCACCGGGTCGAGGCCGCGCTGACGCAGCTCCGCCTCCGCCAGGTCGTCGGGGTTGCCGCCGAGCTTGATGTCCGTACCGCGGCCGGCCATGTTCGTCGCGACCGTGACCGCGCCCTTGCGCCCGGCCTGGGCGATGATCGGCGCCTCACGGTCGTGCTGCTTCGCGTTCAGCACCTCGTGCTGGATGCCGCGCTTGTTGAGCTGCTGCGAGAGGTACTCGGACTTCTCGACGGAGGTCGTGCCGACCAGGATCGGCTGACCCTTGTCGTGCTTCTCCTCGATGTCGTCGACGACCGCCGCGAACTTCGCGACCTCGGTGCGGTAGATCAGGTCGGACTGGTCCATGCGGACCATCGGCCTGTTCGTCGGGATCGGCACCACGCCGAGCTTGTAGATCTGGTGGAACTCCGCGGCCTCGGTCATGGCCGTACCGGTCATGCCGGAGAGCTTGTCGTACAGGCGGAAGAAGTTCTGGAGGGTGATCGTGGCGAGCGTCTGGTTCTCGTCCTTGATGTCCACCCCTTCCTTCGCCTCGATCGCCTGGTGCATGCCCTCGTTGTAGCGGCGGCCGGCGAGGATACGGCCGGTGTGCTCGTCGACGATCATGACCTCGCCGTCGATGACGACGTAGTCCTTGTCCTTCTTGAAGAGTTCCTTGGCCTTGATCGCGTTGTTCAGGTAACCGACGAGCGGCGTGTTGACCGACTCGTAGAGGTTGTCGATGCCCAGCCAGTCCTCGACCTTGGTGACACCGGGCTCGTGGATCGCGACCGTGCGCTTCTTCTCGTCGACCTCGTAGTCGCCGGTCTCCTCGATGCCCTTGAGCTGGTTGCCCGCCTCGCCCTTGGTGAGGCGCGTGACGAGCTTCGCGAAGTCGCCGTACCACTTCGTGGCCTGGTCGGCGGGGCCGGAGATGATCAGCGGGGTGCGCGCCTCGTCCACGAGGATCGAGTCGACCTCGTCGACGATCGCGTAGTTGTGGCCGCGCTGCACCAGCTCGTCCCTCGACCACGCCATGTTGTCGCGCAGGTAGTCGAAGCCGAACTCGTTGTTCGTGCCGTACGTGATGTCGCATCCGTACTGCTCACGGCGCTGCGCCGGCGTCATGTTCGCCAGGATGCAGCCGACCGTGAGGCCGAGGAACTTGTGGACGCGGCCCATCATCTCGGAGTCGCGTTCGGCCAGGTAGTCGTTCACCGTGATCAGGTGGACGCCCTTGCCGGACAGCGCGTTCAGGTAGGCGGGAAGCGTGCCGACGAGCGTCTTGCCCTCGCCGGTCTTCATCTCGGAGACGAATCCGAGGTGCAGGGCTGCGCCGCCCATCAGCTGCACGTCGTAGTGACGCTGGCCGAGGACGCGCTTGGCCGCCTCGCGGACCGTGGCGAAGGCCTCGGGGAGCAGGTCGTCGAGGCTCTCTCCCTCGGCGATGCGTTCCTTGTACTCCTCCGTGAGCGCGCGCAACTCGGCGTCGGAGAGGTTGACGAAGTCCTCTTCGATGGAGTTGACCTGGTCCGCGATGCGGTGCAGTTTGCGCAGGATCTTGCCTTCGCCTGCACGCATGAGCTTGTTGAAGACGGACACTGAGGCTGCTCTCCTTGCCGGTCGGGCCTGGCACTGGGGTCGGGCGGGGCGCTGGCGCGGCAGACGTGCCCCACCGCATCGGCCATCGTAAGCGAGGACCGGCCCGCGCCGGGAGGGCCGCAGCGATGCGGTGCCAGGACCCCCTCTCTTTAGAACGCTCGGACAGCGTCCGAGGTGCCGGGCCACGATCAAAGTCTTCGCCAGATCATCGCCCGGCCGCGAGAATGCGGCCATGGACCCGCAGACCCTCCACACCCCCCGCCTGGAACTCCGCGCGCCGGTCGGAGCCGACATCGACGCCGTGCACGCGGCCTGCCAGGACCCGGAGATTCAGCGCTGGGTGCCGCTCCCGTCACCGTACGAGCGCGGGCACGCGGAGTACTTCGTCGAGCACATCGTCCCCGAGGGGTGGCGCACGGACACCACCTACACCTTCTGCACCTTCCCGCGCGGGGGCGGCCCGCTCGTCGGCGCCGCGAACATCCACCACCGGCAGGGAGACACCTGGGAGGTCGGCTTCTGGACGGTCCGCGAGCACCGCGGCCGCGGGTACACGGCGGAGGCCGTCACCGCGCTGGCCCGCTGGGCCTTCGGGCGCGGTGTGGAACGCGTGGAGTGGCGGGCCGAGGCGGGCAACGCCGCCTCGCGCCGTGTCGCCGAACGGGCGGGCTTCGTGGTCGAGGGCACCCTGCGGGCCGCCCTGCTCAGCCGCGACGTCCTGCGGGACCTGTGGATAGGCTCTCTGCTCCCTTCGGACGTGGGCCTGGAGGCCGGGCACGCGTACCTGCCGGGCTCACGCAGCCACGCCTGAGGCGCCGACCGCGGGGCCGGGCGGGGGGCGCGCGGGAGACGGCCGGGCTTCACGGCCGGGAGCGGGAGCCGTCTGCCCGTGCGCGCGGAAGCGGGGGCCGGACGCGGGCCGAGGCTCGACCCCTGAATCCCGGGGTGGGGGCCGAGCCCGAGCGCCAGGCCGCGAGACCTGGCGCGGGACGCGGGCGCGAGGGGCGAACGATGCGGGGCGAGGGTCGCGGGGCGCCGGACCTGCGGCGATCTTCGGTGCCCCGGTGATTGTCGGTGCCGCCGTCTAAGGTGCGGAGCATGACGACCGCCTCGCCCTCCACCGAGCCGCCCGCCGTGGAACTGTCCGCTGCCGAGGCCCGGCGCATCGCGCTGCGCGCCCAGGGATTCGTCGGGGCGCCGGACCGCAGAGGCGGCGTGCGGGGGGTGCTGCGGGCTCTCGGCGCGGTTCAGCTGGACACGATCTCCGTGCTCGCCCGCTCGCACGAGCTGGTTCCGTACGCCCGGCTGGGGGCGGTCGGGCGCGACACGGTCGAGAAGGCCTACTGGACCCCGGCTCCCCCAGGGAGCCCCTCTCCGGTGCCCCACGCGTTCGAGTACTGGTCGCACGCGGCCTGCGTGCTGCCGATCGAGGAATGGCCGCTCTTCGCCTTCCGCAGGCGCGCCTACCGCGCACGCCCGCAGTGGAACCACGAGCTGTCCGCCGGGGCGTACGAGACCGTCCTCAAGCAGCTGCGCGACGAGGGCCCGCTCACGGCGACGGAGCTGGGCGGCGCGAAGAACGGCGGTCCCTGGTGGGACTGGTCCGACGCGAAGATCGCCGTCGAGCGCGCCCTGATGTACGGCGAGGTCGTCTGCACGGGAAGGCGCAGCTGGAAGCGCGTCTACGACCTGGCCGAGCGCGCCGTCCCCGCCGACCTCCTGCACGACGACCTCAGCGACCTGGAGTGCACCCGCCGCCTGGTGCGCCTCGCCGGGGCCGCCCTCGGCGTCGGGACGCGCGCGGACATCGCCGACTACCACCGCCTCAAGGGCGAGCAGGTCGACGCGGTGATCGGGGACGCGGGGCTGGTACCGGTGACGGTGGAGGGGTGGACGAAGCAGGCGTGGGCCGACCCCGAGGCGCTGGCCCTCCCGGTGCGTGGACGGCACCGCACCACGCTGCTGTCGCCCTTCGACTCGCTGATCTGGGAGCGGGCCCGCACGGAACGGATCTTCGGCTTCACGCACCGCCTCGAGGCCTACGTGCCGAAGCCGAAGCGGCAGCACGGCTATTTCGCCATGCCCCTGCTGGCCGGCGGCAAGCTGGTGGGCCGGGTGGACCCCGGCCGTTCGGGCAGCACGCTGGTGGCCCGCCAGCTGTCGCTCGCCGGTCCGAAGGCCGTCGCGCCCATGGCACAGGCCCTGCGGGAGGCGGCCGAGTGGGTCGGATGCGGCACGGTGCGCATCGAGCGCGTGGACGACCCGGGACTCGCAGCCGAACTCGTACGGGCGCTCGCCTGACACGAACGGCCGACGGTCAGGGCGACGGAGCCGAGCCGACGGGACCGGCTGCTCGGCCGGGACGCGACGGGACGGCTGACCGACCGACGGACTGACGGCCTGGCCGACTGGGCTCTGTCGACCACGGGCCCCGTCGAGGACGGGGCCCTGTCGACCGGGAGGTCGACGGACCTGGTCAACACATCAACGGGCTTCATGCCAACGGGTCGATTCGATTGGCGTGTCAACCGATCAAGGGCCGAACCGGCCAAGGGCTGGACAGGCCAAGGACTCGACCGGCCACGGACCCGATCGCTCAACGAGCCGGCGGGTCAAGGGGCCGGCGGGTCAAGGGGCCGATGGCCCGGCGGGTCAACGTGCCAATCCGTTCGGGGGGTCGATCAGTTCAGCGGGTGGATCCGAAGAATGGATACGACGGCTCGATACGACGGCTCGATCCGATGGATGGAGCCGATGGATGGAGCCCATGGGTGGGTCCGATCCGCAGGCCGATCGAATCCGCGGGCCATCGGGCCCGGCAGCCCACCGGTCAGCGGATTTCGAGGATCTTCTCGCGCATCGCGTATACGACCGCTTCCATCCGGGAGTGCAGCTGGAGCTTCTCCAGGATGTTGCGCACATGGTTCTTCACGGTGTTCTCGGAGATGAACAGCTCTTTCGCGATGTCCCGGTTGTTCATACCGGTGGCCACGAGCTTCAGCACCTCCAGTTCGCGGTCCGTGAGCCGCGGCGCCGGGACCAGTCTGCGCTCGTCGGTGCGCTGGATCATCGACTTGAACTCCGTGAGCAGCTTCGCCGCCATCGACGGGCTGATCTGCGACTGTCCGTCCGCGACCGCCCGGATCGCCGTCGAGACCTCGTCGGTGGAGATCTCCTTGAGCAGGTAACCCGTGGCACCGGCCTTGATCGCGTCGTAGAGGTCGGCTTCCTCGTCGCTGATCGTCAGCATGATGATCTTGGCGCTGGGGGCCACTTCTTTGATGGCGGTGCACGCTTCGATCCCGCCGCGCCGGGGCATCCGTACATCCATGAGCACGATGTCGGGCAGCAGGTCGGCGGCCTTGTCCACGGCTTCCGCGCCGTCGCCCGCCTCGCCGATGACCTGGATGTCCTCCTCCTGCGCGAGGACGATCTCCAGCCCGCGGCGGAAGAGGGCGTGATCGTCCACGACGAGGACCCGGATGGGTTCCTTTTCGGGCGTGCCGTAGACGCGGTCGTCGTCGGGGTCGACGCCTGCGACCGGCATTCCGGCAGCACCCCGCGCCCCGAGTACCGGCCCGAAGCCGTCCGCCATCGTTCCTCCCCCTGAAGGCCGTGGCCCCAAGTTTGCTCCGGCGGTCAACCTCAGTGCTTCAACCGCCCGTTGGCCTGCGTACCCATGATTCCATGCCGGAGCCGTCCGGCGGGGTCACCGTCCGGCAGCGGCGTGCCCCCGTGGACCTGACGGATCCTCGGGGGCACCACACCGGTCGTTTCCGGCTGTCAGCCTCCGAGTGCCCCGCCGGCGCCGCCCACTTCGGGGCCCGCGAGGGGGTCGGTCTGGAGGTGGATCACGCCGTAGTCGTAGGCGTGCCGCCGGTAGACCACGCTCGGTTCCTTCGTGTCGGAGTCCACGAACAGGTAGAAGTCGTGGCCGACGAGCTCCATCTCCTCAAGAGCCTGGTCCAGCGTCATCGGCGCCGCGGCGTGGTTCTTCTCCCGCACCACGAGGGGTCCCTCGCCCTGCACTTCGAGCGATCCGATCCTCGTCGTGCGGACGTCCGCGCCCGCCTCCCCGTCGGGAGACGCCCCGTTCATGCTGTACTCCGCGACGCCGGGCACGGCGTCCGCGACCGCGGCGGCGGAGAGCCGGCCGTGGCCCCTGCGGTTGTGCCGCTTCTCGTGCTCCCTGCGCATCCGGGCCTCGAGCTTGCCCGTGGCGAGGTCGAGCGCCGCGTAGGGATCCGCTGCCGATGCCTCGGCACGGATCACCGGCCCGCGGGAGCGCAGGGTGATCTCCACCCGGTCGCACCGGTCCGCCTGACGCGGATTGTGTTCCTTGGACACCTCGACGTCGAGGCTGATGACCTTGCCGTCGAGCTTCTGGATCTTCTCCAGCTTCAGCTTCTCGGCCACGTGCTTGCGGAACCGCTCCGGCACCTCTGTCTTGCGGCCCTTGACGACGATGTCCACGCAGAACTCCGTTCCCGGAGCACCCCGCCTCGCTGCGGAGGCACCCCTTGTTGCACCAGGCCCCGGCAGCCACCGGAGCCTCGGACTTGGCGACTTTCACCTCCTCCTCCCCCGTCGGCTTGATGTCCACCCGTGCCCGCCGAAGGTTCTCCGAAAACGCCGAAGCACCACAGTGCTTTCACCGAGTAGCGGCTTGCGCCATTCCTCACAACCGAACATAGCTCTCCGGCAGGGGGGTCGGCACCCGGTACGGACAGGTACCTCCGTTCAGGTAATTTTTGTTCGGCTCAACCTGCGATCGCATGCTCAATCAATCACCTCCGGTTTATTTCGAAAGAAGCCGGAGAGGCTGCGACAACCGCACCCACCAGCGGGGCGTGCCCTCCCGGGCCGTCTCCCACGGCAACCGTCCCCACGCCCACTGCGGCCCGCACCGCCCGGGCCGCTTCCGCAAGCGAAGCGCCCGTCGTCATCAGGTCGTCGACGAGGACGACCCTGCCCTCCGCCAGAAGCCGCGCCCCGCCGCCCGCGACCTCCAGCGCTCCCGCCAGATTGACGCGCCGCTGGTGCGCGCCGAGCCCGACCTGGTCGGCCACCGCGCGCCGCTGCCGCAGCACCGGCACCACCTGGGCCGGTCTGCCCCCGCGCCGGAGATCACCCGCCGCGGCGAGCGCGACCCGGCGCACGGCGTCGTGCCCGCGCGCCGCCACCGCCCCCCGCGCCGACGGCACCGGCACGAGCAGCAGCGGCCCGGTACGCGCCCCCGGGGGCGCCACGGCCGCCACGGCGCCCGCGAGAGCCCGCCCGAGGGGTGATGCGAGCCCCAGTGCCCCGCGCTCCTTGTGTGCCAGCAGAACGCTGCGTACGCCCTCCTCGTAGGGCGCCGCCGCATACACCGCCGGCAGTCCCGCCGGCTCCGGGGACGGCAGCACACGGCACGGCCACGCCCCGTACAGCGATCTCCGGCACTCCTCGCACAGTGGCGCCCGCCCCCTGCCGCACCCCGCGCACGCGACCGGCAGGACGAGGCCGCCGATTTCCCGCCACCATCCCCGCATGCATCCATCGTGACCGGGGTGCCGCGTCCCGGCCAGCCCTGTGGACAACCGCCTGTGGACAACGCCCGGTCGGTCCCGCGAACCCCGGAGTGCGCGCCCCGGCGCGGGGCCCCGGGCGCGGGCCCCGGCGAGCCGTGTTCAGCCCGGGTAGACCGGTGACGACCCGTGCTCGACGATCGACTGCCAGTTCCCGCCCGAGGGCAGTTGCACGACACCGGCGTCACTGGACTCCGCGACCAGTGCCCTGGAGTCCGTGTCGCCCGCGGCGATGGCCGTCACCTGGTTCAGGCCGGGAAGCACGCTCGCGTCCGACGTGGACCCGTCGGCCTGGACGAACCGCATCTGCTGGACCCCGCCGGCCTCCTTGCCGACGATCACCAGCCTGCTCGGCCCCGCCCAGGAGACCGCCGTCACTGTCTCCATCTGCGGTGTCAGCGACTTGAGGTCCGCGACGGCGAGCTCCTTGTGGTCGCCCGACCCGCTCTGCTCCACGCGCCCGATCTCCAGGCTCGTGCGATGGCCCTTCGTGAGCAGCAGCGCGATGCGCACTCCGTCCGACGAGACCCGCACCGCCTCGATACGGCGCCCGTCGAGGTGCTCGACATGGGCGCTCTCGGAGACGGTCGTCCCGTTCTCGAACTGGAGCAGGCGCGCGTGGTCCGGATCCCGGTCCGCGACCCACACGTCACCACGGCTGTCCCACGTCGGCGCGGACAGACGGTCCGACTCCTTGGCGCCCTGGCTGGTGACCAGCGGGCTGCCGAGGTCGGAGTCGTTCGTGATCGACGTGACGTACAGGGACTTGCCGTTCTCCGCGACTCCCGCCGCCCGCCTCTCGTCCCGGGAGATCGCCACCGAGCCCAGCTTGACCGTGCCGTCACCGAGCGGCCCGGGGACGAGGTTGTCCTGATCGCCGCCCTTCTTGTCGTCCGGCCGGAGGTGGGCGAGACGACCGTCGGGGTCGAGGTAGAAGGGGTCCTCGGCGGACTGGCCGAGGGCGCTGCCGGGCGCGTAGGCCTGCGCCTGGTCGCCCGAGACGGAGCACAGCGAGCTGCCCCCGGACCGCAGCGCGATCTGCCCGACCCGCGTCGAGGTGAGATCGCGCAGCGTGAAGAACAACTGCGCGGCCATCATCCTGCACACGTCCGGCGTCGCCTTCTTCGCCGCGGAGTTCAGCGGCACCGTGAGCGCGTTGCTGTCGTCGAACTCGAGTGTCCTGGTGCCCTTCTGGAGCCGCGTGCCGACCGGGAACGACGACTTGACGGACGGCTTCAGCCATCCGGTGGGGCCGGAGAGCACGGTGTTGACGGCCTGTGTGATCGGGTCCATGCGGGTCAGCGGGTCTATCCGCTGCCGGATGAAGACCGGGTCGGACACGAGCCAGCCGTCGCTCTTCGCATAGAAGTACGTGTCGACGGGGCGGTAGTTGCGCTGGAAGTCGGAGGCGCCCAGGACGAGGCCCTGCGGGAGGGCGTCGATGCGCCACTCCTTCTTCCCGGCGACCTTCTCCTGGATGAGGTGCAGGGCACGCTGGTAACTCGCGGGCTTGAGCGGCCGGTACACGTTCCCCGCGTCGATCGTCGCGATCTCGACCCCGTGCATCTGGTACGTGAGGCCCGGCTGGTCCGCCGACGGCGGCTTCGTGGGGCCCTCCAAATCGGGCGCGTCGCTCAGCACCGTCGTGATCTTCTGCGGCTTCCAGTCGCGCGCCTCGTCGTGGGCGAGATACTTCCGGGCCATGGCGAAGTCGGGGTCGTCACTCGTCATGGCCTCGAGGAACCCGTCGACGATGTCGCCCGCCGACGCGTCGGGCGGCGGCGGCACCGCGTACACCCGCACCTGGGACTCGTCCTGGGGGGACGCCTTCACCGGTTCCACGTCCCCCTTGTCGGGGATCGACGCGCACCCGGCGAGAGCCAGGGCCAGCACGACGAGGCCGGCCCCCAGTCTTCCGGTGCGTCCCCGGCCGCGCCGCACGCGATCATCGCCCACGTGTCGAGCCCTCCCGCTCCGACGTCTCCGAGGCGGATGTGCGCCCCGGCCCCTCCCCGTCCACGTCCACGCGACGGCCACCGGGCTCCGCGGACCCGGCTGCCGACCCGTCGCCGGGGCCGGTCCCCCGTCCCTCGCGGGGAGCGGGCGCGGCGCCGTGGGACTCGTCCGGTTTCCTGGCCACGACCCGCGAGCCGCTGCCCGGCAGCGCCGTCGGGTCGACCACGGCCGTCGCCCGGGGTGCCTGGCCCGGCGGCACGGGCAGGGTGCCGGTGGCGCCCCGCACCGGGAACGCCGTGTTCGGCACCTGCCGCGCGCTCTTGTCCGCCACCGCGGCGGCCGCGCGCGCCCGGTTGCCGCGCGAGTCCTCGGGTTCCAGCGGTATCGGCGAACCGCGCAGCGGCTCGTCGGCGGTGCGCGGCAACGTCAGCCGGAACTGCGAGCCGCCTCCCGGCTCGCCCCACGCCTGCAGCCAGCCCCCGTGGAGGCGGGCGTCCTCGACCGCGATCGACAGGCCGAGGCCCGTGCCGCCCGTCGTGCGCGCACGAGCCGGGTCCGCGCGCCAGAACCGGTTGAACACCCGCGTCGCCTCCCCCGGCTTCAGCCCCACGCCGTAGTCGCGGACCGCGACGGCCACGGCACCGCCTGCCGCGCCGAGGCGCACCACCACGTCGCGGCCCTCACCGTGCTCGACGGCGTTGACCACGAGGTTGCGCAGCATGCGTTCGACCCGGCGGGCGTCGGCCTCCGCGACGACGGGCTGCTCGTCGCCGGCGACCCGCACGGTGGAACCCTTGCGCTCCGCCAGCGGCGCCGCCGCGTCGATGACGCGCCGCACCACCTCGCGAAGGTCTATCGGCTCGGCCTCCAGGGCCGCCGCCCCCGCGTCGAACCGGCTGATCTCCAGCAGGTCCGCCAGCAGCGACTCGAACCGGTCGATCTGCCCGACCAGGAGCTCGGCCGATCGGGACGTCGCCGGATCGAAGTCCTCCCGGGACTCGTGGATGACATCCGCGGCCATCCGCACCGTCGTCAGCGGCGTCCGCAGCTCGTGCGAGACGTCGGAGACGAAACGGCGCTGCATCCTGGAGAGCTCCTCCAACTGCTGGATCTTCAGCTGGAGGTTCTGTGCCATCTTGTTGAACGCCTCGCCCAGCCGGGCGATGTCGTCCTCACCGGTGACCTTCATCCGTTCGTGGAGCAGCCCCGTGGACAGCCGCTCGGCGATCCCGGCCGCCATCCGCACCGGAGTGACCACCTGGCGCACCACGAGCCACGCGATCGCGCCGAGAAGCACCACCACGAACAGACCCGCTGTCGCCAGCGTCCGCTTCACCAGGTTGAGCGACTGCTCCTCCTGCGTCAGCGGGAAGAGGTAGTACAGCTCGTAGGGGTGACGGTCGACGTCGTTGAGCCGCTTGCCGATGATCAGGGCAGGTTCCGGCTTCCGGTCGTCCGACGCGTCCGTGTACTTGACCTGCGCATACGTCTTGAATTCGCCGGTACCGCCGACCACCGAGCGCCGCAGGTCGGGCGGGATGGACGACAGGTCCACTCCCCCCGAGGTGCGCGGAGCCCGCTTGGGCAGCGGGTCGGCGCTCAGGGCGACCACGTTGAACGCGCCGGGCCCGCCGCTCGCGAGCTGTTCCACCAGGTCGGTGCGCCACGAGTTCGTGCCGGCCGTCGTGGAGTCCGTGCCGTCCCCACCGCGGCCGCCCGTCGACGACGATGCGTCCGCCTTCTCCTGGGCGACGGAGAACCCGCCCTCGGCCTGACTCTGGGCGGCCTTCTCCTTCGCCTCGACCAGGCCGTTGCGGACCTGTCCGATGACCACGAATCCGAGCAGCAGCACCACGCCGAGCGACATGACCAGCGTCGCCGCGACGACCCGCAGCTGGATGTTGCGCCGCCACAGGCGCATCACCGGCAGCAGCGGGCGGCGCAGCAGCCGGATGACCAGCCGGAGCACCGGCCCGCCCGCCGGGGCGTCCTGAAGGAGCCGGCCGCCCTGGAAGCGGCGGCCGCGTCCCGGGCGACCGGCCTTCGGCGCAGTGGTGCCGCCGGTCATGTCAGCTCGGTCCGGCCTTGTACCCGACGCCGCGGACGGTCACCACGATCTCCGGCCGCTCCGGGTCCTTCTCGACCTTGGAGCGCAGCCGCTGAACGTGCACGTTGACCAGCCGGGTGTCGGCGGCATGCCGGTAGCCCCAGACCTGCTCCAGCAGCACCTCGCGGGTGAAAACCTGCCAGGGCTTGCGGGCGAGCGCGACCAGCAGGTCGAACTCCAGCGGCGTGAGGGCGATGGACTGCCCGTCCCGCTTGACGGAGTGGCCCGCGACATCGATCACCAGGTCGCCGATGGTGAGCTGCTCCGGCGCCGGCTCCTCGGACCTGCGCAGGCGGGCCCTTATCCGCGCCACCAGCTCCTTGGGCTTGAACGGCTTGACGATGTAGTCGTCCGCCCCCGACTCCAGACCCACTACGACGTCGACGGTGTCGCTCTTCGCCGTGAGCATGACGATCGGCACACCGGACTCGGCGCGGATCTGCCGGCACACCTCGATGCCGTCCCGGCCCGGCAGCATCAAATCGAGCAGCACGAGATCCGGCTTGGCATCGCGGAAGGCGGCAAGCGCCTTGTCACCGTCCGCGACGAACGACGGCTCGAACCCTTCACCACGCAGCACAATGCCCAGCATCTCGGCGAGTGCGGTGTCGTCGTCGACGACAAGGACGCGTCCCTTCATATCGACATCATCCCATCAGCCAATCGTTACCTGTCGTGACCTGGCACACAGGTCGACGATTCCGCTGCCGGTCACAGGGGACAGCACCCCGTCTTCCGTGACGAGAGCCGTCACCAATTCCGGCGGAGTGACATCGAACGCAGGGTTGTACGCCTGCGTCCCCAGTGGTGCCACCGGCACACCGGCTCCGCCCTGCGCGCCGCCCGCAACCGCCATGAACTCCGTCACTTCCTGCCCCGCCCGCTGCTCGACCTCGATCGACGCACCGTCGGCGGTGTCGAGGTCGATCGTCGTGGCCGGCGCGACCACGACGAACGGCACGTGGTGGTAGCGCGCCATCACCGCCAGCGGGTAGCTGCCCACCTTGTTCGCGACCGAGCCGTCCGCCGCGATGCGATCCGCGCCGATCAGCACCGCGTCCACCTCCCCCGCCGCGAACAAGGACCCCGCCGCGTTGTCCGTCAGCAAGGTGTACGACATCCCGCTCCGGGCCGCCTCGTACGCGGTCAGGCGCGCTCCCTGCAGCAGCGGGCGCGTCTCGTCCACCCACAGCCGCTGGAGCCGGCCGGCCCGGTGCGCGGCCAGGGCCACCGCGAACGCGGTGCCCTCGCCACCGGACACGAGCGCCCCGGTGTTGCAGTGGGTCAGGATCCGGTGATTGCCGCCGGGAAGCAACTCGTCCAGCAGGCCGAGCCCCGCCAGCCCCATCCGGACACTGCTCTCGGCGTCCTCCTGGTGCAGCCTCCGGGCCTCCGTGAGCGCCTCCGCGGCCGCCCGGGCGAGGCCCCCGCCCGTCTCCAGCGCGCTCCGGTGGGCCGCCAGCGCCCTGCGCACGCCGTAGGCGAGGTTGACGGCGGTCGGCCGCGCCCGCGACAGGGACTGTGCCGCGTCGTCGACGTCGAACCCCCGGGCCGCCGCCAGCGCCACCCCGTACGCCCCCGCGATGCCCAGCAGCGGCGCGCCGCGTACCGCGAGCGAGCGGATCGCGTCGACCAGCGCCGGGACGTCGGTGCAGACCAGCTCGAACTCCTCCGCGGGCAGCTTCGTCTGGTCGAGCAGGACGATGACGGGCCCCTCGGGAGGTTCCTCCCAGCGGAGCGCCGGAAGCCTCGAGGACGCCGCGTCGGCGGGAACGGAAGTGTGCGGATCAGCCATCCGCCCAGTCTGCCTGGTCCCGCATGGACAATGAAGGCGCGCAGGGGCCGCATCAGGAGACGCGCACCATGGCCCATTCGGGGGTATGGCGTGGCACGATGGCCACCGGTCCGCCGGTCGCCGGCGACGACGGGCCGACGCGCATCGCGGACCTGCCCAGCCCGGCCCACGACAATTCCACGAGGTGGACGACCGTGAACGACACTCCGGGCCGGCCCTCGCCCGGATCTGCCCCGTCCGACGGCCAGGACAACGGCGGGCCGCACCCGGCCGGCGGTGCGGGTGCGCCGCCGCCCAGCGGCTGGTCCTCGCAGCAGCCACCCCCCGGCCAGTGGTCGCCGCCGAGCGCCCCTGCGTCCGTCCCGGCCCAGCCGGGCCCACCGCCGTCCGTCGGCTGGGGCGCGCCGGGCCCGGCCGGAGGGCCGGCGTGGGGCAGGCCCCCCGCTGCGAAGCCCGGCGTGATCCCGCTGCGGCCGCTCAGCCTCGGCGAGATCCTCGACGGCGCCGTGTCCGTGCTGCGCAGGCACTGGAGGACCGTCCTCGGGGTGTCGATCGCCGTCGCCGTCGTCACTCAGGTGTGCGAGGTGATCCTGCAGCGCCTCGTCGTGCCGCAGCCTCCCGGGATCGACTCGTCGGCCTCCCCCTCCGAGGCACTCGACCAACTCGCCGACACACTCCAGTCGACTCTGATCACCACCCTGCTGACGCTGGGCATCACGCTGATCGGGACGCTGTTCACCACGGCCGTACTCACGGTCGTCGTCAGCCGCTCCGTGCTCGGCCGGGACGTCACGTTCCTCGACGCGTGGCACGAAGCCCGCCCGCGGCTCCTGCAGTTGCTGGGGCTGACCCTGCTGCTGCCGCTCATCAGCGCCGCCCTGGTGGCCGTAGCCCTCGTGCCCGTTCTGGTGACCGGATCGGACGCGGGTCTCGCAGTCTCCGTGCTCCTCACGTTCGTCGCGCTCGCCGTGGCCGTCTGGCTGATGGTCCGTTTCAGCCTGGCCTCGCCGGCGCTGATGCTGGAACGGCAGGGGATCATCACGTCGATGCGGCGCTCCGTGAAGCTCGTGCGCGGGGCGTGGTGGCGGACCTTCGGGATCCTGCTCCTGGCCGGCCTGATGGCGGCTGTCGTGTCCGCCGTCATCGCCGTGCCGTTCGGTGTCGTCGCGACGCTCGCGGACGGCGGCTCCGGACTCAGCAGTGCGCTCTCCGGTGAGACGCCCCACTTCGGCTGGGCCTACACCGTCATCAGCGGCATCGGCTCGGTCGTCGCCTCCGCGCTCACCCTCCCGTTCTCCGCGGGTGTCACCGTCCTGCTGTACGTGGACCGGCGCATCCGTCGCGAGGCCCTCGACCTCGAGCTCGCCCGCGCCGCGGGCATCACCGGCTACGACTCCCCGCACCCGGGCCCCGGCCCCGTCGGGGGATGACAGGGTGACCGCCACGGGGGGAACGTCGGCCGGCCTGTGGCTGACCGGCGGGGACGGGCACGTGCCACTCGTCATATCGCGCGAGGCTGCCCGCAGGGAGGCCCAGCGCGAGCTGTCGAAAGCGATGTACCACCAGCACGACCCGAATCTGCTGCAACGGGCGATCCGCTCCTTCCTCGACTGGATCGGAGACCTGCTGGACTCCGCGTCCGGTGTGGCCCCCGGCGGCCACGTCGGTGTGGTCGTCGTCGCGGTGGCCGTCGTGGTGCTGGTCGGCGCCCTGTGGTGGCGACTCGGCACACCGCGCCGCACGGCATCGGCAGCCGTCGACGGTGCTCTCTTCGACGATGCCCCCCGCAGCGCGGCCGACCACCGGAAAGCGGCGGAGAGCCACGCCGCGGCGGCGCGCTGGCGCGAGGCCGCCCAGGAACGCATGCGCGCCGTCGTGGGCGCCCTCGAAGAACGTGCACTCCTCGACCCGCGCCCGGGCCGCACCGCGACGGAGGCCGCCACGGAGGCCGGGCGGCCGCTGCCGAAGCACGCCGACCGGCTGCGCGCCGCAGCCGGAGACTTCAACTCCGTGACGTACGGCGGACACGACGCCGACCGCGCCATGTACGAGCGCATCCGCGAGCTCGACGACGATCTGCGGCGCGCCCGGCCGAGCTTCGAACGACCCGTCGAGACGACCGTGGCGGTGAGCCCGCCGTCGTGACCGACACCGTCGCTCCCACCGCTCCCACTGCCCCCGCCCCCGTCTCCACATCCACCTCGCCCACCGCCCGCCGGATATGGACGCGTGGCCGCGGCATCCTGCTGGCGCTCGTGCTCCTCCTGGCCGCGGGCCTCGTCCTTGCCGCGATCGGCTCCGGCGACGAGCACGGACGGCTCGACCCACGCGCCGCCGATCCGCTCGGGAGCCGTGCCGCGGCCGAACTCCTGAAGGACCACGGCGTTTCCGTCCGGATCACCACGACGCTCCGTGGCGCGACCTCCGCCGCGGGTCCCGACAGCACGTTGCTGGTCACCGCCCCGGATCTGCTCAGCAAGGCCCAGCAGCGCACCCTGCGCGCAGCGGTCGTCGCGGGCGGCGGCCGCACGGTCCTCCTGGAGGCGGGTCCCGCGTCGACGCCGATCCTCGCCCCCGGCGTCGACACCGGTACGCCTGCCGAGGTGTCCGCCCTGCGCCCGCGATGCGGCTTCCCGGCCGCCCAAAGCGCCGGCACGGCGGACGCCGGCGGCGGACGCTACGTCACCGACCTCCCTGGCACCACCGCCTGCTACCCCGTCGGCGGCATGGCGACCCTCCTGCGCGTTCCGGACGCCCACGCGGGCGAGACCGTCCTCCTCGGCTCCGCCGCGCCCCTCTACAACGACCGCCTCGGCAAGCGGGGCAACGCCTCGCTCGCCCTGCAGATCCTCGGCTCCCGGCCTCATCTCGTCTGGTACCTCCCCTCGCTCAGTGATGCGTCTGCCTCCGACGGCGGCGGCCAGAGCGCCTTCCTCGATCTCATCCCGTCCGGCTGGCTGTGGGGCTTCCTGCAACTGCTGATCGCCGCCGGCCTCGCCGCCGTGTGGCGGGCGCGGCGGCTCGGTCCGCTCGTCGCCGAGCGACTCCCCGTGGCGGTGCCCGCCGCGGAGGCCACCGAGGGCAGGGCCCGGCTCTACCGCTCCACACGCTCGCGTGACCGAGCCGCCGCGATCCTGCGCGCTGCCACACGTGAACGCCTCGCGCCTCTGCTGGGTATCCGCCCCGCCGACGCGCACAGCCCCGAGACACTCACGTCCGCCGTCTCGGCGCTCCTCCCCAGCACCGATCTGGACCTGCCTTTCCTGCTGTTCGGTCCCGCGCCGAGCGACGACAGTGCGCTCGTCCGGCTCGCCGACCAACTCGACGCCCTCGAACGAGAGGTACGCACCTCATGAGCGCCCCGACCCAGGAGACCGCCGGCACACCGGCGAGCCCCGACAGCGCCCGCGCCTCACTCGAAGCGCTCCGCGCCGAGATCGGAAAGGCGGTCGTCGGCCAGGACGCCGCCGTCACCGGTCTCGTCGTCGCGCTGCTGTGCCGGGGCCACGTCCTCCTCGAGGGTGTGCCCGGCGTGGCGAAGACCCTCCTTGTCCGCGCCCTGGCAGCCTCACTGGAACTGGACACGAAGCGTGTCCAGTTCACGCCCGACCTCATGCCGAGCGACGTCACGGGGTCGCTCGTCTACGACGCCCGCACGGCGGAGTTCTCGTTCCAGCCCGGGCCGGCCTTCACCAACCTCCTGCTCGCGGACGAGATCAACCGCACCCCGCCGAAGACACAGTCCTCCCTGCTGGAAGCGATGGAGGAACGCCAGATCACGGTGGACGGCAAGGCCCGGCCCCTCCCCGAACCCTTCCTGGTCGCCGCAACCCAGAACCCCGTCGAGTACGAGGGCACTTATCCCCTTCCCGAGGCCCAACTCGACCGGTTCCTGCTGAAGCTGACCGTGCCCCTGCCCTCGCGCGCGGACGAGATCGATGTGCTGACCCGGCACGCGGGCGGCTTCAACCCTCGTGACCTGCAGGCCGCCGGGGTGCGCCCCGTCGCCGGGCCCGCGGACCTGCAGGCGGCTCGCACCGCCGTCGCACAGACCTCCGTGTCGCCGGAGATCGCCGGCTATGTCGTCGATATCTGTCGTGCCACTCGTGAATCCCCCTCGCTCAGCCTCGGCGTGTCCCCCCGAGGCGCAACCGCCCTGTTGTCCACCGCACGCGCCTGGGCCTGGCTCACGGGCCGGGACTACGTGACCCCCGACGACGTGAAGGCCCTCGCCCTCCCCACACTCCGACACCGCATCCAGCTCCGCCCCGAGGCGGAAATGGAGGGCGTCACGGCCGACAGCGTCATCAACGCGCTGCTCGCCCATGTCCCCGTACCGCGCTGAGACGGACGGCCAACCATGACGCTCACCGGCAGAACCGCGCTCCTCGCGGCGATCGGCGCGCTCCCCGTCGGCCTCCTCGCCCCCGGCCGGCCGGGCATCCTGGCCGTCGAGGGCATCCTCGTACTCGCAATCTTGTGCGACCTCGCCCTCGCCGCGCCAGTACGAAAGCTCCACTTCACCCGAAACGGTGACACGTCCGTTCGACTGGGCGACAGCGCGGACGTGCACCTCGTCCTGACCAACCCTTCGGGCCGGCGTCTGCGCGGATGGGTGCGCGACGCCTGGCCCCCGAGCAGCTGGCAGGCCCCGGAACAGCAGGGCGCGGCCCGGCACCGGGTGTCGATCGCGCCGGGCGAGCGCCGGCGCGTCGTCACCCGGTTGATCCCGGCCCGCCGCGGCGATCACGGTGCGGTACGCGTCACGGTGCGCTCGTACGGCCCTCTCGGCCTCGCGGCACGCCAGGGGAGCCACCACGTGCCGTGGACGGTGCGTGCTCTGCCGTCCTTCGAGAGCCGCAGGCACCTTCCGTCGCGGCTGGCGAGGCTCCGCGAGCTCGACGGGCGCACGAGCGTGCTCAGCAGGGGACAGGGAACGGAGTTCGACGGCCTGCGCGAGTACGTGCCAGGAGACGACGTGCGTTCCATCGACTGGCGCGCCACGGCACGCCAGTCGGCTGTCGCGGTCCGCACGTGGCGGCCGGAGCGAGACCGACAGATCCTCGTCGTCCTGGACACGGGCCGCACGTCGGCGGGGCGTGTGGGCGGTTTCCCGCGGTTGGACGCGTCGCTGGACGCCACGCTCCTGCTGGCAGCCTTGGCCTCGCGAGCGGGTGACCGGGTCGACCTGCTCGCCTACGACCGCAGGGTCAGGGCCCGCGTACGGCGGCAGAACACGGCGGACCTGCTCCCGGCCCTGATGGAGGCGCTGTCGACGCTGGAGCCCGAACTCGTCGAGACGGACGCGCGGGGACTGGCCGGTGCGGCACTTCAGCAGGCGGCTCCCGGGGCGCTGATCGTCCTGCTCACCACCTTGGACGCGGCACCCGTCGAGGAGGCGCTGCTCCCCGTGCTGCCCCTGCTGACGCGCCGGCACACGGTTCTCGTGGCGGCGGTGGCCGATCCCCGGGTCGAGGAGATGGAGCGGGCCCGGGGCACAGTGGACGCGGTGTACGAGGCGGCGGCAGCGGGTCAGACGCAGGCCCAGCGACGGCGTACGGCCGAGCAACTGAGGCGTCGCGGGGTCACGGTCGTCGACGCGCCTCCGGCCCGGCTGGCGCCCGCCCTGGCGGACGCGTACCTCGCGCTGAAGGCGGCCGGGCGACTCTGATCCCGCGGAGCGTGCGGTTCCTCCGGGGTCGCCGACCCCGGGTTGCCGGAAGGACCGGTTTCAGGGCGGGAGCCAGCATCGGTGCCGGGCCCGGCAGGCCTTGCCGCAGTGGGACATCACCTGGGGTGCTTTCGGGGCCGTCATTCGGCATGCCTCGCCGCGGCTGTCGTACGTGCGGGCGAGCGGCAAGCTTCGAGTTCGTCGCTCGGCTGCCTGCGCCTCGTGCCTGTGCTTTGAGGTACGTCGTAGGCCGCACCTGACAGCGTCAGCCGTAGCCGTAGCCGTAGCCGTAGCCGTAGCCGTAGCGATGATTCCGCTCCGGTCGCTGAGGCCGGCAAACCTTGCGACAGGAAGATCGAATGCGGAAAGGGTTTGGTCGCGTGGAAATTGCTCTGGAACGCAGAAAGGGCCCGTACCATCCCGGCACGGGCCCTTCCCACAACAATTGTTCGGCGGCGACCTACTCTCCCACAGGGTCCCCCCTGCAGTACCATCGGCGCGGTAAGGCTTAGCTTCCG
>NZ_JAKGCV010000559.1 GCF_021556455.1 Streptomyces fuscigenes | reverse complement strand
GATCCGGAGCAGACTCCGCCCCCGCACACAAATCCGCCCACGACACCCAGAACACGCCCCCACCGACCCCGGGAGCCGACCAGGCACCCGTCGCCGGCGACGACACGGACGCCGACTCCGCGTCCGCAACCTGTGGGCCGGCACCTGGCACGCCGACGGCCGCTGCCTGCCGGCGACGGGCCCCCTCGACGGCACCCCGATCGCGGGTCCCGCGATGCTCACCCCGGACATCGCGACGCAGGCCGTGCGGGCCTGCCTGGACCAGCACCGGACCTGGCGCCGGGTCCCGCTCGCCGAGCGCAGGGCCCGCGTCACGGCCGCACTGGACGCCCTCGCCGAGCACCGCGACGTGCTCGCCCTGCTGCTCGTCCACGAGATCGGCAAGCCCTGGCGGCTCGCCCGCGCCGACGTCGACCGTGCGATCGACGGCGTGCGCTGGTACGCCGACGGGATCGAGGGGATGCTCGACGGCCGGGCCCCCCTCGCGGGCCCCGTCTCGAACATCGCCAGCTGGAACTACCCGATGTCGGTCCTCGTGCACGCGATGCTCGTCCAGGCCCTCGCGGGCAACGCGGTGATCGCCAAGACGCCCACCGACGGGGGAGTGGCCTGCCTGACGCTCGCCTGCGCGCTCGCCGCCCGCGAGGGGGTACCGCTCTCGCTGGTCAGCGGCAGCGGCCGGGAACTGTCGGCCGCCCTCGTCGGCTCGCCGGAGATCGGCTGCGTCTCCTTCGTCGGGGGCCGCGACACGGGCTCCGGCATCGCGGCGGCCGTCACCGGCCTCGGCAAGCGCCACATCCTCGAACAGGAGGGCCTCAACACCTGGGGCGTGTGGAACTTCAGCGACTGGCCCGCCCTCGCCGCCGCCGTCCCGAAGCTGTTCGACTACGGCAAGCAGCGCTGCACGGCCTACCCGCGCTTCGTGGTCCAGCGGTCGCTGTTCGCGGACTTCCTCGACGCCTACCTGCCGGCCGTCCGGTCGGTGCGCGTCGGGCACCCGCTGGCCGTCGCGCACCCGGACGACCCGCTGCCCGACCTTGACTTCGGCCCGCTGATCAACGCCGCCAAGGCGGACGAACTGCGCCGCCAGGTCGCCGAGGCCGTGGACCGCGGCGCCGTGCCGCTGCACGAGGGCGTCCTGCCGGACGACGCGTTCCCGCCCGGGGCGCCCCGGGACGCCTACCTCGCGCCCGTGGCCCTGCTCGGCCCGCCGGCCTCCTCGCCGCTGCACCACGCGGAGCCGTTCGGCCCGGTCGACACGATCGTCCTCGTGGACACGGAGGCCGAACTGCTCGCCGCCATGAACGCCTCGAACGGCGCCCTCGTCGCGACCCTCTCCACCGACGACCCCGCCACCTACGCCCGGCTCGCGCCGCAGGTGCGGGCCTTCAAGGTCGGCCACGGCAGGCCGCGGTCACGGGGCGACCGCGACGAGCTGTTCGGCGGCTTCGGCCACGCCTGGCGCGGCGCCTTCGTCGGCGGCGAACTGCTCGTCCGGGCCGTCACGACCGGCCCCGACCACGAGCGCCCACCGGGCAACTTCCCCGACTACCACCTGATGCCCTGACCCGGGGCTCCCCGATCCCTGCCGAGCGGGCCCGGCGGCCCCGGCCCGCTCGGCAGGCCCACCCCTGACCACTGCTTATGGGGGTGAATGCGGTCCCGAACCCCTGGTATTGTTGACCACGTCACCGCGACGGCAACGCCGCGGAGGACCACTCGTCCGGGTGGCGGAATGGCAGACGCGCTAGCTTGAGGTGCTAGTGCCCTTTATCGGGCGTGGGGGTTCAAGTCCCCCCTCGGACACACACCGCGTGCACACGGGTGCCGGCAGAGGCCGGCACCCGTTTTCCGCGTTCCGGGCAGTTCCGGGCAGCCCTCGGGGACTTCACGGCTCCGCTCGGCGGCCCCGCACATGCCGGTGGGGGACCCGTCACCGGATCCCCCACGGAAGTCCTCGGGCCCCGGCGGCGGATGCGGGTCCGGCGCCGGGGCGGGGAGCGTCAGCGCTCGTCGAGCAGGCCCGAACGCAGCGTCTTGAGCGTGCGGTTGAGCAGGCGGGACACGTGCATCTGCGAGATGCCGAGCGCCTCACCGATCTCCGACTGCGTCCACTCCCGGCCGAAGCGCATCTCCAGGATCGTCCGGTCGCGCTCGTCCAGCTGCGCGAGC
Organism: Streptomyces fuscigenes; assembly: GCF_021556455.1. Lineage (GTDB taxonomy): Bacteria > Actinomycetota > Actinomycetes > Streptomycetales > Streptomycetaceae > Streptomyces > Streptomyces fuscigenes. Next base: position 935 of record NZ_JAKGCV010000559.1, on the reverse strand, counting down.
AGCGGGGCCAGCGACGTCAGGTCCTCCACCAGCTCCATGCCCGGGTCGCAGGTCCCGATGGAGTCGGCGAGCGTCGCGGACCTGCGGGCCGAGCCCTCGCCGCTCTCGTAGGGCATGTCCAGCGAGTCCGTGCTGTAGCCGTTGGCCGCGATCAGGCCGTCGATGATCTCGTCCTCGCCCCGGTCGAGGTGCTTGGCCAGCTCGGCGACGGTCGGCTCGCGGTCGAGGCGCGCGGAGAGCAGGTCCCGGGCCTTGGCCAGCTCGACGCGCATCTCCTGCAGGCGGCGCGGCACGTGCACGGCCCAGGTGCTGTCCCGGAAGAACCGCTTGATCTCGCCCACGATGTACGGCACCGCGAACGTGGCGAACTCGTTCTCCCGGCTCAGGTCGAACCGGTCGATCGCCTTGATCAGGCCGATCATGCCCACCTGGATCATGTCCTCGACCTGGTCGCGGCGGCCGAAGCGCCGGGCCGCGAAGTGCACCAGCGACATGTTCATCTCGATCAGCGTGTTGCGGGCGTACGCGTATTCGTGCGTGCCCTCCTCGAGATTCTGGAGCCGGTCGAAGAACAGCTTCGACAGGGCCCGCGCGTCGACGGGCGAGACAGCCTCCGGGTCCTCGATCCGGGGCAGCTCGGTGGCCTGCTCCGCAGCGCTGATGGTGATGGAGGACATGACCGGTTTCCCTTCGCGGACGAGGTGGGGCAGACCCGCTTCTGCCCCGATTCCCTCCGACAATACTTGTCGAAGGGAAATCTTTTTCAGGGCCCCGGAGGAGGCGGACCGGCGTCGCGCTCCGCGCCGGCGCGCTCACCGAACGTGCGGCCGCGGACCTCGGTCACGGCTGCGATCCCCGCGCATGTCCGCGAGCCGCGTCGCGCACGGCCGCGGGCGTCGCGTCCGGGGAGCCGCGGAGGCGGGCGGGGCCGGACG
>NZ_JAKGCV010000558.1 GCF_021556455.1 Streptomyces fuscigenes | reverse complement strand
GTGGTCCCGGCCGGGTCCGCGTCCCCGGGCACGGGCGGGGCCCCGTCGCCGGGGGCGCCGCGCGGGACGTCCGGGCCGGTCACCGGGCGCCTCCCGGGTCGGTGCCGGCGGAGGACAGCAGCTGCAGGCCGAGACGGAGGCGGCGGCGCGCCTCGTCCTCCGTCACGTTCAGATCGCGTGCGGTCTGGCGGTACGAGCGGCGCAGCCGGTACGCGCTGTCCAGGGCGTCCCGCAGCGGCGCCGGCATCGAGGTCACGATGAAGTCGGCGCGGGCCGCGGTCGCCGCGCGGCGTACCCGGCTCTCCGGCGCCAGGCCGCCCGCCCGCAGCCGCGCGACGGCGCGCTCGCTGGCGAGGCCCGCCAGCCAGCTGCGCAGCGTGCCGCGGTCCGGGGCGAACTCCTCGGGGTGCTGCCAGGCGTGCGCGAAGACCTCACGGGTGACCTCGTCGGCCGCCGCGTCGTCCTCCAGCACCCGGTGGGCGAGGCTGTGCACGGTGGACGCGAACCGGTCGTACAGTTCGCCGAGCGCGGCCTCCTCGGCTCGCGCCAGCCGCTGCTGCATCCTGCGGTCCCAGCGGGGCGATGTCTCCGCCGCCATGTGCTCCCCCGATTCCGCCGGACCCGGGGCCCGGCTCCGACCCGCCCCGCCGCTCCTCGAATGTATCCGGCGGCGCCCGCGGCGTGCGCCCCTTTGCCCCAAGTGCGCCCCTGGGCCCCCGGCCCGGCCGAAGGCCATGTTTCGGACGGGACCGATGGGGCAGACCCCGGGGAATGGACATCCGAGGGACGGGTGTTCGCACGCGGTGGGGGTGAGGGAGGTTCGAGCGCGTGACACTCAGCGTGGACGAGGCGGCACAGGGCCGCTGGACCGTGCTCCACGTCACAGGTGAACTCGACCTGGTGACGTCACCCGATGTGCGCCGCCGTGTCCACGACGCGGTGGCCGAAGGGCACCGGGAGGTCGTCGTCGACCTTTCCGAGGTGTACTTCTGCGACTCCAGCGGCGTCGGCGTGCTGATCGCCGCGCGCCGCCTGCTGCGCTCGTGCCAGGGTTCCCTGCGCATCGTGCTGCCGGCCCGGGGCATCACGGACGGCTCGCACGTCAACCGCGTCCTGACCGCACTCGGCGTGCGGCGCCTCTTCGAGGTCTTCCCGGACGCGGAGTCCGCCGCCGACGACGAGGCGGAACCGCTCTCCGCGTAGCGGGCCCGCGTCGGGGCCGCGCTGCCGACGGCGGCACCGGGCCCCGGCTGTGACGGCACCGGGCCTCCCGGCCGTCCCGGCCCGCCGCCCGCCGGGGCCCCGCACCCCCGGCCCGCCCCGCGCCGACCCCGTCGCCCGGGCGACTGCCGGGTCGTGACCGCGGCTCCGCGCGACACGGCCCCGGGGGCGCGCGACAGTGGGTGGTGGAGGTGGTGCCGGTGACGGCGACGCAACCCGAGGAGCCCCTGCTCGACCTCGCGCGCCAGGTGGGCATCGCGGACGCCCAGGACGCGCTGGGGCGGCTGCACCGCCACCGCAGCCACGTGGTGGACCTGGCCAGCCCCGATCCGGGGCGGCTGCTGTTCGGACCCGCGGTGACCATGTCGTTCTTCCCCACGTGCGAGGAGTCCCTGCCGGCCGCGACGTACAACTTCGCCGACGTGTTCGACGAGGCGGTGCGCGGCGGCGCGCGCGGCGCGGTCCTCGTGATGGCGTCGAACGGCTACTCGAACGTGTCGATGGGCGGCGGCACGAAGATGTCCCGCCTCGTCGGGAGCGGACTCGCCGGGGTGCTCGCGGAGGGCCGGCTGCGCGACTTCGGCGAACTCGCCGGTTCCGGGCTCGCCGTCTACTGCCGGGGCGAGGCCGTCCGCTGGGGCGGCGACACGGTGACGCCGTTCGAGACCAACCGTCCCGTCGTCGTCTCGGGGGTCGGCATCAGGCCGGGCGACTACATCTTCGCCCAGGGCTCCAGCGCGATCTCGATCCCCCGCGCCCAGGTGCGCGCGGTGCTGGACGACGCGCGCCGGACCATGGAGTCGGAGGCGCGGCAGGCCGCCGAGTGGAGCGCCGGGTCCGGCCCGGACCGCTGAGGTGCGCCCCCTGGACCGCCCCGGCCCCCGGGGTCGTCCCCGCCCGGGATCGTTCCGCCCGGGCCGTGGTCCCCGCCGCCCTGCCCCGCCGTGCCCGTTCCCGTTCCGCCGGGCCCCAGCGCCCGCGCGTCGCCGCCGACCCGCCGAGGAGGCCATGTGGACACCGACCAGGACGAGGGGCCCCGCTTCGACGGGCTCCGCGCTCTCTTCGTCAACTGCACGCTCAAACCGTCGCCCGAGCCCAGCCACACCGGCGGTCTCCTGGCCAGGAGCCGCGCGCTGATGGAGCGGCGCGGCGTCGCGGTGGACGAGATCCGCGCCGTCGACCACGACATCGCCCCCGGCGTGTGGCCCGACATGACCGAGCACGGGGCCGCGACGGACGCGTGGCCGGCGTTGTTCGAGCGGGTGCTGGCGGCCGACGTCCTCGTGATGTGCGGGCCGATCTGGCTGGGCGACAACTCCAGCGTGACGAAGCGCGTGATCGAGCGGCTCTACTCCTGCTCGTCGATGCTCAACGACCAGGGCCAGTACGCCTATTACGGCCGGGCGGGCGGCTGCCTGATCACGGGGAACGAGGACGGGGTGAAGCACTGCGCGAGCAACGTGCTCTACAGCCTCCAGCACCTCGGCTACGCCGTGCCCCCGCAGTCCGACGCCGGCTGGGTGGGCGAGGCCGGGCCCGGACCCTCGTACCTGGACCCGCACTCCGGCGGCCCGGAGAACGACTTCACCAACCGCAACGTCACCTTCATGACCTGGAACCTCATGCATCTTGCCTGGATGCTCAAGCAGGCCGGGGGCTTCCCCGCCCACGGCAACCAGCGCGCGCTGTGGGACGCGGGCTGCCGCTTCGACTCGGAGAACCCCGAACACCGCTGAGGCGGCCCGCGGACCCCCGGCACGTTCCCCGGGCGCACCACTCTTTCCCGCGCGTCCCCCGGGCGCACCACTCTTTCCCCGCGCGTCCCCGGGCGCCTCCTCCGGCCTGCCTCCGCCCCGCCGCCCGCGGCGCGCGGGGGCCCCGGCGCGCGCCCCGTGCGCTCCG
>NZ_JAKGCV010000557.1 GCF_021556455.1 Streptomyces fuscigenes | reverse complement strand
GGGCCGGCCGCCGGGGACGGCGAGGGGCCCGACGCCTCGCGGCACGGGACGGGCCCGGTCGCGCTGAGCGCGGACCGGTCGCGGATGTGGCTGCTGCTTGCGCCCGGCAGCGCGGACGAAGTGCCGGGGCTGCTGGACTGGCTGGAGTGGGGCGGGATCGCGCTGGACCTGGACGCGCTCGGCGAGGGGCGCGGCATTCCGGCTCCCGTGCCACCCCGGTGGCCCCTGCTTGCCGCGCAGGGGGCCGCCGTGTGGCTGCGGCCCCCTGGGATGGTGCGCGGCGGGCACCTCGGGCCGGAACCCGGTCGTGGCCCCGTCAGCTCCGCGCCGTGGGCCCCGGCCGGTCCCCCAGCTCTGCGGCTGGCCGGCGGTGCGCCCGGTGCGGCGGACATCGGCACCGGGGGCAGCGGTGGGGATGCCCCCGATCTCGTACGGCTCGTGGACGCGGCGGCGGCCGAGTGCCACCGGGTCCGGCTCGCTCCCCAACTCGCGCGAGGAATTGCCGGTGGTGCGAATCGTCAGCCGTTGGCCTTCTCGTAGGCCTCACGGATGTCGGCCGGAACGCGGCCGCGGTCGTTCACGTTGTAGCCGTTGTCCTTGGCCCACTTGCGGATTTCCGCGGTGTCCTTGTTGCCGCCGGTGACGACGCGCCCCTTGCCGCGTCCCGCGCCGCCGCGGCCGCCGGTGCGGCGCCCGCTCTTGGTGTAAGGGTCGAGCAGCCCGCGGAGCTTGTCGGCATTGGCGGTCGTGAGGTCGATCTCGTACGTCTTCCCGTCGAGCGCGAACGTGACGGTCTCGTCCGCCTCGCCGCCGTCGAGGTCGTCGACAAGAAGGACCTGAACCTTCTGTGCCACCGGATTTCCTTTCATCGAAAATGCAGTACGCGGAAAGGAAACCCCTTTTCCGGGGAAAACACAAACCCCTGGGAGAGGTTCAGTGGCCGGACAAACGGGAAACGCACGCGATTCGGACATCTTCCCGCGCGTCACAGGTGCAGAAGCATGCGCCTGTTGCCCAGGGTGTTCGGCTTCACTCGTTCGAGACCGAGGAACTCCGCGACGCCCTCGTCATAGGAACGCAACAGCTCTCTGTACACATCTCCGTCGACAGGTGTCCCATCGATCTCCACGAACCCGTGCTTCGTGAAGAAGTCGACTTCGAAGGTCAGGCAGAATACGCGGCTCACTCCGAGCTCACGCGCCGCGTCCAGCAGCTTCGCGAGCAGCTTGTGGCCCACGCCCGCGCCCTTGGCGGAAGGGTCGACGGCGAGAGTGCGCACTTCCGCGAGGTCTTCCCACATGGGGTGCAGGGCGCCGCATCCGATCACCGCCGCGTCCGCGCCGCGTTCGGCGACCCAGAACTCCTGGATGTCCTCGTAAAGGGTCACCGGCGCTTTGTCGAGAAGGATCCCGGCGCCCGCGTATCGGCCCACGAGCCGGCGCAGCGCGGCGACGTCGCGCGTCCTCGCGCGCCGCACGACGACGTCCTGCTGCCCGGCGGAGCGGTCGGAGCCCTCGGGACCGCCGGAGCCGCCGGGACCGTCGGGGTGAAGCCGCTGCTCGGAAGACATGAGCGGGACGCTACCGCCCCGCCGCGCAGGCGCCACCGGCGCCCCGGGCACCGACCCGCGCACGCGGTGGGCGAGGGCCGGCTGACGGCGGCTCCCGGAGGCGGCGGTCCGGGGCGGGGAGGCCCGCCCCGAGCGGCGCCGCCGCATTTCCGTTCCGCCCCGCGATTTCTCGATCCGGCGCCCCGCACCGCCCGGCGCGGCCTTGCCGGGACGCGCCGCTCCGCCCCGCCGCGGGGGCGCCTTCGCAGAGTGCGGGGGCTTCCCCCGCGTACTCACTTCCCGGGAACGCGTCGTCCGGACGCGCCCGCCGACTTCCCGGCGAGTGCCGGCTTACCGGCCCGCCCCTTCCCGGCGAGTGCCGGCTTAGCGGCTCGGCCCTTCACGGCGCACGGCGACTTCGCGGCGAGTGCCGGCTTACCGGCTCTTCGCTCGGGACTTCCTCGCGCGGGACTTCCTCCCCGCGAACGCCGGCCGCTTCCCGCGGCACGGCCACTTCGGCCACGGGCCCTTCCGCGGCGGCCTGTTCGGCATTGCCGACGGGCCGTTCCGCGACCGGCGCCCCGGCTTCTTCACGTTCTCGGCGCTCTTCCGGTTCTGCCGACTCTTCCGGTTCTTGCGGCCGGGCAGGTTCCGGGCCCGCCTCGTCGGGCGGGTTGCCGCGGACGATACGCACCGCGTCTTCGAGGGCCTGGCGCTGCTCCGGCGACATCATCCCGAAGAAGGCGACCAGTGCGGCGGCCTGGTTGTCGCTCTTGGACCATGCCTCGTTCATCAGGGCCGCGGCGTAAGCGGCGCGCGTGGAGACGGCCCTATATCGATAGGCGCGGCCCTCGACTTCCCGGCGCACCCAGCCCTTCTGATGGAGATTGTCCATTACCGTCATGACGGTCGTGTAGGCGATGGAGCGTTCCTGCTGGAGGTCTTCGAGTACTTCCCGGACGGTCACCGGACGGTTCCATTGCCAGACGCGCGTCATCACGGCGTCTTCGAGGTCTCCCAATTGACGGGGCACGCTCACCAGCCTAGTCCGCAATGCCCGAAAGGCCGGTTATTTACGCAGCGAAAAGGGCGCACGGCCACAACGGCCGTGCGCCCTTCGGCGTCCGGATCGGGATCCGCCCGGCGGATCCCCGCGCGTCAGGCGCCGGGCGACTTCGCGGCGGACGCCTGGGCCGCGGCCTCGGCGCGCGCGATGGCGGCGTCGACGGCGGCGTCCTCCTTGCCCTTGTTGGGCCCGCCCTGGGTCTTGATGATCAGCCTCACGAGGAACACGAAGAAGGCCGCCATCACCACGGGCGGGACAAGCGCGGAGAGATAGTTCATAGCGACCACATTAGCTACCCCGCGACGCGCTCCCGCGGCGGGGGCGGGGTGCCGGGCGAGGGCTTCCTGCGGGGCGGGAAGACCTCGGAGGGCTTGGGCACGGGCCGCTCCCGGGGCTTCGCCGGGGCGGGCTCGGCCGGGCGCGGACGCGGCTCGCCCTCCTTGCCGGCGGCGGCCACGAGGGTCAGCAGCCGGGTGCGCTGCGCCGGGGGCGCGACGGGAACCCGGACGCT
>NZ_JAKGCV010000556.1 GCF_021556455.1 Streptomyces fuscigenes | reverse complement strand
CTGCCGCCCGCGGCGCTCGCCGGCCCGGAGGCCGTGCTCGTCGACCGCCTGCGGGCGGCCGGCGCCCTGATCGCGGGCAAGACCGTGACCGCGGAGTTCGCGGTGCTGGCGCCCGGCCCGACCCGCAACCCGCGCAACCTCGCCCACACCCCCGGCGGTTCGAGCAGCGGCTCGGCTGCCGCCGTGGCCGCCGGGATGGTGCCGCTCGCGGTGGGCACGCAGACGGTGGGATCGATGATCAGGCCGGCCGCGTACTGCGGAGTGGTGGGTTTCAAGCCGACGTTCGGGCGCATCCCGGTGGACGGTGTGATCGCGAACGCCCCGAGCTTCGACACCGTCGGCGTCTTCGCTCCGGACGTCGCGGGCGTCGAGCGGGGCGCCGCGGCGCTCTGCGACACCTGGGACGGGCAGGCCCGGCGCCCGCCCCGGGCGCCCGTGTTCGGCATCCCCGAGGGCCCGTACCTGCGGCGCGCGGACGCCGACGCCCTCGCCGCGTTCGACCAGCAGGTCCTTCGGCTGCGCACCGCCGGTTTCGAGGTCCGCGGCGTGCCGGTCATGGGCGACTTCGAGCGGGTGGTGGCGCAGCTGTACGTGATGAACCGCTACGAGGTGGCCCGTACGCACGCGGGGTGGTTCGCCGCCCACGGCGCCCTCTACCGCCCCGAGACGGTCACCGCGATCCGGGAGGGGCAGGCCATCGGCGAGGCCGAGTACTCCCGCGCCGTCGGCGAGCGGGCGGACTTCGGCGCGCGCCTCGCGGACGCGACGGCGTCCGCAGGCATCGACGCGTGGATCACCCCCGCCGCCACCGGTCCGGCGCCGCTCGGACTGGGGACGACGGGATCGTCCGTCATGTGCCTGCCCTGGAGCAACGCGGGCTGGCCCTCCCTCACGGTGCCTGCGGCCACCACGCCGGACGGCCTGCCGCTGGGCCTGCAGCTCGTCTCCCCGCGGGGCACGGACGAGCGGCTCCTCGACTGGGGAGCGGCCGCGGCCGCCGCCCTGGCACCGACCGCGAGGTAGGGGGCCCGGGCCCCGTCCTCAGGGCACGGGCGGACCGGCGAGGTAGGTGCCGTGCGCGTCGTACGGCCACGCGTTCGCGACGCAGCCGTGGAGGCCGTCGATCTGCTGCATCATCGCGGGCGCGGGCCTGCCCGGGCCCGGACAGCCCTCGTGGCCGTGGCCGATGCGGTGGCCGACCTCGTGGTTGATGATCAGGGCCCGGTAGTCGTGGAGCGGCCCGGGGAACTCGGGCGAACCCGTCTCCCAGCGCTTCAGGTTCACGACGACCTGGCTGCCGACGTCGCAGTTGACCTCGCCGCGGGTGTGCAGTCCGGCCGCCCCGCAGATGCTGTCGACCGTCGCGGGGCTGGCGATCTTTATCTCGAAGTCGGCGGCGCCGCCCGACACGAGCTGGAAGGCGTCGTGCCCGTCCCGTGTCCAGCCGCGCGGATCGGCGAGCACCGACTCGATCTCCCTGGCCGCGTCCGCTGCCGGGACGCCGGTGCCCTGCTCGACCTCCACCTTGTAGCGGCGGACCGTGCCGTGGCCGACGGCGTTCCCCGAGGCCCGGGCGGTGTCGAAGATCCCGCTGCCCGGCCTGCTCCAGTCGACGGGCGAGTGCGACGGCTTGGGCGAGGTGCTCGGCCGGGGGGACTCGCCGCTGCCGGCCGGCGCGGTGCGCGAGGAGCTCGGCTTCGGTGTCGCCGGACCGGTGGACGGGTGCGCGGAGGCGCTCGGCACGTGCGGCTGCGGGGTGCCGGCCGCCGCGGCCTGCGTGCCGCTGCCGCCCGCGTTCAGCACGGTCAGTGCGGTTCCGATGGCGCCCGCGGCGACCACGATCGCGATCAGCAGGGCGGTACGCGGTCTTCGCGGGCCGCTCCCCCGGTGGGCGTTGCCCGGTCCCCGGCGTGAGCGGCCGCGCGAGCCGCCGGCGGGCGACCGTCCCCGCGATCTGAGCGCCGGGGACGGGGCGTTGGTTGCGTGCTGCATGGCTCCTCACACTGATGCGCGTGTGCGACGGCCCATGGCCCGGCCTGTCACAGCTTCGTAACGAGCCAGGTCGGTGGCGTGCGGGCGGGCGGAATGCCGCCGGTGGGACGGTACGCGCGGCCCGGTCCGGACGCACGGCGGTCCGGGATGCGGGCAGGGCGGCGGACCGCGGGCGTGCGCCCGCCGCATGTCCGCGCGTGGGCCGAAACCCCGCGCCGGGAACCGGCATCGGCCCTCGGATCGCCGCCCGTCGCGCCCGGCACACCGCGCCCGGCGCTGTGTGATCGTTGTGCAACAAGTGACGCACGGCACGCGCCCGCCCGCCGGGCGGCGGTGGGCCGTCGCCGATACTGGCCCGATGTCCCGAGTCCTGCTCGTCGAAGACGACCCCGCCGTGAGCCAGGGTGTGCTGCTGGCCCTCCGGCACACCGGCCACGAGGTCTTCGCCGCCGCGACCGGCGAGGACGGCCTCGACCTCCTGCACCGCGTCCGGCCCGACGTGGTGGTGCTCGACCTCATGCTGCCCGGCCTCGGCGGCCTCGACGTGTGCCGCCGGATCAGGGAGCGCGACCAGGTGCCGATCATCATGGTGACGGCCAGGGGCGACGACGTCGACATCGTTGTCGGGCTGGAGGCGGGCGCCGACGACTACGTCGTCAAACCCGTCCGGGCCCGCGTCCTCGAAGCCCGCATCCGCGCCCTGCTGCGCCGGTTCGACACACGGGCCGCCGCGCCCGGGCGGCCACCGCTGGAGACGCACGGGGCACTGACCATCGACCGGGCCGCGCTCGTGGTGAGCCGCCACGGCAGGCCGGTGCCCCTCGCGCCCTCCGAACTGCGGCTCCTGCTGACCCTGTCCGCGTCGCCCGGGCAGGTCCTCAGCCGCCAGCAGCTGCTGGAGGCCGTCTGGGAGCACAGTTACCACGGCGACATACGCCTGGTCGACGCGTGCGTGAAACGCGTCCGCCGCAAGCTCGGCGCGCCCGGCGGCGATCCGGGCTGCATCCACACCGTCCGCGGCTTCGGCTACCGCTTCCAGGCCTCATGAGCCGGGTCCGGCCTGGGCGTCTTCCAGTTCGACGGCGGCCCGATCTCGCCGACTGCTGAACCCGGCGGCTGGTGAACCCGCCGACCGCC
>NZ_JAKGCV010000555.1 GCF_021556455.1 Streptomyces fuscigenes | reverse complement strand
GGTCGACGACCCCGCCGACGACCCGGCCGGTCAGCACGCCGTCCACGATCTCCAGTGTGTTGGCCGCGGCGAAGTCCAGCCCGAGGTGTTCCCGCAGCGGCCGGCGGCCGCCGGAGCTTCGGTGCCCCCGTGCGGGCCGCCCTCGGGCGGCCGCGGCACGGGCGCACCGGGCCCGCCGGCGTCAGGCCTTGCGGGACTCCGCGTACCGGCGCAGGAAGTGGGCCTCGGCGACGGACAGGCGGCGCAGCTCCTGCGGGTCCACGCTCTCGTCGACCGCGTGGATGCGCGCCTCCGGCTCGCTCAGGCCGATGAGCAGGATCTCCGCGTCCGGGTACAGGCCCGCCAGCGTGCTGGTCAGCGGGATGGAGCCGCCCTGGCCCGCCGTCTGCATCTCCTGCCCCGGGTACGCCACCGCCATCGCGTCGGCCATGGCCGTGTACGCGGCGCTCGACGTGTCGGCTCGGAAGGCCTGGCCCTGGCCCATGTCCTCGATCTCGACCTTCGCGCCCCACGGCACGTGCCGCCGGACGTGCGCGGCCAACAGGCCCCTCGCCTCGTCGGCGTCCTGGCCCGGGGGGACCCGCAGACTGATCACCGCCCGGGCGCTCGCCTGCACGGACGGGGTCGCGCCGACGACCGGCGGGCAGTCGATGCCGAGCACGGTCACCGCCGGGCGGGCCCAGATCCGGTCGCCGACCGAGCCGGAGCCGATCAGCCCGACCCCGTCCAGCACGCCGGCGTCGGCCCGGAAGTCGGCCTCCTCGTACGTGAGTCCCCGCCAGTCCTCGTCCGCGGCGAGGCCGTCGATCGTGGTGGAGCCGTCCTCGGCGCGCAGCGAGTCGAGCATCCGCACCAGCGCCGCCAGGGCGTCCGGGGCGGCCCCGCCGAACTGGCCGGAGTGCAGGTTGCCCGCCAGGGTGTCCACGCGGACCGCGAGCATCGTCATGCCGCGCAGGGTCGCCGTGACGGTGGGCACGCCCGCCCGGAAGTTGCCGGTGTCGCCGATCACGATCGCGTCCGCGGTGAGCAGGTCGGGGTGCTGCTCCGCGTAGCGCTCCAGCCCGCCGCCTCCCTGCTCCTCCGAGCCCTCCGCGATGACCTTCACGGTCACCGGGACGCCGCCCGCGGCCTTGAGGGCGCGCAGCGCGAGCAGGTGCATCAGCACGCCGCCCTTGCAGTCGGCGGTGCCCCGCCCGTACCAGCGGCCGTCCCGCTCGGTCAGCGTGAACGGCGGCGAGGTCCAGCCCGCCTCGTCCAGGGGCGGCTGCACGTCGTAGTGCGCGTACAGCAGCACCGTCGGAGCGCCCTCGGGACCCGCGAGGCGCCCGTACACGGACTGGGTGCCGTCGGGGGTGTCGAGCAGCTCGACGTCCTCGAAGCCCTCCGCGCGCAGCGCGTCCGCGATCCAGTTCGCGGCCGCCTCGCACTCGCTCTTCGGGTACTGGGCGGGGTCGGCCACGGAGGCGAACGCCACGAGCTCCGACAGTTCCGCCTTCGCCTTCGGCATGAGGGAAGCGACTGTCTGTGCGATCGGGTCGATTTCCGCGATCGGATCCGTGGTCATGGGCACGCTCCTGAGGGATGACACGTTGTACGGGTGGTTGCGGTCGGTTCACATGGGCCGATGGCAGGATGATCCTCCCACAGCGGGTCCGCGGGGCCCGCGCCGTAGGATGCCGTCCGTCAACAGTGCAACACGCCAAGTCGGGAGCAGAAGCACACCGTGAGCAGCGAGAACGCAGACGCCGGCCTGGAGAGCGACGAGCCGGTGTGGGATGTCGTCGTGGTCGGCGCAGGACCTGCCGGAGCGTCCGCGGCCTACGCGGCGGCCGTCGCGGGCCGTCGGGTGCTGCTCCTGGAGAAGGCGGAGCTGCCCCGCTACAAGACCTGTGGCGGCGGAATCATCGGACCTTCGCGCGACGCGCTGCCCCCCGGCTTCGAACTGCCGTTCAAGGACCGGGTCCACGCGGTGACGTTCTCGCTGAACGGCCGCCTGACGCGCACACGACGCTCCAAGCGCATGCTCTTCGGCCTCATCAACCGGCCCGAGTTCGACGCGAGCCTGGTCGAGCACGCCGAGAAGGCGGGGGCGGTGCTGCGCACCGGCGTCACCGTCTCCCGCGTCGAGCAGCACGGTCCCGCCGTGCCCGACCGGCGCACGGTCGCGGTCGTGCTGAACGGCGGCGCGACGGTCCTCGCGCACGCGGTCGTCGGCGCAGACGGCAGCGCCAGCCGCATAGGGGCCCACGTCGGCGTGAAGCTCGACCAGGTCGACCTCGGCCTGGAGGCCGAGATCCCCGTGCCGCCCACCGTCGCCGAGGACTGGAAGGGCCGCATCCACCTCGACTGGGGCCCGCTGCCGGGCAGTTACGGCTGGGTGTTCCCCAAGGGCGACACCCTCACCGTCGGTGTGATCTCGGCACGCGGCGAAGGGGCCGCCACCAAGCGGTACATGGAGGACTTCGTCGCGCGCCTCGGCCTCGCCGGCTTCGAGCCCGCCGTCTCCTCGGGCCACCTGACCCGCTGCCGCAGCGACGACTCCCCGCTCTCCCGCGGACGGGTGCTGGTCTGCGGCGACGCGGCGGGGCTGCTGGAGCCGTGGACGCGCGAGGGCATCTCCTTCGCGCTGCGCTCCGGCCGCCTCGCGGGGGAGTGGGCCGTGCGGATCGCGGAGTCCCACGACGCCGTGGACGCCCGCCGGCAGGCGCTGAACTACGCGTTCGCGATCAAGGCCGGCCTCGGCGTGGAGATGGCGGTCGGGCGGCGGATGCTGGCCATCTTCGAGCGTCGCCCCGCCGTGATACACGGCGTCCTGACCACGATCAGGCCCGCGTGGAACGCCTTCACGGACATCGTGCGCGGCTCCACGACGCTGGCCGGCCTGGTGCGCACGCATCCGCTCGCGCGGCGCGCGCTCAACGCGTTCGACCGCAGGGAGGGCGCCGCCCGCACGACGGACCCGGTCGCGGTGCCGGAGGCCGCGGACGCCGAGGCGGCCGTCGAGGCGGAGGAGGCGGACCACCGCAGGGCCGGCTCCCCGGAGTAGGCCCGCGCACACGCCTGCGGGAGGGCCGCCGCGGGAGGGCGGCCCGTCGTGCGCACGTACTCCCGGCGTAGTACGCGGGGTGCCGCCGGGAGGCGGACGCCCCGCGGCG
>NZ_JAKGCV010000554.1 GCF_021556455.1 Streptomyces fuscigenes | reverse complement strand
CGGGCGGCGGTCCGCGTCACGGCGGCGGATCGCCGCCCGGCAGTGCGGCCGGCGCCGCGTCCCGCACCGCCGCCCGGGCGGCGACTCCCGTGTGGGCGGCGACGCCCGTGCGGGCTCAGGCGCCGTCGATGCCCGACCCGTCCCCGAGCATGCGCTTGAGCAGGTCGCGCAGGGTCCTGCGCTCCTCCTCCGACAGGTCGGCGAGCGGCTCGCGGGCGAAGTCGAGCGAGTCGCGCAGCAGTCCCGCCGTGGTCAGCCCCGTCTCCGTGACGGCGGCGACCTTGACCCGGCGGTCGTCGGGGTCCGGGCGGCGCTCGACCAGGCCGCGCCCCTCCAGCCGGTCGATGATCCCCGTCACGTTGGAGGGCTCGCACTTGAGTTTCTGGGCGATCCGGCGCATGGGCAGCGGTTCGAGGGACAGCAGGCCCAGGACGCGCGCCTGGGCGCCGGTCAGCGAGTGCTCGGCCGCGGCCTGGTCGTACTCCTCGTAGTAGCGGGCCACGACGGAGCCGATGAGCTGGACGACTTCGAGGGTGAGCGGGTCGCGTCTGGTGGTGGCCATGGACACAGAATACCCATTTACTTGACAACCTGAAATATGTAGATGCAGAGTTCTTTCAGGTGGTGAACCTTTTGGTGGGCGGGTCCCTCCCGGCGACGGGATCCGGGGCGCGCCCGCCGGACGGCCACCGCTGCCGCATCCGCGCAACGCAACGCTCCAAGGAGGTATCCGGATCATGACCGCTCTTCCCGCTTCCGGCCGTGCCTGGCACCTGGTGTCCCGCCCCGAGGGCTGGCCCGTGCCGGACGATGTCGCCCTGCGCGAGATTCCGGTCGGCGAACCCGGGGAGGGCCGGATCCTGGTCCGGAACCTGTACTTCTCGGTCGACCCCTACATGCGCTCCCGCATGAACGAGGGCAAGTCGTACGTGCCGCCCTTCGAGCTCGACCGGCCCATGGACGGCGGCGCGGTCGGCGAGGTCGTCGCCTCCGCCGCGGACGGGTTCGCCGTGGGCGACCACGTCCTGCACGGCCTCGGCTGGCGGGAGTACGCGGAGTTCCCCGCGAGCCACGCGGTGAAGGTCGACGCCTCGCAGGCGCCGCTGCCCGCCTACCTCGGAGTGCTGGGCGTCACGGGGCTGACGGCGTACGCGGGCCTGTTCGAGACGGCCTCCTTCAAGGAGGGCGACGCGGTCTTCGTCTCCGGCGCGGCCGGCGCGGTCGGCAGCATCGTCGGCCAGCTCGCGAAGATCAAGGGCGCCTCGCGCGTCATCGGTTCCGCGGGCACCGACGAGAAGGTCGAGCTGCTGCGCAAGGAGTTCGGCTTCGACGCGGCCTTCAACTACAAGAACGGCTCCGTGAAGGAGCAGCTCAAGGCGGCCGCGCCCGACGGCATCGACGTGTACTTCGACAACGTGGGCGGCGACCACCTCGAGGCCGCGATCTCCCGCATGCACAACTTCGGCAGGATCACGCTGTGCGGAATGATCGCGCAGTACAACGCCACCGAACCGCCCGCCGCGCCGCGCAACATGACCCAGGTCCTGACGAAGCGTCTGCGCATGCAGGGCATGATCGTGATGGACCACATGGGCCTGCGTGAGCAGTTCGTCAAGGACATGGCCGGCTGGCTGGCGGACGGCAGCCTCAAGCACCAGGAGACGGTCGTCGAGGGAATCGAGAACGGCTTCGACGCGTTCCTCGGTGTGATGCGCGGTGCCAACACCGGCAAGATGATCGTTTCACTCGACCGCTAATCTGGATCCACGCCGCCGCGATCGTGGGCGCGAGTCGCGGCGCCAAGCAGAACGGACACGGCTCACATGTCGATTGAGCAGATACAGCCCCTGTACACGGCCGTCGCGACGGCCGAGAACGGCCGGGACGGCCGCGTCGCATCGGACGACGGCAAGCTCGACGTCGTCGTCAACCCCCCGAAGGACATGGGCGGCAGCGGCGAGGGGACGAACCCGGAGCAGCTGTTCGCCGCCGGGTACAGCGCCTGTTTCCAGAGCGCGATGAGCGGTGTGGCGCGCCGGCGGAAGCTGGACATCAAGGGCTCGACGGTGACGGCGAAGGTCTCCATCGGCAAGCTCCCCAGCGGCGGTTACGGCCTCGCCGTCGAGCTCGTCGCGTCGGTGCCGACGCTCGACGAGGCGGCCACGAAGGAGCTGCTGGAGCAGGCGCACCAGGTCTGCCCGTACTCCAACGCGACCCGCGGCAACATCGAGGTGACCCTCTCCGCGGCCTGATCCCCGCGAAGGCGCGCGTCCCGGCCCCCGGCCGCGGGCGCACCCGGAACCCGTCCCGTTAAGGTGGCCCGCATGGGCGATCTCGGGGCGGGTTTCCGCTTTTTGGTGCAGGGGCAGCGGTGGGTCGCCGCCCACGGCCGCTGGTGGGGATTCGGGCTGCTGCCGGGCCTGGTGACGCTGGTGGTGTACGCGGGTGCGCTGATCGCCCTCGCCTACGGCGCCGACGACGCGGTGTCCTGGGCGACGCCCTTCGCCGACGGCTGGGCGTCCCCCTGGCAGGGGCTGTTCCGCGGCGGGATGACGGTGCTGCTGTTCGCCCTCGGGCTGTTCCTGGCCGTCGTCACCTTCACGGCCGTGACGCTGCTCGTCGGGCAGCCCTTCTACGAGGCGCTGTCGGAGGCGGTCGAGCGCGCCGAGTCCCCCGACGGCACGGTGCCCGCATCCGGGCTGTCGTGGGGGCGCGGGATCCTCGTCTCCGTCAAGAACAGCCTCTACGTGCTCGTGCGGGTCGCGATCTGGGGCGTGGTCCTCTTCGCGCTCGGCTTCGTCCCCGTACTGGGCCAGAGCGTCGTCCCCGCCGTCGGCTTCTGCGTGTCCGGGTTCTACCTGACCCAGGAGCTGACCGCGGTCGCCATGGAGCGGCGCCGGGTCGGCGCGCGCGAGCAGCTCGCCTGGCTCAAGGGGCGCCGGACGATGGCCCTGGGCTTCGGTGTGCCGCTGACCCTGGCGTTCCTCGTGCCGGTGGTCCCGATCCTGCTCATGCCGGGCGCGGTCGCCGGGGCGACGCTCATGGCCAGGGCGCGGGAGGAGGAGTCCGCGCAGACGGACGGGCCCTGGGCGCCCCTCGGGGCCGCGGGCGCTCCCGGCGGGCCTGCCGCACCCGGGCACCCGGGCCGCGGGCCGGCCGCGGGCACCGTCCCC
>NZ_JAKGCV010000553.1 GCF_021556455.1 Streptomyces fuscigenes | reverse complement strand
TCCGCGCGCCGCGGCCGGCCGCGGCGCGCGGACCGGGGCGGGCGGCGCGGGGCGCCGGGCACTGTCTCGCGCCGGTCAGCGTACGCGCACGGTCACTGGCCGCGGCCCGTCTTTTCACCTGCTGGACAGGGCCTCGGGCGCGGGCCGCCGGGGATCAGCCGGCGGTGCCGCGCAGCTGCGCGCGAAACGCCCTGGCCTCCTCGTACGACGGGAGCAGGCCCTGCCGCTCCGCCTCCGCGAGCGTGGGCGCCTCGGCGTCCTTCGGCGACAGCAGCGGCTCGATGCCCTCGGGCCAGTCGATGTCGAGCTCCGGGTCGAACGGGTCGATGCCGTGCTCGCGCTCGGGGGCGTAGCCCGCGGAGCACAGGTAGACGACGGTGGCGTCGTCGCTGAGAGCGAAGAACGCGTGCCCGAGCCCCTCGGAGAGGTACACGGCGTGGTGCGTCTGGTCGTCCAGGCGCACGGCCTCCCAGCTGCGGTAGGTGGGTGAGCCCGTCCTGATGTCCACGATGAAGTCGATGACGGCACCGCGCACGCACTTGACGTATTTGGCCTGGCTCGGCGGCACGTCCGCGTAGTGGATGCCGCGCAGCGTCCCGCGCCGGGAGACGGAGCAGTTGGCCTGCGCGAGCTCCAGCTCGTGGCCGTCGGCGTCGCGCAGGTCGGAGGCGCGGAACCACTCGTGGAAGGAGCCGCGGTCGTCGGGGAAGACCTTGGGCTCGTGGATCCAGGCGCCTTCGATGGACAGGGGTCGCATGGGCTCTGCTCTCTCGTTCGATGCTGCCGGGTGGGTACGGACGCGCCTCACGCCCCGCTGAACATGCGGCGCACCCTCCCCATGATCCGCCGCGGCAGCGACCTGGGACGCGCCGACCGGGTCAGGGACGCGGCGGGCTCGAACGAGGCCCGGCCGTCGGCCCGGACCTTCACCCCCACGGACAGCGGGGTCCAGCGGGGCGCGCCGCCCCGGCGGGCCGAGGGCACGCCGACGTCGATGGTCCACACGCCCCGGGCGAGCTTCTCGGCCGGGAGTGGGGCCGCGAGCACGGCACCGCCCTCGCCGGGCGCCAGAGTGGCGTGGGCCTCCAGGGCGCCGCCCTTGCGCACGGGCCGGAAGCGCAGCAGCGCCTCCTCCTCGCCGCCCGTGTGCAGGGGCACGGGGAAGCGGAGCCGGTTCTCGCGCACCGTGAGGTCCTGCGGTCCGAGCGGCGCGAGGTCCTTGCCGATCCAGTTGGTCGCGCAGTCCACGTCGAGCGAGAGGTTGCCGTATCCCTCGGTCCAGTACGGCAGTACGAGCCTGCGCGGCGAGCCGCTGAGCGCGCCCCTGCGGGACTTGTCGACGGTCTCGTCGCGCACCGACCCGAAGCGGACGGCCTTGGACCAGCCGCAGGCGATGATCCGCACGTACACGTCCCAGATGCCGGCGCCGAGCGGGCCGCCGCCGGTCGCCGTCTCCGGGTCGAGCGTGGCACGGGCCCGCAGGACCATGCGGAAGGCACCGTCGGCCTGCTTCCCCTCGCCGCCGACCCCGTCCGCGCCCTGGGGGCCGACCGGCACCCGTTCGACGGTGAAGTCGACGGGCTGGTAGAACTCGGCGGCGCTGGAGCGCTCGCGGACGACCAGGCCCACCCGTGCCTGGTCGACGGTGGCCCGGATGTTCGCCCCGGCCTCCCGCAGCACGTCGGTGGTCGCCGCGTCGAACGGCAGCTCGAGCCGCGGCTCCCCGCCGGCCGTGCGGAAGGGCAGCGGCGACCCGTCGAGCTGGAACTCGGCGGTCAGGCCCACGGCGAGCCGGCCCTCGTCGTCCCACTCCAGGCTCTCCAGCCGCCCGGTGGGCTTGATCCCGGCCTCCCAGCGCGCGTACGCCTCGAGGTCCTCGAAGCGGTCGGTGGTGATCAGCGCGGCCGTGACCTGCTGGGTGGGCTGCAGACCCGCCGCGACGCCGGGGCCCATCCGCTCCGTGACCACGGCGCGGATCTCGTCGAACAGCTCCTTGCGGTAGTCCTCCGGGAGCGCGAGGAAGCGCTGCGCGCGCAGCCGCTCCACCATCTCGTTGCGCAGCCAGCGGCGGTAGAGCTTGTCGCGCAGCCGCCCGGGCTCGGTGAGGCGTTCGACGACGTCGAGGGCCTCGCGCAGGTTCTTGAAATAGCCCACCGGGTCGAAGCGCTGGAAGCCCGCGTTCGAGGCGTCGTCGCGTTTTACGTGGTAGTAGCACACGTAATCGCTCAGCACCGCGACGGACGAGGCGAGGAGATACGCTTCGGCGAGGAAGACGTGGTCCTCGAGTCGTCTTTTGCCTTCCTTGAAGCGGATGTGATGCTTTTCGAGGAATTCTTTGCGAAACATTTTGTGCGGCGTGAGACTGTCGATCAGCGGGGCGTTGTCGACGTTCGCCTTCGGGCGGTTCACCCGGAAGAGTTCCAGCGGGACGGGCCTGCCCTTGCCGGCCATCTTGCCGACGACGATGTCGGCGCCGTTGGCCACGCCGTAGTCGTACATCCGCTCCAGCGCCTCGTCGCCGAGCCAGTCGTCGTTGTCGACGTACATCACGAACTCGCCCCGGGCGCGGTCGGTTCCGACGTTGCGGGGGCGTCCCGACCAGCCCGAGGGCTCCTGGTGCACGACGTGCATGTGGGGGTGTTCGGCGGCCAGGCGGTCCAGCCGTTCGGGGGTGCCGTCGCTGGATCCGTCGTCGACGAAGATGGCCTCATAGGCGTCGTCGGGAAGGCTCTGCCGCAGCAGGGACGCAATGCAGTCCTCGATGTACGGGCCCGGGTTGTACACCGGAATGACCACGCTGACCTTGACGGACATGCACCAAGCCCCAACTTCGTCGGAAAGCCCCTGCGTCCGGGGCCCTGTAGCGCCCAGGATATAGGCACCAATTGTGTGATTAATTTGTGATGAGAAACCGGCGGTCGCGGAAATGTGACCCGGTGTTTCCCTGATGTTCTCCTCGCCCGCATCCGCTGGGCAGGGCATTGCCCGCGAACCGCCCGCGGGCGGCGCGGGGGTGGCGGGGCCGCGGGTACGGCGTTCGTGCTCCCGGGGCTCGGGCGACGGGCGCCCCGGGGCGGGGTGCCTTCGGGCCGCGCCCGGCGCGCCCGGGGCCCGTACGTCCCGCAAGGGCGGGAGGCCGGGTGCCGCGGGTGCGGGATGCCGCGGGGCGGGGATGCCCGG
>NZ_JAKGCV010000552.1 GCF_021556455.1 Streptomyces fuscigenes | reverse complement strand
CCGCGGACGACACCATCGCCGTGCCGCACGGTCTGTGGGAGCGGGTGCGCGCCGCGCCGGAGCAGGCACCACCGCGCCGCCGGCTCGCCGGCAGGCCCCTCGCCGCCGTGCTCGCGGCGGTCGTGGTCGTGGCGGTCGCGCTCGGCTCGTGGCTCGTCGTACGGCCGGACGGCGGGGGCGGACCGGTCCCTCCGGCGGGGTCGCGGCCGGTGGTCATCACCGTCTACAACGTCGAGCGGGACTGCCGGCAGCCCCGCACCGCGAACTGCGCGCTGCGCGTCGCCGTGGATCCGCACGCCCGTTACGCGGCGCCCGGAAACCGCGCGGGAGCGGTCTGGAACGGCGACCGCCTCACCGCGAGCTGCGCCGTCGAGGGCACGACCGTGCGCGACGAGGTGGGCCACGCGTCGGCCCGCTGGTACCGCGTGCGCGGACCCCACGGCCTGAAGGGCTGGCTGCCCGGCGTGCGGACGCGCGACGCGGGCGCGGTACCCGACTGCGTGTGAGGATGATCTGTGACGCACGCCACATGGCGGTGTGTCATACGGGCGGCCCGCCCCGGACGTGTACCGCGCGAGTGGGCCGCACGGCCCGCACGACAGAAACGGGGTTCCCATGATCCGCATCCACGGCCGCCCTGCGGCCCGCCGCCCGCGCGCGGCAGCCGTCCTCGTCACCGCCGCGGCGGCGGCCGCCGCGCTGCTGGTGCCCACCGCGTCCGCCTCGGCCGGCCCCGCGCCGGCGAGTCCCGCCTCGGCCGACCCCGGCGTACCGGTGACGGTCTGGGCGAGCAACGTGCGCCTGCACAACGCGCCGCACGTCGCCGCTCCCTCGCCGGCCGAGTTCGGACCCGGCGAGCTGATCGACATCTGCCAGACGCCCGGCGACACGGTCACCGAGCCCCAGGGCACGAGCAGTTGGTGGTCCCTGGTCGAACTGCCCGGCGGAAGTGACGCGTTGTACATGAGCAACGTGTTCATCAAGGGCGGCGAGAAGATCGCGGGCGTCCCGGACTGCTGACCCGTCCGGCCGCCGCGTGCGGTGGCCGGCGCCGTGCGCACCCGGGTGACCGCCGGGTCCGCACGGCCGTCGGCCGCTGCGCCGGAGGTCCGGGACGGTGGCGCGGCACGCGCTCCCTTCGACCACGGGGGTGCCGAAGGGAGCGTGTCCGCCGGAGCTCTCGGGCCGCCGCCGTGCCCGTTGCCCGGTGCCGGGCGCGCGGCGTCCGGCACCCGGTGTCCACCGCCGCCGGTCTCCGCCCCGGCCCGCAGGTCGTCGACGGCCTCCGACCCCGCCGGCGGCGGTCGACGCTGCCCGGCAGGGTCGGCAGGGGTCAGCAGCCGTTGAGGACGCCCTGCAGGGCCGTCTTCTCCGCCGAGTCGACCGACAGGTCGTAGTAGTGCTTCACCTGCACGTACATCCGCGCGTACGTGCAGTGGTACGAGGCGCTCGGCGGCAGCCACTCCGCCGGGTCGCGGTCGCCCTTCGACTCGTTGACGTTGTCGGTGACGGCGATCAGCTGCGGACGGGTGAGGTCGTTCGCGAACGCCTGCCGCTGGGCGGTCGTCCAGGCCGAGGCGCCGGACTGCCAGGCCTCCGCGAGCGGGACCACGTGGTCGATGTCCACGTCCGACGCCGCGGTCCAGGTGGCGCCGTCGTAGGCCGAGTGCCAGGTGCCGGCGGTCGCGGCACAGCCGGAGTCGGTGCTCACGCCCGTGCCGTCGCGCTTGAGCACGACTTCCCGGGTGTCGCAGGTGCCGGACTGGATGATCCAGTGCGGGAACTTGTCCCGGCTGTACCCGCTGGTCGAGCCCTCCGCCTTGACCGTCAGCCCGCTCAGGTAGCTGCGTGCCGTGGAGGCGGCGATCGGAGTGGGCGGCGCGGCCTGCGCCGCCGGCGCCGTGAGGACCCCGGCCGCGGTCACGAGCGCGGCGGCCGCCGCGGCGAGGCCGCCGGCCGACAGCAGGCCCCGGCGGGTGCGGGTGCGGGTGCGGGGCCGGGCGTCGTGGGAGGCGGGACGGGCGGGGTGCGAGTGACGCGCGTAGATCTGCGGCATGCGTGTACTCCCTCGGTGGGGGTGTGGAGGACAACTCGGCTGCCAGCGTGGCGAAGTGGGGTTTCCGCGAAGCGGTCGCCGGATGACAGCTTGGCGTCGTGTGCACGTCAGGGACAAGAGGGCGTGCGTGATCCGGGCCACCCCGGCCGCCCGGGCGGGGCGGCCCGAACGCGCCGTGACGTAGGGTGGTGGGTGCAGAAGGGGAGTAGCTCTACGCCGGACCGTCGACATGCTGCTGGGCCCAGGAACACGTTCCTGACCTGGCCGGCGCCCGGGGACGACCGCTCGCGCGGTGTGTCAGCGAGACCTTCGGCCGCAGTGTTTGTGGTGCCACCACCGGCATGCCCGCCGGGGGTCCGACGACGCTGCCGTGCCGACGTGGTCGTTCCTTCGTGCGATTCGCCTCTCGGTGCGGTGCGCCCGACCGATTGAGGAAAACGACCAGTGATCAGTTTCACCGTCATGGCGATCGTCTTCGGCGTGATCTTCCTTGCCGAACTGCCGGACAAGACTGCTCTCGCCGGCCTGATGCTGGGGACCCGCTACCGGGCCTCGTACGTGTTCGTGGGGGTCGCGGCGGCCTTCACCGTCCATGTCGCGCTGGCCATCGCGGCCGGCAGCGTCCTGACCCTGCTGCCCCACCGGCTCGTGCAGGGGGTGGTGGCCGCGCTCTTCCTCGCGGGCGCGGCGGTCCTCCTGTTCAAGAAGACCGAGGAGGAGGACGAGGAGATCAAGCCGCCCGCCGACCAGTCCTTCTGGAAGGTGGCGGGGGCCGGCTTCATGCTCATCCTGGTGGCCGAGTTCGGCGACCTGACCCAGATCATGACCGCCAACCTCGCGGCCCGCTACGACAGTCCCGTGTCCGTCGGCATCGGCGCGGTCCTCGGGCTGTGGGCCGTGGGCGGCCTCGGCATCCTCGGCGGCCGGACGCTCATGAAGCACGTGCCGTTGCGGCTGATCACCAAGATCGCCGCGCTGGTGATGGTCGCGCTCGCCGGCTTCAGCATCTACGAGGCGGTCGCGGGCTGAGCGGCCCTTGGCCCGCAGCGCCGGATGGCGCTCGCGGCCCCGGGTCGCGACCGCCGGCGGGGCCGGTCCGCGGACGGCCGGCCGCGGCGGCGCGTAC
>NZ_JAKGCV010000551.1 GCF_021556455.1 Streptomyces fuscigenes | reverse complement strand
CCGAGCACCGCCTCGGGCGAGAGGTCGAAGCGCAGCGGATCGGCCACCGCGGCGGCGACCGCCGCCGCCCGGAGCCGGTCGGTGCCGCCGCTGTGCGGGGGCAGCGCGTCGACCGCCCGGCGCGCGGCGGCCAGCAGCTCCGCCGGGGCCGTGAACTCCCGTCCCGGGGTGAGCGTTCCCGTCCACAGCCAGTCGGCGATCTCCTCGTAGGGGTGGCTGCGCGCCAGTTCCACCGGGTCCACGCCCCGGTACCAGTACCGGTCCGCCCCGATCAGCGTCACACCCGTCTCGATCGGCCGCGTCACGTCACCGTCGGCCGGAGCGGGGCGGTGCGCCCGGTGGGCGAGGGCGTCGATCTCCGCGGGGTCGAAGGTGCTGCCGCGGCCCGCCGGGTCGCGGCGGCTGGAGAGCTGTCCCCGGCTGACGTACGCGTACACGGTCTCCGGCTTCACCCCGAGCCGCCGAGCGGCCTCGCGGGTGGTCAGCCGGGCCTTTCCGGCGGTTCCGCCGTCACCCGTCGTGTCCGTCATGCCGACACTGTACCCATCGGCTTACACATTGATTGAATCAATATTGACAGTCATTTATCAACGATGGACAGTCGAGTCACGTCGAGAAGGAGGAACCATGTCGGACACCGGAACGCCGCAGGCGGCCCGCGGAGTACCCGCCGTCGAGGTACCGAGGGGGCTCGCGGGCGTCGTCGTCACCGAGACCGCGCTCGGGGACGTGCGCGGTGCCGAGGGCTTCTACCACTACCGCCAGTACTCCGCGATCGAGCTGGCGGAGAGCCGCAGCTTCGAGGACGTCTGGCACCTGATGTTCCACGGGGAGCTGCCGGACGCCGAGCGCTCGGCCGCCTTCGCGGCGGAGGTCGCCTCGCTGCGCCGCCTCCCGGACGAGGTCGCGCGGGCGCTGCCGGCGATCGCCCGGGCGTCCGCGTCGGCCGGGCCCCTCGCCGGGCTCCGCAGCGCGCTCTCGCTGTACGGCTCCGCCACCGGCCTGCGCCCGCTCTACGACACGGGCCCGGAGCGCCGCGTCGAGGACGCGCTCGCCACCTGCGCCGTCGTGCCCACACTGCTGACGGCGCTGCACCGGATCGGGCAGGGACTGGAGCCGGTCGCTCCCCGCGACGATCTCGGACACGCGGCCAACTACCTCTACATGCTCACCGGTTCGCAGCCCGACCCGGAGCACGCCAGGGCCGTGGAGCAGTACCTCGTGGCCACCGTCGACCACGGCTTCAACGCGTCGACCTTCACCGCGCGGGTCATCGCGTCCACGGGTGCCGACCTGGCGGCCTGCCTGGTCGGGGGCGTCGGCGCGTTCTCGGGGCCCCTCCACGGCGGAGCCCCCGCCCGCGCGCTCGACACCCTGGACGCGATCGGGACCGTCGAGCGGATCGACCCGTGGATCAGGGAGAGGATCGGGCGGGGCGAGCGGATCATGGGGTTCGGCCACGCGGTGTACCGCACCGAGGATCCGCGCTCCCGCATGCTGCGGGCCCTCGGCCTGGCGTTCGGCGGACCGCTGATCGAGTTCGCCGTGCGCGTCGAGGAGCGGGTGGAGGCGATCCTCGCCGAGCTGAAGCCCGGCCGCGAGCTGCACACGAACGTGGAGTTCTACGCCGGCGTCGTCATGGAGCAGTGCGGCCTGCCGCGCGCGATGTTCACGCCGACGTTCGCGGTGGCCAGGGTGGTCGGCTGGAGCGCCAACGTCCTGGAGCAGGCGGCGGATCCGAAGATCATCAGGCCCGGCGCGCGGTACGTGGGGCAGGCGCCACCGCAGCCGGTCCCCGCTCCCTGAGCCGGGCGCGACTACGATCGGGGCCCGTGACCACGACGCCGCCGCAGCCCGATCCCGACGCCGGCCCCGCCGCGTACGCACCCCGCCCCGACACCGCGGCGGGCCCGTCCGCACCAGTGGGGACGAGGGCCGCGGAAACGACGGCCTCGGGAGCACGGGCCGCCGGCACGGGCGAGGCCGCGGCGGGCCGCGGCGCGGCCGGAGCCGCCACGGCCCAGGACGGCGCCGGGGACGGGGCCCCGGCGGCCGTGCCCGTCATCCTGCTCACGGGCTTCCTCGGCGCCGGCAAGACGACGCTCCTCAACCACCTGCTCCGCGAGAGCCGTGGCACCCGCATCGGCGTCGTCGTCAACGACTTCGGCGCCGTCGAGATCGACGCGATGACGGTCGCGGGCCAGGTCGGCTCGTCGATGGTCTCGCTCGGCAACGGCTGCCTGTGCTGCGCCGTCGACGCGAGCGAACTGGACGCGTACCTGAGCCGGCTCACGGACCCCGGGCTCGGCATCGACGTGGTGGTCGTCGAGGCGAGCGGCCTCGCCGAGCCCCGCGAACTGGTCCGCATGCTGCTGGCGTCCGACAACCCTCGCGTGCGCTACGGCGGTCTGGTCGAGGTGGTGGACGCCGTGGGCTACGAGGAGACGCGCGAGCGCCACCCCGGCCTGGAGCGGCAGCTCGCCGTCGCGGACTTGGTGGTGCTCAACAAGGCCGACCTGGCGGGGGAGGAGCGGCTCGCGAAGACCGCCGCGGCCGTCGCGAACGCGGCGCCAGGCATCCCGTCGGTGGCCGTCTCGCACGGCCGGCTCGACCCGGAACTCCTGGTGGACCGGCGTCCCCGGGGCGAGAGCGTGGGGCAGCTGTCGTTCGAGGACGTGCTCGCGCCGGAGGACCACGGCAGCCACCTCCACGCGGCCTACGACAGCACGTCGTTCGTCACGCACCGGCCGATGGACCCGCGGCGCCTGATGGCGTTCCTGGACGGCAGGTCCGAGGGGCTGTACCGCATCAAGGGCTTCGTGGACTTCGGCGCGGCCGACCCGGCGAACCGCTACGCGGTGCACGCCGTCGGCCGCTTCCTGCGCTTCACGCCTCAGCCGTGGGAGCCCGGTGAGGAGCGCGCGACGCGGCTGGTGCTGATCGGGATGGACATCGACGGCGGGGGTCTGACGTCGGCCCTCGGCGCGTGCGAGGCGCCGCGGGATCCGGAAGCCGGGGCCGCAGGCGACGAGTCGGCGATGTGGGGCGTGCTCCGCTACGTGGCGGCGCCGGAGGAGTGAGCGGGCGCGCGGCCCGCGCACGGTCCGGCGCGGCACCCCGACGCCGACCGTGCGCTCAGCCGCGCGGCGGCCGGGCGGCAGCCGGTCGAGAATCGGTCCGATCACGG
>NZ_JAKGCV010000550.1 GCF_021556455.1 Streptomyces fuscigenes | reverse complement strand
CCGCCCCACCGGGGAGCCCGGCGCCTCCCGCGGCCCGGGCGACACCCGCGCTCCCGGCGCCCCGGGCCCCGGGACAACGCCCACCGGCCCCCGCCGCCCCGCGCGGTCACACCGTCAGGACACGACCATGCTGCCCGAGCCACTGCGTGGCCCCGCCTTCTCCTCGTACGCACCCGAGGAGGTCGGCTGGCTGCTCCAGGACCTGTCGGACGTCGAACTCGAGGCCCCCACCGAGGAGCGGGAGGAGGCCATCCAGAGCGGCGGCGCCCACTACGCGGAGTCGCTGCCGGTCGAGTACCAGCCGAGCGCCGCCTACCAGGAGCTGTTCCGGGCCGCGCTCGACACGTCCGCGGCCCGCATCGCCCGCGCGGTCGGAGCCGTCACCGAGACCGTCCTCGCCGAGCGCTCCCCCCGCCCGGTGCTGGTGTCGCTGGCCCGCGCCGGCACGCCCGTCGGCGTGCTCATGCGGCGCTGGGCCGCCCACCGGCACGGCGTCGACCTGCCGCACTACGCGGTGTCGATCGTGCGCGGCCGGGGCATCGACACCACGGCCATGCGCTGGCTCGCCGCCCACCACGACCCGGCCGACGTGGTGTTCGTCGACGGCTGGACGGGAAAGGGCGCCATTACTCGCGAACTCGCGGCAGCCATTGGAGAGTTCGAGGGATTCGACCCGTCCGTCGCCGTGCTGGCGGACCCGGGCGGCTGCGTGCGGACCTACGGCACGCGCGAGGACTTCCTCATCCCGTCGGCGTGCCTCAACTCGACGGTCTCCGGCCTGATCTCGCGGACGGTGCTGCGCGCCGACCTGGTGGGGCCCGACGACTTCCACGGCGCGAAGTTCTACCGCGAACTCGCGGAGGCGGACGTGTCCGGGCTCTTCCTGGACGCCGTCTCCGCCCGCTTCGCGGAGGTCGCCGACGCCGTCGGCAGGGACGTCAAGGAGCTGCTCGCCGCGGACCGCTCGCCGACCTGGGCGGGGTGGGCCGCCGTCGAGCGCATCAGCGAGGAGTACGGCATCCACGACGTGAACCTCGTCAAGCCGGGGGTCGGGGAGACGACGCGCGTGCTGCTGCGGCGCGTCCCCTGGAAGATCCTCGCGAAGCGCGGCGCGGGCCCCGACCTGGACCACGTGAGGCTGCTCGCCGAGCAGCGCGGGGTCCCCGTCGAGGAGGTCGACGGCCTCCCGTACAGCTGCGTCGGCCTGATCCACCCGAGGTTCACCCGCGGGGCGACCGGAGCGGACGGGCGGGCGGTGTCGGGGCAGTGAACCGCCGCCGCGTACTGGTCGCGAGCGACCTGGACCGTACCCTCCTCTACTCGGCCGCGGCGCTCGGGCTGACCATGCCCGACGCGTCCGCGCCCCGGCTCCTGTGCGTCGAGGTCTACGAGGGCAGACCGCTGTCCTACCTCACCGAGACCGCCGCCGGGCTCCTCGCCGCGCTCGCCCGCGCCGCGGTCTTCGTACCGACGACCACCCGCACCCGCGAGCAGTACGGCCGGATCCGGCTGCCCTGCCCCACGCCGGAGTTCGCCATCTGCGCCAACGGCGGGCACATCCTCGTCGACGGCGTCCCCGACGCCGCCTGGCGGGCCCGGGTGGGCGACCGGCTGGCCGACGAGTGCGCGCCGCTCGACGAGGTGACCGCACGGCTGTCGGCCGGAACGGACCCGGCCTGGCTGCTCAAGGAGCGCACGGCCGAGGACCTGTTCGCGTACGCCGTCGTGAACAGGGAGCTGCTGCCGCCCGATTGGCTCACCGAGCTGACCGCGTGGGCCGGCACGCGCGGCTGGACGGTCTCCCTCCAGGGCCGCAAGGTCTACGTGGTGCCGCGCCCGCTGACCAAGAGCGCCGCGCTCGCCGAGGTGGCCCGGCGCACCGGCGCCGAACTCACCCTCGCCGCCGGCGACTCCCTGCTGGACGCGGATCTGCTCACCGCCGCGGACCGCGCCTGGCGCCCCGGCCACGGCGAACTCGCCGACGGCGACTGGAGCGCGCCCGGGGTGACGGCCCTGGCCACGGCCGGCGTCCTCGCGGGCGAGGAGATCCTGCGGGCCTTCCTCAAGCAGACCGAAGGGCCCGAGCCCTCGGAGGCGCCCGGGTCGATGCCCGCCTGACCCGCGGCGGTCCGCCCGGCGCCCGGCAGCCGGCCAGGGCCCGGGCCCGCGTGCTTGGCCCGGCGGGGCCGACGAGCCGGCCGCCGCGCGTGCTCAGGCGGTGTGGGCGGCCACCGCGTCCAGGATCGCGGGCCACAGCTCGCGCGGGCGGTCGTGGCCCATGTCGGGGACCAGCAGCAGCGTGGCGCTGGGCACCAGCTCCGCGGTGCGCCGGCCACCGCTGGGATCGATCAGCGTGTCGTCCAGACCGTGGATCACCAGGGTCGGCACCCGCAATCCGCGCAACGCGTCCGCGCGCGAACCGGCCAGGATCATCGCGCCCAGCTGGCGCCCGACCCCGGCGGGGTGGTGGGCCCGGTCGTAGGACGCCGCCGCCAGCTCGCGCAGGGCGGCCGCGTCGCCGTAGCGCCGCGACGCCCACACCGTCTCCCGCTCCGCCGCCGCCACGTACCCCGCGCGATCCGCCGGCTTCGGGCCCAGCAGCACCGCCTGCGCCTCGGCACTGGGCTGCCCGTAGTCGCTCTCGCCGGTCGAGGACATCATGGAGGTGAGCGTCAGCACCCGCTCCGGATGCTTCAGGGCCATCGTCTGGGCGATCATCCCGCCCATCGACGCGCCGACCACGTGGGCCCGCTCGACGCCGAGCGCAGTGAGCAGCCCCAGCCCGTCGTCGGCCATGTCCGCCAGCCCGTAGGGGACCATCGCGGCGGCGGCCGCGAGGTCCCCGGTGCTCACGGCGGCGACGAAGCGGCCCAGGTCGACGGGGTGCTCGTCGAACCAGGTGGACAGCCCGCTGTCCCGGTTGTCGTAGCGGATCACGTACCGGCCGCGGTCCGCCAGCGCCCGGCAGAAGTCCTCGTGCCAGGCGATCATCTGGGCGCCGAATCCCATGACCAGCAGTACCGGGGCGTCGGCGGGATCGCCGAAGGTCTCGTGGGCGAGGGACACCCCGGAGGGCAGGTCGGCGATCGGCATGTCCGCATCCTGCCAAGGCCGGCGGCCCGCGCGCATCCGAATTGCCGGCCGGCCGCCGCCGCGCGGGCGCGGGCCCCCGGGGCCCGGCCTCCGCCCGTG
>NZ_JAKGCV010000054.1 GCF_021556455.1 Streptomyces fuscigenes | reverse complement strand
CGCGGACGGGCCCGCCCGTGCGCCGGGGCCCCGCCCGCGGCGACGGCCCGCCGGCCCCACCGCCCCTCAGCTCTCCGGCTCCGGGTGGTGGGTCGTCGTGGACCGCCACAGCCGCACCGCGGAGGACTGGGCGGATGCCGCGCGGTGCCTGCCCCGGCCCGACCCGGCCCGCTGCTCGGGCACGCTGCCCAGCGGCGCGAGGCCGGTGTGCAGGGCCAGGAAGGTCAGGATGTCGGCCTCCATGGCCGACGAGGTCGAGCCGTGCGCCACGTGGTGGTCGCGGCGCATCAGGACCGGGGGCCCGTTCGTCGCGTGCTGCATCGCGGCGCACAGCTTGCGCACGTGCTCGGCGCCCGTGTGCTCGTCGTCGGCGGAACCGCACAGCAGCGTGGCGGGATAGCGCACGCCCGGCGTCACGCGGTGGTACGGGGACAGTTCGAGCAGCGCGGCGGTCCTGCGGTGCCCCTCGGCCGTGCCGTACTCCTGCGTCCAGGTCCGGCCGAGGCCGAAGCGGTCGTAGCGCACCATGTCCGTCAACGGGCCATTGACGGACACGGCGGCATACAGGTCGGGCCGGCGCATGACGGCGGCCGTCACGAGCAGCCCGCCGTTCGAACCTCCGAAGGCGGCGAGCCTGGTGCGGTCCGTCCATCCCTCCCTGATCAGCCACTCCACCGCGTCGTTGAGGTCGTCGGCCGCGCGCGCCCTGCCGAACGGGCCGCTGCCCGCCTCGTGCCAGGCCCGGCCGCCCTCGCCGCCGCCCCGCACGCACGCCACCGCGAAGACACCGCCCGCCGCGGCCCACGCGTAGGCCATCGGGCGATAGCTCGGTCTCATCAGCACGCCGAATCCGCCGTATCCCGTGATCATCAGCGGGCGGGGGCCGTCGTCCGCGTCACCCCTGCTCAGCAGGAAGAGCGTGACCGGGACGCTGTCGCTCGCCCAGTACGTGAACTGGCGTGTCGTCAGGCCCGTGCGGGCCGGGACGCTGTGGACCGCCGACAGCGCGTACGCGGGGTCGGACGGCAGGTCCGCCGGCGCCACGGGGGCCGGCGTCTCCGGCCAGTCCTGCCAGGGGAAGACCGTGCCGGTCGTGGCGTCGTAGCAGTACACGCGGGGCGGCGTGCCGAAGTCGGAGTACGTGAACCAGGCGCGCGGCCCGCCGGCCGGATCGGCGCGCAGCGCCGTGACCGTCCCCGTCCCGGGCAGCGGGACCTCCGCCATCTCCTGGCCGTCCGTCGCGTTGTGCACCGTCAGACGGCTCACCGCGGCCGTCGTGCGCAGCACCAGCAGCACCGGCGCGGCCAGCGAGGGGTGGTGCAGCATGGCGCTGTCGCCGAGCACGGCCCGCGGATGCTCGGGCACCAGCTCGCGCCACTGGGCGGCCGCGTGGCGGGGGCTCAGCGGGCCGGTGGAGGCGAGGATGCGCCCGCGCGGTGCCAGGTGGTCGGTGTGCATGCGGGCCGTGCCGTCCGGGTGCAGGCGCACGGACGCCAGCGCACCCTGGGACGAGCCGTCCACGATCTTGTGCCAGCTCGGCCGCGCCGGGTCCGCCGGGGAGACCGAGGCGAGCCACAGGTCGTTGCCGGAGGCGGCTCCCGTGACGACGGAGACGATCAGCCGCGTCCCGTCGGGGGCGATCGTCAGGCCGAAGTGGGTGGCGCGGCCGACAGTGTCCCCGAACACCTCCTCGTCCTCGGCGGGCGGGCGGCCGATCCGGTGCAGCCTGACCCGCAGCGGGTCGTCCACGGCTTCGGAGCCCGAGACGTAGTAGAACGCGCCGGCTCCCGGAAGCCACGCGACGGGGGAGTGGCGCAGCCCAGGGATCGGCTCGCCGAGCGGGCCGCTGCCGTCGGCCGCGTACACGAGCAGCACGGTGGTGTGCCCGCCGTCCGGGGCGAACTGGCAGGCCACCCGGTCGCCCTCCCACGACGGCCGCCACAGGGCCAGGCGGGTGCGGCGGCCGAGGTCGGCCGCGGGGTCGGCCACCAGGTACTCGCGCGGCTGCTCCCACGCGTCGGGCTCGGCCGCGAAGAGCTGCGCCTGCTCCTGGCCGGGCCACGCGCGCTCCGAGAACGAGCGGCGGCCCCGGCTGACGGGGGCGGACATCCGAAACGGCGCGGCCGCGTCGGCGAGCGCGCGGTTCCACGCCTCACGGTCGACCCACGTCGCGCGGTGCGCGCCGAACAGCGCGTCCTGGCGGGCGGCCCAGGTGCGCGTGCGCGAGCTGTCCGGCTCCTCGAGCCAGCGGTACGGGTCGGGAACCTGGCACCCGTGGACCTCCTCCACCAGCAGCTGGCGGTAGGCGTCGGGCGGGCGGAACGCGTCGTCGGAGCGGGAAGCGCACATGGGTGGCGGCCTTGGCCTCTCGGTCGTAGGAATGAAGGAACCGGCGCGGGGCGCGGACCGCGCCGGGCGACCCACGCCACCCGCCGAGCCGCACCGCCACGCCGAAGGAACGGGACCCGCCGAAGGCGGACACGTCGTCAGTTCTGGTCACCCTCGTAGACGTCGGCGATCCACCGGGGGACCGAGGCGTCTGAGACCGGCCCGTCGTGCGGGCTCCAGTCGTCCGCCGGAAGAAGCATCTCTTCTCTCCCTTTGTCACTGAACAGCCGGACATCACCGGCTTGGACACAAGGCTGCCCAGCGGTCACCTGGAGTAACGCAAAGTAACCTGGGAGCGTGAAAAGGAAGTTCGTCGTACCGGCGGGAGTACCGGTGCGCGCCGGCGGCCGGCCGCGCTCCGGGGCGCCCGTCGGCGCCAGGAGCGCGGACCGCCTTGCGGGGGACGGCCCCGGATCACGAGGATGGCCGCCATGTCCGCCATGGCCGCTGTTTCGTCCTTCCCCGTCACGACCACCGTGTTCGCCGCTCCCGACGCCACGCCGCTGGCCCGGCACGAACGCGGCACCGGTGAACCGCTGCTGTGCCTGCCGGGCGGGCCGATGCGGGCCTCCGCCTACCTGGGCGACCTGGGAGGGCTGGCGCGGGATCGCCGGCTCGTGCTGCTCGATCTCCGGGGCACGGGCGGCTCCGGGGAACCGGCCGATCCCGCGACGTACCGGGTCGACCGCCAGGTCGGCGACGTCGAGGCGCTGCGCGTGGACCTGGGACTCGAACGGATCGACCTGCTGGCCCACTCCGCGGCCGGGGACCTGGCCGTCCTGTACGCGGCGCGGCACCCCGGGCGGGTCCGCTCGCTCGTCCTGATCACCGCGCGGGGCCGGGCCCTCGGGGTCGACTTCACGCTCGCCGAGCGGCGGGAGGCCGCGGACCTGCGGCGGGACGAGCCGTGGTACGCCGCCGCCCGCCCGTCCTTCGAGACGGTGTGGACGGGAGAGCCGTCCGAGGCCGACTTCGACGCGGCGACCCCCTTCTTCTACGGCCGTTGGGACGCGGCGGCCCGGGCCCACGCGTCCGGGGAGGTCGCGCAGACGAACGAGCCGGCCGCCGGGGCGTACGCCGCGCCGGGCGCGTTCGACCCGCCGGCGGCCCGCGCGGCTCTTGCCGCCTCGGACCTGCGGGTGCTGGTCCTCGCGGGCGAACTGGACGGCGGGCCCCGACCGGCCGTGGCGGCAAGGATCGCGGGCCTGTTCCCGCGCTCGCGGCTGGTCGTGCAGCGGGGGGCGGGCCACTTCCCGTGGCTCGACGACCCGGCGCGGTTCAGGGGCAGCGTCGCGGCGTTCCTCGCCGGTGAGCCTGTCCGCCGAGGCAGTGGCGCCGACGGAGCCGGGCGGCCGGGTACGGCGTGACGCCCGGTGCGGGGGCGTGAGAGGTGCGCGTGGTACGGGTGGTGCGCGCGGCGCGCGCGGTGCGAGCCGTGCGTGGTACGGGTGGTGCGGGGGCGCGGGCGGTGCGTGCGGAGGAGGGTGAGCCCTCGGCGGTCCGCCCTCAGGGCCCGAGCACGGCCAGCAGGCCGAGACCCGTGTGGCTGCGCGTGCCGGGCACCGCGGTGAGGACCAGGAGCCGCTGGGAGTGGTCGGGGTCGAGCAGCGTCTGGCAGTGCAGCTCCAGCTCGCCCACCCGCGGATGGAGGTAGCGCTTCGGCGCGCAGGAGCCGCCCGGCACGGGACGCTTCCGCCACAGGGACCTGAACTCCGCGCTCGCGTCGCGCAGTACACCGACGAGCTCGGTGGCGCGCGAGCCGGGCCCGTCGCGCGTGAAGGCGCCGTGCAGGTCCGCCACCAGGAGCCGGCTGTGCTCGGCGTGGTCCTCCGGCGGGCGCGCCAGCCGGGCCGCGGGGTCGGTGAACCAGCGGTGGTGCAGGCTGCGGTCCCAACCGGTGAACGCGGTCTCGTCGCCCATCAGGGCCACCGCAGGACGAGTCTGCTTCAGCGTCTCGCCGAGGTGGTTGACCACCTGGGCGGGTGTGTCCGCGAGGCGGTCGAGGATCCGCATGATGCCCGGATCGATGTGGTCGCCGCGCCGGACGCGCCGGGGGGTGGCGTGCCCGGCGAGCCGGAACACGTGGTCGCGCTCCTCCAGCGAGAGGTGCAGCCCCCGGGCGATCGCGGCCGTCATCTGCTCGGACGGGTTCGGCCCGCGGGGCTGTTCCAGCCGGCTGTAGTAGTCCGCGGACATGTCGCACAGCGCGGCGACCTCTTCCCGGCGCAGCCCGCCGGTGCGCCGGCGGCGGCCGCGGGGCAGGCCGACGTCCTCCGGCTGGAGGGCCGCACGGCGTGCCCTGAGGAATGCCGCCAGCGCGGCTCTGTCGGTCGTGCCCATGGTGCTCCGTCCGTGTCGGGCCGCCGGGAAGGGCGGTGCCAATGCGTGCGCGCGGTGCCGGAACGGCGGAGTGCGGTCCGGCGCCCCGCCGCCCCCGTGGCGATGGTCCCACCGGCGCCCCCGTGCGGGGATCCCGCCCGCGGACCGGGGGCGCGGGCAGGTCAGACCGGGGCGAACTCGACCCGGGCGAGCTGCTCGGAGATCCCCCAGAGCCGGGCGGCGGCCTCCTCGTCCCGGGCCGGCCCGGGGAGCGCGAGCCGCGTCGGACGGCCGGTGAACTGCCCCCAGCCGTCCGGCCCGTACAGGCACCCGCCCCGCGCGTCGGGACGGGTCGCCGCGTGCAGGATCGGCAGCACGCCCGCCTCCACCGGCTGTACGAGCAGCCCCCAGCGGGCGAACCGCTTCACGACGGCCTCGTACGGCGCGGGGCCGGTGCGCCCGAGGCGTGGCCCCGACGCGTACAGGTTGGTCGGCGTGGTGCCGGGGTGCGCGGCGTTGCTCGTGATGCCCCAGCCGCCCGCCGCGGCGCGCCGGTCGAGTTCGAGGGCGAACAGGAGGTTGGCGAGCTTGGACCGGTTGTAGGCGCGCACCGGGGCGTAGCGCCCCGCGCTCTGCAGGTCGTCCCAGTCGATCCTGCCGCCGCGGGCCGCGCTGCTGGTGACCGTCGTCACGCGGGCACCCCCCGCCCGAAGGAGCGGCAGGAGGTGCGCGGTCAGCGCGAAGTGGCCGAGGTGGTTGGTGCCGAACTGCAGCTCGTACCCGTCGGCCGTCTCGTGCCGGACGGGTGGCGCCATCACCCCGGCGTTGTTGACGAGCAGATGCAGGGGCCTGCCCTCGGCCACCAGGGCGCCGGCGAATGCCCCGACCGAGTCCAGCGAGGCGAGGTCGACCGGCCGCGTCGAGACGACCGCCCCGGGTGCCGCCGCCCTGATCCGGGCGAGCGCCGCGGCGCCCTTGGCCCCGTCGCGCACCGGGAGGACCAGCTCGGCGCCCTCGCCGGCCAGCCGTACGGCCAGTTCCAGGCCGATCCCGTCGCTCGCCCCGGTCACCACGGCGAGCCTTCCTCGTAGATCCGTCACGGTCGCTCGTCTCCTCGGTGCGTTCTGCCGGGTCCTGCCTGCCCGTTCCTCCCACCCTCGCCGCCGGGCGGCCCCCGATCCATGTGCTGCGGGACCATGGATGCGCTGGGCGCGCGCCGCGGCGGGCGGAGAGTGCCGGCGGGCGCCGGGCCCTCAGACGAGTTCGAGGCCGCCGTCGACGGTCACCACCTGGCCGGTCGCGTGCCGCCCGGCGGGCTCCGCCATCCGCAGGATCCAGTGCGCCACCTCCTCCGCGCCGGCGATGTGGTGGGTGGGGATGCGCTCCCGTTCGTAGGCGTACATGTCGTTCGCCGCCTCCGGGCTGAGCCCGGCGTGCAGCATGACGTCGGTGCGGGTCGGGCCCGGGGCGACGGAGTTGACGCGGACGCCCTCGCCCGCGAGTTCCAGGGCCCAGCTGCGCGTCAGCTGTTCGACGGCCGCCTTGGAGGCGGAGTAGTGGGCGCCGCCGGCCATGGGGCGGTGGCCGTACGTGCTGGAGAGGTTGACGATCGTCCCGGATGTCGCCCGCAGGTGCGGCAGCGCCGCGTGCGCCAGCAGGCTGGGGGCGACGACGTTGAGCGCGAGCAGGTCGTGGATCACCCGCGCGTCCGTCTCGGCCAGCGGCATGACCGCGG
The DNA here is from genome assembly GCF_021556455.1 of Streptomyces fuscigenes. Lineage (GTDB taxonomy): Bacteria > Actinomycetota > Actinomycetes > Streptomycetales > Streptomycetaceae > Streptomyces > Streptomyces fuscigenes. The sequence goes on along the minus strand of NZ_JAKGCV010000054.1, from coordinate 14,310 downwards.
TGGCGCCCGCGTTGTTGACGAGGTGGTCGAGGCGGCCCCAGCGCCGCACCGCCGTCTCGACGATCGCCTCCGGCGCCCCCTCGGCGCGGATGTCGACCGCCAGGACCTCGATGTTCTCGCCGGCCGCGGCCGTCTCCTTCAAAGGCTCCTCGCGGCGGCCCACTCCGAGTACGTGGGCACCGGCGCCGGCGAAGGCGAGGGCCGTGGCCCGTCCGATGCCGGAGCCCGCTCCGGTGACGATCGCCACCTGGCCGGCCAGGCTCCGCTCCCTTGTGTGCATGGATCCTCCTCGTTCAGCAGTGTTCGATGTTCGTCGTACATGAAACATTACGACGGACGGCTGCCCGCGCTTCACACGGTCGGCCGTGCGTGCCGGGGTACACCTGGGGGACCGGGCAGGGTTCCGGCTTGTGACAGCCCCGGCGTCGAAGGGGCGGGGGAGGGCCGGACCGGCGGCACGGGTGTGCCGGCCGGGAGGGCGACGGTGTGCATGTTCGACCGTCGCCGAACACGCGGTAGCGTGGTGTCATGCAGGACCACTCGTCTCCCGCGGACGCGGAGATCGCCCTCCCGCGGCTGCTGGGGGCGCTGAGCGACCCGACCCGGCTGGGCATCGTCCGCGTCCTCGCGGACGGCGCCGAGCGCGGATGGGGGCAACTCCGCGCCCCGGTGGCGAAGTCCACCCTCAGCCACCACCTCAAGACACTGCGCGAGGCCGGTGTGACGCGGACCCGGCAGGAGGGCACGCGGTGCTACGTGAGCCTGCGGCGCGAGGCCCTGGACGCCCGGTTCCCCGGGCTGCTGGCGGCGCTGCTGGCCGCCGCCGTCGCCGACAACGTCGGCGAGCACGTCGGGGAGGACCCGCCGGCGCTGTGACCGGTGCCTGCGCCGCTCGCGCCCGGACGGCCCGGCGAGCTACGCGGGCGCGCCGGCGGCCGGATCGCCGACGACCTTGCCCGGGTTGAACAGGCCGAGCGGGTCGAGCGACCGCTTGAGCGCCTCCTGCATCGCGCACACCTCGGGGCCCAGCTCCCGCCGCATGCCGCCCCGCTTGAGCAGTCCGACCCCGTGCTCCCCGGTCACGGTGCCGCCCAGCGCCACGGCTTCCACCAGCAGTTCCTCGAACGCGGACTGAGCCGCCGCGCGTGCCCGGCCGTCCCCGGGGGGAGTGATCAGCAGCGGGTGGAGGTTGCCGTCCCCCGCATGCGCGATCGTCGCGATCCGCACTCCGTGCCGCGCGGCGATCTCCTCCGTGCGCGCGAGCATCGCCGGCACGGCCGACCGCGGCACGCACACGTCCTCGGTCAGCACCGGGCCCAGCCGCTCCAGGGCCGGATAGGCCAGCCGCCGCGCCTCGAACAGCGCCTCCGCCTCCACGGCGTCCGTGGAACGCTCCGCCCAGTGGGCGCCCGCGTCGCGGAACGCCGCCGCGACGGCCTCCGCCTCCTCGTCCCCCGCAGGGCCCGGCGCGTCCAGCCGCGCCAGCAGCAGCGCGTCCGCCTCCGCGCCGATCCCCAGGTGCTTCCACTCCTCGACGGCCTGGAGGCAGGCCCGGTCGAGGAGTTCGAGGGCCGCGGGACGGAGCCCGCGCCGCGTGCACAGCGCGACCGCCCGGCCCGCGGCGACGAGGCTGTCGAAGGCGCCGACCACGGTCCCCGGGACGCCCCGGGGTGCGGGCAGGAGCCGCAGGGTGACCTCCGTGACGACGCCGAGCGTCCCCTCGGAGCCGACGAACAGCCCCGCGAGGTCGTAGCCGGAGACGCCCTTCGTCGTCCGCCGGCCGAGGCGCACCGCGGTCCCGTACGCCCCGGCGGGGCCGCCCACGACCGCTTCGAGGCCCAGCACGTAGTCACGGGTGACGCCGTACTTCAGGCAGCACAGTCCGCCCGCGTTCGTCGCGACGTTGCCGCCGATCGTCGACCAGGGTGCGCTGGCGGGGTCCGGCGGGTACCACAGGCCGTGCTCGGCCACGGCGGCCTTCAGGTCGTTGTTGACGACGCCCGGCTGGACGACGGCGACCAGGTTCTCCTCGTCGATCTCCAGCACCCGGTCCATGCGGGACAGGTCGAGGACGAGGCAGCCCTCGGTGGCGTTGGCGCCGCCCGACAGGCCCGTCCCCGCGCCTCTCGGCACGACCGCCACCCCGAGGTCCGCGCAGGCCGCGACGGCGGCCCGCACCTCCGCCGTGGAACGTGCCCGCAGCGCGGCGACGGGACGGCCCGCGGGCGCCCACTCGGCGTCGTCGCAGCTGAGCGAGGCCAGTACGTCGGGGTCGGTGACCAGGTCGCTGCCGGGGAGCGCCGCGGCGAGCGAGGGGAGGGGAGCGGCGGTCGTCATGGGGTGCCTCTCGGTCGGCTGCGTGCGCGTGCGGCTGCGTGCGAGCGCTGCCCGGGTACTGCCCGGGCGCCCGCGTCCCGCCCACGGGCTCGTTGCACCGTACACGCGAAGCGCCGGCCGGCGACGCCCCCGGGCCACGGCGCCGCCCCGGCCCGCCGTCCGGTGGACGGCGGACGGCGGACGGCGGACGGTCGATGGGAGGGCGGCCGGAAACCCGCTCGCCGGACGGGAGGGCGTCTGGGATACGTTCGGACCGTTCGGTAAACCGCACGGCCGAGCCCGGCCGACCTGCCGCCCTGGAGGGGTCAGCATGACGAACACGCCGCCGGTCACCCTGGACGACGTCCGGGACGCCGCCGAGCGCATCAAGGGTGTCGCGCACCGCACCCCGGTGCTGCGCTCCCGGACCCTCGACGCGCTGGTGGGCGCGGAGGTCCACCTGAAGTGCGAGAACCTTCAGCGGATCGGCGCGTTCAAGTTCCGCGGCGCCTACAACGCCGCCTCCCGGCTCTCGCCGGGCCAACTGGCCGCCGGCATCGCCGCGTACTCCTCCGGCAACCACGCGCAGGCCGTCGCCCTCGCGGCGCGCGAACTGGGCAGTTCGGCCGTCATCCTGATGCCGGAGGACACCCCGCGCGTCAAGCGCGATGCGACCGCGGGCTACGGGGCCGAGGTCCTCACCTACGACCGCTACACCGGCGACCGGGTCGCGCTCGGCGAGGCCATGGCCGCCGAGCGGGGGCTGACGCTGATCCCGCCCTACGAGCACCCGCACGTCATCGCGGGCCAGGGCACCGCGGCCCTGGAACTGATCGAGGAGGCGGGCGAGCTGGACGCGCTCGTGGTGCCCGTCGGCGGCGGCGGCCTGCTCGCGGGCTCCGCCACCGCGGCCAAGGGCCTGGACGCGGGCATGCGCGTGATCGGTGTCGAGCCGGAGGCCGGAGACGACACGAAGCGCTCGCTGGAGGCGGGGCACCGCGTCACCATCCCGGTGCCCCGGACGATCGCGGACGGCCAGGCGGCCGAGACGCCGGGCGAGCTCACGTTCTCGATCAACCAGCGGCTGGTGGACGACATCCTCCTCGTCTCGGACGACGAGGTCCGCGCCGCGATGCGGCTGGCCTTCGAACGGCTGAAGACCGTCGTCGAGCCGAGCGGCGCGACCGGGCTCGCCGCGGTGCTCAAGGGCCGGGTCGAAGGCGCCCGGCGCATCGGGGTGATCCTCTCCGGCGGCAACATCGACGCGAGCCGATTCGCGGAGCTGTGCGGGGACTGAGGCCCTCCGCGGGACCTCCCGTCCCGCAGGCTCTCCGCGGGCCCCCGTCCCGCCCTTGGTCCGGCCCCCGCCGCCGCGCGGTCCGAGGGGCGGCCCGCGGGTCCCTCAGCCGCCGGGCGTGAGCCCCGTCGGCGCGGCCAGCAGGCGCAGCGCCCGCGCGGAGGGCGAACCGGCCTCCGCGGTGTGCATCCCGAGGACCTGGTCCGCGTCGGTGGGCGACGCCAGCGTCTCGTAGCCGAGCACGAGGTCCCCCACCCGCGGATGGTGGTAGTGCTTGGTGCCGTAGGCGTGCTCACGCACCTCGTGGGCGGCCCACCACCGGCGGAAGTCCGCGTCCCGTCCGGACAGCTCGGCGACGAGGCCGGCCAGCAGGGGATCGTCCGCGTGGCGCCCGGCGTACAGGCGCAGGCCGCCGACGGTCGCGCGCGCCGCGGCCGGCCAGTCCGCGTACAGCGTCCGTGCCGCGGGGTCCAGGAAGAGGAAGCGCACCATGTTGCGCTCCCGCACCGGCAGCGCCTCGAAGTCGGTGTACAGGGCGCGTGCGGGGGCGTTGGCCGCCAGCACGTCGTAGCGCCGGCCGAGGACCAGCGCCGGGTTGCCCCCGACGCTCTCCAGCACGCGCAGCAGCCCCGGCCGGACGCGCTGCACCGGATCGGGCGGGCCCTGGTGCGGCCTCCGGCGCGGACGGTGGCCGGGCGCCGCCAGGGCGAGCAGGTGGGCGCGTTCCGCGGGATCCAGCCGTAGGGCCCGCGCCAGTGCGTCCAGCACGGCTCCCGAGACGTTCGCGGCCCGCCCCCGCTCCAGCCGGATGTAGTAGTCGACGCTCACGCCCGCGAGCCGGGCGACCTCCTCGCGCCGCAGCCCCGGGACCCGCCTCGTGCCGGCCCCGGCGGCGGCCGGAAGCCCTGCCCCGGTGGGGGAGAGCCGGGCCCGCCGGGTCCGCAGGAACTCGCTGAGCTGCGCGTTCGTCGCGCCTTCCGCCGTGCCCATACGGCAAGCCTATGCCCACCGCGGCCCGCCCGGGAGGCTTCCCCCTCCCGCCGGGGGAGGCGCCCTTGCGGGCGGCTTCCCGCGCGGCCGGGGGGTTTTGCCGGTACCTGTCTCGTGTGCTGCGGGCCGCCTCCGCCGGTGTTTGGCTGGATGTGGCACATCCTCATGGAGCGGAGCGACGATGGAACGCAGGATCCTGGGCGGTACGGGCATGTCGGTCAGCGAGTTCGCGCTGGGGACGATGATGCTGGGCGCGATGGGCAACACCGACCACGACGAATCGGTGCGCATGATCCACACCGCGCTGGACGCGGGCATCAACTTCCTCGACACGGCGGACGTGTACTCCGGCGGCGAGAGCGAGACGATCGTCGGCAAGGCGATCAGGGGCCGCCGCGACGACGTCGTGCTGGCCACCAAGTTCTCGATGCCGATGGGGGAGGACCCCAACCGGCGCGGCGGCTCCCGCAAGTGGATCGTGCGGGCGGTGGAGGAGAGTCTGCGCCGCCTGGGCACCGACTTCGTCGACCTCTACCAGATGCACCGCTTCGACCCGGACACGGATCTGGACGAAACGCTGTCGGCGCTGTCCGACCTCGTACGGGCGGGCAAGGTACGGGCGTTCGGCTCGTCGCTGTTCCACCCGGAGCAGACCGTCGAGGCGCAGTGGGTCTCCCAGCGCAGGGGCCACCACCGGTTCCGCTCCGAACAGCCGCAGTACAACATCCTGTTGCGCGGCATCGAGTCCAACGTGCTGCCGACCGCCCAGCGCTACGGGATGGGCGTCCTGACCTTCGGCCCGCTCGGCTCCGGGTGGCTCTCGGGCCGCGCCGACCCGACGTCGGGCCACCGCAACTCCGGTGCGGGGACGCAGCTGTTCGACCAGTCGGACCCCGGCAACCGGGCGAAGGCCGCGGCGGTGCGGGAGCTCGCGCAGCTGGCGGCCGAGGCGGGACTGCCGCTGCCGCACCTGGCCACCGCGTTCGTGCGCGCGCACCCGGCCGTCACGTCCGTCCTGATCGGGCCCCGCACGCCCGACCACCTCGCCGGCCTGCTCGCGGGCGCCGACGTGGTGCTCGGCGACGACGTGCTGGACCGCATCGACGAGATCGTTCCGCCCGGCACCGACCTGAACCCCCACGACGTGATGTTCGTGCCGTCGGCGCTGTCGGACAAGCGGGCCCGGCGGATCGCCCGCTGAGCGCGCCGCGCGTGCGGTCGGCTCACGGGGCGACGGCGGCCGCCTCGCGCATACGGGCGATGTTCCAGTCCAGGGAGGCCTTCAGGTGCTCCGGCCGGCCGGTCGCGAGCATGATCGACACGCCGCCCTGGATGCCCGCGAGCATCGCGGCCGCCGCGCCGTCGACGTCGTACGACTCGGGCAGCAGGCCCCCGGCGCGCAGGGCCCGGACGCCGGTGGCGAGATGTTCCTGCCAGGTGCGCAGCAGCTCCACCACGATCGCGCGGGCCCCCGGCGTCGAGCGCCCGATCTGCTGGAACAGGCTGCCGAGCGGGCAGGTGTCGCCCTGCGCCTCGTAGCGTGCCACCACGGCGTCCCGCCAGTTGTGCCAGGCCTCCCAGGTGTCCAGGCGCCCCAGGTGGGGCTGCTGGTCGTCGAGCACGCGGTCCGCCTCGAACTGCGCCACGGCCAGCAGCAGTTGGTCCTTGCCTTCGGGAAAGTAGTGGAACAGCTGGCTCTTGCTGGTGCGGGACCGCTCCCTGATGTCGTCCAGCGTCGCGGCGAGGCCGGCCTCCCGCAGGACGTGGGCCGCCGACTCCACGATCCTGGCGCGCGTCGCCCTGCCCTTCGCGGTCAGTGCCGTGGTCATCGGATCCTCCAGGGGCGCCGCGGTGGCTGGACCGGCGGGTCCACATCACGCACCAGGCTACTGCGGACGCGGGACGCGGGACGCGGGACGAGGGACGGGTCCGAGGCCGCGGACGACCGGGGCACGGGACCGAGGACGCGAGGCGTGTGACGGGGATGCGGGGAAGGGGGAGCGCGGGGTTCGCCTCCGCACGACGCGCGCCGCGACCGCCCGTGCGACGCCCTCACGCGTACCTGATGCGGCAGAAAGTTCTACGCGGCGCACTTCGTGCGGATCTCAGCGACGTCGGCCGCGCATCGTCCTAACGTTCTCCGGCATGAGCGTACGGAGGAACGAAGCCGGGGCCGGTGCGGGTATGGTGCTGGGCGCGGCGGTGCTCTGGGGCACCGTCGGGCCCGCGCGGGTCCTCGCGGACGCGCCCCTGTCGTCCGCCGCACTCGGCGGATGGCGCCTGCTGGTGGGCGGCCTCGTGCTGTGGCTGGTCGCCGGACGGCGGGCGGCCACGCTGCGGGCGCTGAGGGACCGCCGAGCCCTCGGCGCGCTGCTCGGCTGCGCCCTGGCGACCGGCCTCTACCAGGTGACGTTCCTCCTCTCCGTCGCCAGGACGGGCGCCGGGCTCGCGACCGTCGTGGCGCTGGGCACCGCGCCCGCCGCCACCGGACTCGCGGCGCGAGCGGTGGGCGGGGAACGCGTCGGCGCCGCCTGGGCGGCCAGTACGGCGGGCTCCGTGCTGGGCTGTGTCCTGCTGCTGGTGCCCGGCGGCCGGGCGGGCGGCGGCGCCGACGGGGCGGGCGTGGTGTGCGCCGTGGTGTCGGGGGTCTGCTACGCCCTCTACACCGTGCTCGCCAAGCGCCTGATCGAGACGGTGCCGGCCGCGCATCCGCCCGCCGTGTCGGCGCTCGCGCTCACCGTGGGCGCGCTGCCGCTCGTGCCGTGGATGGCGGCCGGTTCCCGGGGCCTCGGGCACGCGTCGAGCGCCCTGCTGCTGGGGTGGCTCGGCCTCGTCGCGACCGCGCTCGCCTACTGGCTGTTCTCCACGGGGCTGCGGGGCGTCGGCGCGGGCGTCGTGGGCACGCTCAGCCTCGCGGAACCGCTCGCTGCGGCCCTGCTGGGCGTGCTGCTCCTGCACGAGCGCCTCGGCGCCACCGCCTGGTGCGGCTGCGTGCTGGTCTTCGCGGGCCTCGCGGCGGCGTCCCTGCCCGCGGGGCGCGGGCGCGGCGGGGGCGCGCGGATGCACGGCCGCGGCCCCGGCCGGACGGCCGGCGCTCCGCCGCCGGTCAGCCGCGGGACGTCTCCGCCCAGATCGTCTTGCCCTGGGGCGAACGCCGGGTCCCCCAGCGGTCGGTCACCTGGGAGACGATGAACAGCCCCCGCCCGCCCTCGTCCAGGGTCCGCGCGTGGCGCAGATGGGGACTTGTCGGGGAGGCGTCCTTGACCTCCACCGTCAGGACCCGGCCGAGGATGAGGCGCAGACTCAGCGGCGGTGCCCCGTAGCGCACGGCGTTGGTGACGAGTTCGCTGACGATCAGTTCCGCGGCGAACCCGGCCTCGGTGCCGGTGCGTCCGGTGAGCCACTCGCCCGCCATCGCCCGGGCCCTGGCGGGTGCCTGCTCGTCCGGTTCGAGCGGCCAGGAGACGGTCGAACCTCCGGGCAGCGGCGTGGTCCTGGCCGTGAGGAAGACCGTGTCGCCGCCGGGCCGGCCGATGCCGCCGGCCAGCGCGAGCCGGTCGCAGACCTCCTGCACGGACTCCGGTGCCCGCCGCCCCCGCAGCACCGAGCCGAGGCCCGCGCCGGGGGAGGCGGACATCACGAGCGTGCTCTCCTGCGACAGCTGGAGGGTGACGCAGGCGAAGGGCGACACGTCCCGGTCGCCGAGCGGCGGCCCCTCCGGCGCTCCGAAGGGCGTGAACACGCCGTCGGGCGTGGCGAGCCAGGGGTCCACACCGCCCGCGCGCGCCGCCGTGCAGGCCCCGTCGCCGGCGTCGTACACCGCGTACACGCACGCGACGGTCAGGGGCTCGTCCCGCAGCGCGTCGTGGGCGGGCAGCGCACGCCTCTCGGCGGCGAGTTGAGCGACCGTCTCGTCGAGTCGCGCGAGCAGTTCGTCCGGCTCGATCCCGAGCGTCGCGAACGCCCGTACGGCCGTGCGCACCTGCCCCATCGCCGTCGCGGCGTGGATGCCGCCCCCCGCCACCTCGCCGGCCACCAGCGCGCTGCACGCCCCGGACAGCGGGATCACGTCGTACCAGGAGCCACCGCCGAGCGTGCCGGGCAGATAGGTGTGTGCCGTCCGCACGCCGAGCGGCGGGTCGGTGTCCCGCTGGGGCAGCAGGCGCCGCTGGACGGTCGCGGCGAGCGCCCGTTCGTGCGCGTAGCGGCGCGCGTTGTCGAGGGCGAGCGCCGCGTGCGCGGCGATCTCGGCCGCCGTCGCGACCTCGTCCGGGAGGAACGGGCCCGAGGCACCCACGCGGCACAGGGTGACCAGCCCCAGGGCTCCGCCGCGCACGCCGAGGGGTACGACGAGGAGGCTGTGGACGCCCGGGGGCAGCCGCTTGCCGGGGTCCGGCGGCGAGGCGCCGGTGCGCAGGTTCAGTACGCGCGGCTGGAGGTCGGTCAGCGCCAGCGTCTCCAGGCTGGGACCGTGCAGGACCCGTGCCTCCCCCGCCCCGTCGCCGCGTCCCGGACCCCGGGGCGCGCCGGCGGTTGGGCCGTGCGGGCGCGGGCGTACGCCGACGCCGTCCGCGCGGGTCCCGGCGCCGCCGGCGTCCTCGTCCCCCTCGCAGCGGGCCCGGTCGTCCTCGGCCGGTACCCCGGCCACCGCGGCGCACCGCAGCAGGGACGCGGCCATGCCGTCGGGCACCGGCGGCTCGGCGCCCCGGACCACCGCGTCGGCGATCTCGACCTCCGTGCGGTCCGCGAAGCCCGGCGTCAGCGTGTCCGCGAGGTCCTGGCAGGTCGACACGACGTCCAGCGTCCTGCCGACCCGCTCGCGCTCGGCGGCGAGCAGGTCGGCGAGCGCCTTCGCGCGCTCGCGTTCCGTGCGGTCCACGACGACGAGGGCCAGGCCGAGCACGTGTCCCTCCGCGTCGTGCAGCCGGAAGCCGGACACCGAGTAGAGCCGCTCGCGGGTGCGCTCCGGGTCGTCGAAGCCCCGCACGGTGCGCTCGACGGCGGGCACGCCGGTCGCGAGGACCTTGCGTGCGACCGCCTCCTGCTCGCCGGGCTCGGCCAGCCGGTAGATCTCGTCGAGCCGGCGGCCGGCGTGCTCGCCGCCCCGCCCGACCGGCGGCGCACCGGTGCCGGTGTCGACCCGGACGACGCGCAGATCCGCGTCGAGCACGTGGAGGCCGACGGGTGCCTGCCCGAACAGCGCGTCCAGCACCGCGGCGTCCCAGGCCCCGGCACCGGGCCCCGGCGCCAGGTCGACCGTCCAGCGCAGGACGCCGACCGCGTCGCCGCCCGCTTCCAGCAGCGGCTGGACGCACAGGGGTGCGTCGCGGGTGGAGGTGGCCCAGATCGCCGGGCGCCCCAGGACCTCTTCCTCGGTGCGGCCGAAGAGCCGCCCGGCGCGCCCGCTCCAGCGGCACACCCTCCCGTGGTCGTCGACGACGAGCAGCGGCCCCTCGCCGGCCGGATCGGCTCGCTCCTGCGCCACGTCGGGCTCCCTTCGCTCCCGCGCGCGACGTGCCGCACGGCGTCGCACCCGTACAGGCAACGGTGCCAACAGCGGGACCGGACGGCGACCCGGGAGCGGGCGGGGCGTCCCCCGGGCCGCCGTGCCCGGCGCGCAGGCGCGCGCCGGCCCGCGAAAGCGCCTGGTCGACGGGGCGCGGCCGCGTCCCCCGGCGCTCCGCGACGCCTCCCTCCCGCCGCGTGCGGTCCGTTCCCGGCCCCCGTCGCTCCGGCTCAGGGGGCGTCCGCCGGTGTCCCCGCATTGCTTCCCAAGTCGCCCGGTGCCGTCCCGCGCATCGCGCCGGAGTGCCACGGTCCTCGCGCCCCGGAGGGTGCGGTTCAGGGCGGGCACGCGGGAACGGGCTTGCTAACTTGCCGGGCGGCTAGTAAGTTACTTGCCGACCGGTAAGTAAGCGGGCGCGGGGGAGTGCGCGTCCCGCCGGGGGCAGGAACGGACGGACACGGGATGACCACAGAAGCACAGGGCGCCGCGCCTCCCGCGCGGCTCTCGCACCGGGAGATCATGGCGGCGATGGTCGCCCTGCTGATCGCCATGCTGCTGGCGATGCTCGACAACACCATCGTGGCGCCCGCGCTGCCGACGATCGTGGGCGATCTCGGCGGCCTGGACCACCTGTCCTGGGTGACGACCGGCTACATCCTCGCCTCCACCGCCGCCACACCCATCTGGGGCAAGCTCGGCGACCTGTACGGGCGCAGGAAGACCTTCCTCGCCTCGATCGCCCTGTTCCTGGTCGGTTCGGCGCTCTGCGGCATGGCCCAGAACTTCGGCGAACTGGTCGGCTTCCGCGCGCTGCAGGGACTCGGCGCGGGCGGCCTGATGGTCGGCGTGCTGTCCGTCGTGGCGGACATCGTGCCCCCGCGCGAGCGCAGCAAGTACCAGGGCGTGATGATGGCCGCGATGCCCGTCGCCATGATCGGCGGCCCGCTGGTCGGCGGCTTCATCACGGACCACCTGACGTGGCGCTGGGCGTTCTACGTCAACCTGCCCCTCGGCGCGATGGCCCTCGTCGTCGCCTGGTTCACGCTGCGCACCCTGCCCGCGGGCAACGCGGGCGGCGCCAAGCGGGTCGACTGGTGGGGCGCCGCGCTGCTGACCACCTGGATCACCGCGCTCGTCCTGCTGACCAGTTGGGGCGGCGGGCAGTACGCGTGGATCTCCGCGCCCATCATCGGCCTGGCCGTGCTCACCGTCGCCGCGTTCGCGGCGTTCGTCCTGGTGGAGCGGCGCGTGGCCGACCCGATCATGCCGCTGAGCGTCTTCGCCAACCGCAACTTCTCCCTCGCCGGGACGCTCGCCTTCCTCTCCGGTTTCGCGATGTTCGGCGGCGTGACCTTCCTGCCGCAGTTCCAGCAGTTCGTCCAGGGGGCCTCCGCCACCAACAGCGGTCTGCTGCTGATGCCGATGATGATCGCCGCGATGCTGGTGTCGATCGGCAGCGGCACCGTCATCGGCCGTACCGGGCGCTACAAGGTGTTCCTGGTCGTCGGGGCGGCCCTGATGGCCGTCGGACTCGGGCTGTTCGGCACCATGGACACCACCACCTCCTCCCTTGTCACCGGCCTGTTCATGGTCCCGCTCGGGATCGGGCTGGGCGGCCTGATGCAGACCACCACGCTGCTCGCGCAGAGCAGCGCCCCGCTCAAGGACGTCGGCGCGGCCACCGGAGCCTCGACCTTCCTGCGCAACATGGGCGGCTCGATCGGCGTCTCGGTGCTCGGCTCGGTCTATGCGAGCGGGCTCAGCTCCCACCTCGCGGGCGGTGCCGGCGGCGCGGTGTCGGGCGACGCGGCGCGGTCCATGACGCCCCAGGTGCTGCGCAAGCTCCCCGCCGCGGCCCGGCACATGTTCGCCGACGCGGTGACGCACGGCATCGTGGAGGTCTTCACCGTCGCCGCGATCGTCGCGGCCTGCGGTGTCGTCGTCGCGCTGCTGATCAAGCAGGTGCCGCTGCGCGGCTTCGGCGGGACGCCGAAGGCGGCCTCCGCCTCCGCGGCCGAGTCGCGGCCCGAGGTGGAGGCCGGCGTCTGAGCCGGACGCCGGACGCCGCCGGCCGTCCTCGCGGCGCGGTGCGGGAGACCTCCGCGCCGCGCCGCCAGGGCGGCCCGCGCCGTCAACCCCGCCCTGCCCGTTCGCCCTTCCGCCCGTTCGCCCGTTCGCCCGTTCGCCCTTCTGCCCAGGCCCTGCGCGTCCGCCCGTCCGCCCGTCCGCCCCGGCCTCCCGGCCCTCCGCGGGGCAGGCGGACGGGGCCGGTGCTCAGGTACGGGACCAGGAGCCGAGCACCATCAGGGTCTTCGTGCCGGTGACATGGCCGGAGCGGCGGAGCCCGTCGATCACGTGCTGGAGGTGGTCCAGGTCCCGCACCCGCACCTGGAGCAGCGCGTCGGGGTCGCCGGCCATCGTGAAGACGGCCTGCACCTCGGGCACCGTGTGCGCGCTCGCCACGATCTCGCGCACCGGCGTGGTGCCCGCGTACCGCAGTTCCACGAACGCCTCGATGCCCCACCCGAGTTTCGCGTGGTCGACCTGCACCGTGAAGCCGGTGATCACTCCGGAGTCACGCAGCCGGTCCACCCTGCGCTTGACGGCGGCGACGGACAGCCCCACCTCGGCGGCCATCTCGGAGAAGGTGCGCCTGCCGTCCTCGCGCAGCATGCGCAGCAGCCGGTGGTCCGTGTCGTCCAACTCCGCCATGGGGCACCCTTCATACGCGCGCAACCGGTCGGCGCATGCAAACTATGACAGGTAAAGCGGTCACCGACGTAAAATTTTTGCGACTTCTCGGCCGTTCCGCTCCAGATGCTTGCCTGCTCCCCGGTGTCGAGTTCTGATCAGCGAGTAGCGTGGCGGGGGTCCGACACAGGGTCCGATGGGACCGGACCCACGCCGCCAGCAGCCCGTTCGCCCGTACCGGCCGCTCTTCGGGCGCCGGTACCCGCCAGAAGGAAGCCGCCGTGCCCGTCGACCGCCTGCTGCCCAGTGAAGAGGCCCAGGACCTGATCGCGCTCACCCGCCTGATCGCCGACCGCGAGCTCGCTCCGCTCGTGGACACGCACGAGCGCGAGGAGACGTACCCCGAGGGCCTGTTCAAGGTTCTGGGCGAGGCGGGACTGCTCGGACTGGCCTACCCCGAGGAACTCGGCGGCGGGGGGCAGCCCTACGAGGTCTACCTCCAGGTCCTCGAGGAACTGGCGGCGCGCTGGGCGGCCGTCGCCGTCGCCACCAGCGTGCACACCCTGGCGTCCTTCCCGCTCGTCGCCTTCGGCAGCGACGCGCAGCGCGAGCGGTGGGCGCAGGACGTGCTGTCGGGGACCCTCGTCGGCGGGTACAGCCTCTCCGAGCCGCAGGCGGGCTCCGACGCGGCGGCCGTCGCCTGCAAGGCGGTCCCGGAACCCGACGGCTACCGGATCACCGGTTCGAAGGCATGGATCACCCACGGCGGCAAGGCCGACTTCTACGCGCTCTTCGCCCGGACCGCGCCCGGCAGCCACGGCGTCTCCTGCTTCTTCGCGCCTGGCTCCGTCGAGGGGCTCACCTTCGGCGCGCCCGAGGAGAAGATGGGCCTGCACGCCGTCCCGACGACCGCCGCGTACTGGGACGGCGCCCTCCTGGAACGGGACCGGCTGATCGGCTCCGAGGGCCAGGGCCTCGAAATCGCCTTCAGCGCCCTGGACTCCGGGCGCCTGGGCATCGCCGCGTGCGCCACCGGCCTCGCCCAGGCGGCTCTGGACGCCGCGGTGGACTACGCCAACGAGCGCACCACCTTCGGGCGGCGCATCATCGACCACCAGGGTCTCGGCTTCCTGCTCGCGGACATGGCCGCGGCCGTCGGCTCGGCCCGCGCGACCTACCTGGACGCCGCGCGCAGACGCGACGCGGGCCGCGACTACAGCAAGCACGCGAGCATCGCCAAGCTCACCGCCACGGACGCGGCGATGAAGGTCACCACGGACGCCGTCCAGGTCTTCGGCGGCTACGGCTACACGCGCGACTTCCCGGTCGAGCGCTACATGCGCGAGGCGAAGATCTTCCAGATCTTCGAGGGCACGAACCAGATCCAGCGCATGGTCATCAGCCGCGGGCTCGCCACCCACTGAGCCGGCCGTCGTCGCCGCGGGCACGCCGGAAGCCGGCGTGCCGGGCGGGCGCCGTGCGGGACGCGCGGACGCCGCGCGCAGGGGCC
>NZ_JAKGCV010000549.1 GCF_021556455.1 Streptomyces fuscigenes | reverse complement strand
GGGCTGCCCGCCGGCGGCGGGCGGCGGCCCTCGCCGCCCTCGTCGTAGCCAGCCCGGAGCGAACCCGCCGCGCGCGGCACTTCGCGCACGGACACCGGCCACCCGCGTCCGGCCTTCGCGGGGGCGCGACCGGGTGGGCCCCGGCTCAGGCGGAGGAGCGCGGGCTCCCCAGGCGTACGAACGCGACCGCCGCGTGGAGTGCGACTGGGACCGGCAGGGCGGGAAGGACACCCCACGGAAGGGCGCCGAACACGACGAGCACGCCGATGCCTGCGGCCGCGAGGAGGGTGGGGAACGTCGAGATCAGGGCGATGCGCGTGCGGGTCGTGATCGGCACGGGGTGCCTCCTCTTCGGACGGGCGGATGGGGTGAGTCGGTGGGGGCGGCGGCATCGCGTCGCCCGGGGACGGGTCCGCATCCAGGACCTGTGCGGGGGCGGGCCCGCCGCTCAGGCCGGGGCGTCGCGCGCACGGTCCAGGTAGTCCGCCAGCGCGCGCCACGCGTCCGACGGAGTGTTCCGCTGTCCGGACATGGCGGCCGGATCCTCCCGCCAGGCGGCCCTCACCCCGGCGGAGATGCCGGCGTCGCCCCCGCTGAAGAGCGCGCCGAGCTCGTCCATCCGGGCCGCCAACCGTCGGACGCGCCGGTCGGACGGGGGCGTGCCCGCCGCACGGAGACGCTCCGCCCTGCGGTACAGCTCGGGCCACTCGACCTCCAGCAGGTAGTGGGCGGCCGGCCCGAGAGCCGCCCCGCGCTCGCGCAGCGACGCGCGCCGGTCCTCGTCGAGATGCCGGCCGAGCACCTCCTCGGCCTCCGGTCCCGCGCGGCCGGCCGCACGAACCGCGTCCAGCAGCGCGGCGCTCGTCGGGGTGCCGTCCGCGGCCAACTCGTCGCCGAGCCGCACCAGGCGGTCCCGGAGGGCCCCGAGCGCCGCGATGGACGCCTCCACTCCGGCCACGTGGTCCCGGATCAACCGGGCGGGATCGACGCCGGAGTCGAGGCAGGCGCCGATGGTCTCCAGGCCGAGCCCCAGGCCGCGCAGGGCCAGCACCTGGTAGAGGCGCACGAGGTCGTCCTCGGTGTAGGCGCGGTGCCCGCCCGGGGTGCGCCGTGACGGGCTGAGCAGCCCGATGGTGTCCCAGTGGTGGAGCGTGCGCACGGTCAGCCCTGCGGCCTCGGCGAGCGGGCCCACCTTCCAGGTCGGCGAAGAGGTCATGGGGCCACCATGCATCCTCACGCCGCGTGAGGTTCAAGCCCCGGCCGCGAGCAGGTGCCGGTGCCGGCGACGGGCGGGGCAGGGGGCCGTGCCGCCCGTGCGTTCGACGCCCGCGGGGACGGCGCGGACAATGGGGGAATCGGACATGTCCGGCGTGCAAGGTGGTGCGGATGCCGATCTGGCGACTGCGGGACTTCCGCGACGACGACCTCGACGCGGCCATCCAGATATGGGACAGGGACCGGCCGCCGGACGCGGCGCTCCCCGTGTTCCCCGTCTCGGAGGTCATGGCCATGGCGCGGACCGGGGCGCCCGCCGTGGTGGCCGTCGTCGGCGACACCCTGGTCGGCATGGCCGTGGCCCAGGACCAGGGGGAGCGGGCGTGGATCACCCTGGTGGCACTCGACGCGCGATGGCGCCAGCACGGGGTCGGCAGCGCCCTGATCGCGGAGCTGGAGCGGCGCCTGCGGGTCCGCGGGGTGCGCCGCATCGGCGCGCTGCTCGCGCCGGGTGCCGCCGGCAGCGAAGCGCTGGAGGAGTCCGGCTACCGGGCCCGCAGCGGTCTGACCCTGTACGAGAAGGTCGAGCACCTCGGCGCGAGTGACGCGGGGCTGCTCGCGGAACTGGGCGGGCGGGTGCTCCCGCAGGGCCTGTGGGACTCCCTCGCCGGCATGACGCGCGAGAAGGGCGCCATCGAGCGGCGGATCGTGCTGCCGCTCGCGGAGCCCGCGCTGGCCGACCGCTACGGTGTCACGCCCCCGAAGTCGGTCATCCTCTTCGGGCCTCCCGGCACCGGCAAGACCAGCTTCGCGAAGGCCGTGGCCTCGCGGCTGGAGTGGCCGTTCGTGGAACTCTTCCCCTCCCGCCTGGCGGAGGACGCGCCCGGCGGTCTCGCCACCTCGCTGCGTGAGGCGTTCGCCGACCTCGCGGAGCTGGAGACCGTCCTGCTGTTCATCGACGAGGTAGAGGAGATCGCGGGGGTGCGCTCCGGGCGGGCCGTCGACCCCGGCCACGGCGTCACCAACGAACTGCTCAAGCTCATCCCGGGCTTCCGCGACCACGACGGGCGCCTGCTGATCTGCGCCACCAACTCCGTGCGCTCCCTCGACCCCGCGTTCCTGCGCCCGGGGCGCTTCGACTACGTCATGCCGGTGGGCCCGCCCGACCCGGCGGCGCGCTCGGCGATCTGGCGGCGCTACCTCGGCCCCACCGCCGGAAGCGTCGAGATGTCCCGGCTCGTGGAGGCCAGCGAGATGTTCACGCCGGCCGACATCGAGTCCGCCGCCTTCAAGGGCTCGCACGCGGCGTTCGAACGGGAGGTGGTGGAGCGCCAGGACGTCCCGGCCACGACGGAGGACTACCTCGTCGCCGTCGCCGACACCCGCCCCACCCTGACCGACCAGGCGATCCGCGAGTTCCGGGAGGACATCGAACGCTACGAGCGCAGGTGAACCGCCCCGCGGCGCGGGTGCCTCCGGGGCTCTCCGCGCGCCGCGGCCCCGGACCTCCGCGCCCGCCCGCCCCGGAGGCAGGAGCGGGCACCGCCACTCCGAAGCCGGACCGGACCCGCGCCCGACCGGCGCCCGACGCACGCCGAGGACCCGACATGGAGCACGACTTCAGCGCACGCATCACCGCCCGCCGCATGGAGCTGGGCCTCACCCGCGAGGAGGTGGCCCGGCGGACCGGCATCCGGCTGACCTACATCGAGCATCTCGAGCAGTCCCACGAGATGCCGGACATGGGCTTCCTGGTCCGGCTGGCCGAGACCCTGAGGACCTCGATCGCCTATCTGACGGGCAAGGAGAACGCGCCCCCGGACGCGAGCGGCTGACCGGGAGGAGAGCGGCTCCGACGAGAGCGGCTGCCCGGGGCGGGGCGGTCGCTCGGGGCGGGGCGGCTGCCCGGCCGCGCCCGCCCCCGCCGTTTCCGGTCCGGCGCGGCCGCCGCGCCCGGCCCCCGGTCGATCAAGACCACCGCCAAGGCGTACG
>NZ_JAKGCV010000548.1 GCF_021556455.1 Streptomyces fuscigenes | reverse complement strand
CGTGCACCGCCGGCTCCTCGCCTGGGCGCTGCTGCCCTGGCTGGCGGTGACCGTCGCGGTGCTGGGCTGCGGGGCGCTCCTCGACGCCGCAGAGCCCGGCCTCCCCTCGCTCGTGCTCCTGCTCGCCCCCGTGGCGCCGCTGCCGGCCGTCGCGGTGGCCTGGAGCCGGCGGACCGACCCGGCCTGGGAGCTGATCGCCGCCACCCCCGCCGCCGGGCTCGCCATGGTGCTGCGGCGCACCCTCGCGGTGCTCGCCGTCGTGGTGCCGGCGCTGCTCGTGGCGGGCGCGGGCACCGGCGAGGCCCCGGCCCTCGTCCTGCTGCCCTGCCTCGCGTTCACCGCGGGCTCCCTCGCGCTCGGCGCCCTCGTGGGCGTGCGGCGCGCGGCGATCGCCCTCGCGGCGGCGTGGGCGGCGGCCGTCCTGCTGCCGAGTCTGGCGTCGGGCGCCCTGTCCCCCGCGCTGGAGCCGGGGAGCGGCGCCGCCTGGGCCTGCGCCGCGGCGGCGCTCACCGCGGTCCTCCCACTCGCCACGTCCCGCTTCCGCCGCCTCGGCAGCGCCGACTGACCCGGGGGCCGGCTTCGTTCCCCCTCGAAATCCCTTGAATCCGCACGAATTCCCTCGACCGTGACCGCGACGCCGACCGCGACGACCGACCGGCCGCGGCGCGGAACTCGACAAGCGGCGCGGACTCGACGACCGACCGGCCCACGGCCCGACAGCCCCCTCCCCCGACAGCCCCCTCCCTCCCCCCGACAGGAGAGATCCCTTGCGACCCCTGAGCGTCGCCGAGACGGCCCCCTCGCTCCACCCCTGGCTCGTCCACGCGGAGCGCCTGCGCGTACGCGCCGGCCGGCGCCTGGCCGTCGACGGCCTCGATCTGGCCCTGGGCACCGGCGTGCACGGGCTGCTGGGTCCGAACGGAGCCGGCAAGACGACGCTCATGCGCGCGCTGTCCACCGTCGTCGGACCCGCCGGCGGCTCGCTGCGGCTGCTCGGCGCGCCGGTCGGCGGGCGCGCCGACCTGCGCGAGGTGCGCCGCCGACTCGGCTATCTGCCGCAGCGGTTCGGCTTCTACCCGCGCTTCACCGTCCGTGAGTTCGTCACGTACATGGCCTGGCTCAAGGAGATGCCCGCCGCGGCCGTCCCCGACGCCGTGCAGCGCGCCGTCGACCGGGTCGGGCTCACCGCCGAGGCCGACGTCCGGATGAAGGCGCTGTCCGGCGGGATGCTGCGGCGGGCCGGCATCGCCCAGGCCCTCGTCAACGAGCCCGAGCTGCTGCTGCTCGACGAGCCGACCGTCGGACTCGACCCCGGGCAGCGCCTCGACTTCCGGGACCTGCTGCGCGACGTCGGCACCGACAGCTGCGTGCTGGTCTCCACCCATCTCGTCGAGGACGTCGTCGCGGCCTGCACCGACGTGGTCCTCCTGGCCGGGGGCCGACTCGTCTTCCAGGGCACGCCCGACGAGCTGATCGCGCGCGGCGGGCAGGGCGACCCCGGCGACAGCCCGGCGGAGCGCGGCTACTCGGCGCTCGTCCGACGCCACCGGGGCGCGGCATGAAGCGCGTCCTCGGCATCGAGCTGCGGCGCTCCGCGGCCCCCGCAGCCGCCCTGCTGATCGCCGCGGCCGGCGCGATCGTGCTCCACGCCACCCCGGGGCGGTGGTCGGCCGGATGGATGGCGCTCGTCACGGTCCAGCGCGAATACCTCGCCGTGCTCTCGCCGCTGGCGACGGCCGCCGGGGCGTGGCAGTCCTACCGCGAGCACCGCGCCGATGTCGCCGAGCTGTTCGCCGCCGCGCCCCTCCCGCGGGCGCGGCGCGTCGTGCCGACCCTGGCCGCGACCGCGCTGGCCGCCGTCGCCGCGTACCTGGCCGCGCTGCTCGCGGCGGCCCCCCGGATCGCCTCCACGGCCCGCTACCTGCCGCCGGCCGCGTTCGCCGTCGTGGCCGTCGGACTGGTCGCGATGGTCGCGTCGATCTGGCTGGGGCTGGCCGTCGGCCGCCTGGTGCCGGCCCTCGCGACGGCGCCCGCGCTCGCCGTCGTCGACTACGCCCTGCTGCTCTTCGCGCCCCACGCCCTGCCGGACGGCGGGGAGACGGCCGCCTTCTCCCCCATGGGGGCGAGCTTGTTCAGCGACTACGACACGGTGGGCGGCGGGGTCAGCGCCGCCCAGGCCCTGTGGACGGCCGCACTCGCGGCGGCCGCCGTCGTGCTCTTCGCGGTCCGCCGGCGCCGGAACGCCCTCGCGGCGCTGCTGCCGGTGGCCGCCGGGGCGGTGGCCGCGGCCCTCGTCGTACCGACGGGCGCCGCCTACGCCCGCTCGACGCTCGACCCCGCCGCCCAGCGGCTGGTGTGCACGCCGGACGCCCCGCGGGTCTGTGTCAGCCGGGCCCACGAGGGCCTGCTGCCGGAGGTCGTACCGCGCGCCCGGCACGCGCTGTCGCTCCTGGCGGGCACGCCGGTCGTCCAGGCGCACGAGGACACCACCACGTTCTCGCCCCCGACCGCGCCGCGACCGCGGGCCGACACCGCCCTCCTGCGGATCACCGTGGGCCGGGACGGCCGCCTGGCGCACCCGGAGAGCCTCGAACCCTCCCTGCTCACCGACGTGTTCACCGGCCCCGGCCACTGCGGGGACGCGCGCGACTTCGAGGCCGCCACCGCGGCCGCCTACTGGCTGCTCGATCGGGAACCGGCCGCCGGCCCGGACGGCACGGGCGCCCCGGACCCGGGCGCCGTCGCGCTCTGGAAGGGCCTCCACGCCCTCCCCCGCGCCGAGGCGCACGTCCGGGTGATCGCCCTCTACCGCGCCGCCCACAAGTGCGCCCCCACGTCCGGGCAGTTGACCGGGGGCGGCAGGTGAGCCGCCGGGCGGGGAGAGCGGCGGAGGAGGCAGCGGAGCAGACGGCGGAAGAAGCGGCGGGCGAGCCGGGGGCGGGCGTGAGGTCGGGGACGGAGACGGGGGCGGCGGCGCAGGGCGCGGGGTCGGCGCCTGGGCCGGTCCCGCCGCCGACGGGGCGATCGGCGAACGGGCTCGTGCTGTACGTCCGTTCGCGCCGGGTACCGGCCGCGCTCGGCGCCGCCGTCGCGGCCACCGCGGCCGCCTGGCTGCCGGCCTCGTTCTCCGACGGCGGGGGTGGTGGTGGCGAGGTGAGCGGGGCCGCGTCGGCCCTGACCGTGCTGCTGCTGGTCGCCGTCGCCACCGCCACGCTCGGCGGGCCCGACGAG
>NZ_JAKGCV010000547.1 GCF_021556455.1 Streptomyces fuscigenes | reverse complement strand
CGGCCGGGCCCCCGCTCACGCGTCCACCGCCACGAACCGCACGCGCGTGCCCGGCGCCAGCAGCGCCGGAGGCTCGCGCTCCGGGTCCCACAGCGCCGCGTCCGTCGTGCCGATGAGCTGCCAGCCGCCCGGCGACGAGCGCGGATACACCCCGGTGTACGGGCCCGCCACCGCCACCGACCCGGCCGGCACCGAGGTACGGGGCGTCGCCCGGCGCCGCACGGCGTAGCGCTCGCCGAGGCCGGTCAGATAGCCGAAGCCGGGGGAGAAGCCGCAGAAGGCCACCCGGAACGGCGTCGCCGCGTGCATCCGGGCCGCCTCGGCCGGCTCGACGCCCCACATCTCGGCGACGTCCGCGAGGTCCGGCCCGTCGTAGCGCACCGGCAGGTCCACGGACGCCGCCGCGACCGTGTCGGCCGCGGCGAGCCGCCAGCCCGCCACCTCGGCCGCGAGGCGGGCCGGGTCGTCGAGGCCGTCGAGCAGCACCGTCCGCTCGGCCGGCACGATCTCGGCCACCGCCGGCAGCGTGCCCGCCTCGCGCCGCCGCAGCAGTTCCGCGTGCAGCGCCGCCGTCTGCTCGCCGTCCGCGAGTTCGACGAGCAGCGCGTGGTCGCCGACCGGCACCGTACGCACGCTCATGCGAACGGCTCCACGCGCACCCCCGCGGACTCCAGCGCACCGCGCACGCGGCGAGCCAGGTCCACCGCGCCCGCCGTGTCGCCGTGCAGGCACAGCGACCTCGCGCGCACGTCCACCCGTTCACCCGTCAGGGCGGTCACCACCCCCGACGTGGCCATGCCCACCGCGCGCTCGACCACCGCCGCGCCGTCGCTGACCACGGCGCCCTCCTCGGTCCGCGGCACCAGCGTGCCCCGCGCCGTGTACGCACGGTCCGCGAACGCCTCGGCGACCACCGGAAGTCCGGCCTCCGCGGCCCGCACGTGCAGCCGGGAGCCCGGCAGGCCCAGCACCGGCAGCCCGCCGCCCGCGAGCACGACACCCGCGGCCACGGCGGACGCCTGCTCGTCGTCGTGCACGGCGCGGTTGTACAGGGCGCCGTGGGGCTTCACGTACGCCACCCGCGCGCCCGCGGCCTCGGCGAACACCCGCAGCGCGCCGATCTGGTACGCGATCTCCGCGGCCAGTTCGGCCGCCGGGACGTCCATGGCCCGCCGGCCGAACCCCGCCAGGTCCCGGTACGACACCTGCGCCCCGATCCGCACACCGCGCTCCGCGGCCCACGCGCAGACCCTGTGCATCGTCACCGGGTCGCCGGCGTGGAAGCCGCAGGCCACGTTGGCACTCGTGACGACCGAGAGCAGCGCCTCGTCCTCCGTCAGGTGCCAGCGGCCGAAGCCCTCCCCGAGGTCCGCGTTCAGATCGATGTTCGTCGGCTCCATTGCGTCATCTTCTCAGGTCAGATGCCACCCCGGCGCGGCGGGGACACGCCGCGCCGGGGCGCCCCGGACGGCTTGCCGCGCCGGGCCAGCCCCGCCGCCTGGGCTGTTCTGCGCCGTTTCGACCCCTGTCGGTGACAGGACCTAGTCTGTGCACCGTGACTTCGCCCGCCCCCACGGACACCGCTCCGTCCCAGCTCAGCGCCGGGCACCGGCCCGCCCAGGGCCCGGCAGCCGACGAGGGTCTCGCGCGCCGCCTGCGCGCCCTCGCCTGCACGGCGCCGCTGCACGACCTGGACGCCCGCAAGGCCAACCTCGCGGGCGAGTACGGCGTGTACGCGATGGCGGAGGTGGCGCTCGCCGCGATCGACCTGGTCACGCTGCACATGGACTTCGACACGGGCGCGGACCACGAGCAGATAGTGGCCAGGCTCCTGCCCCGCGTCGCGGCGCAGGCCCCCGCGCGCCCCGCCGCCGAGCACGAGCGGGTGGCCCGCTGGGTCCTGGAGAACCTGATCAACGTCGGCAGCGTCGACCGGGGCTTTCGCGCCGTGTACGGGACGTTCGGCACCGACGGCGTCTACCGGCGCAGGGACTACGACTTCAAACTCGTCGAGGAGGTCCCGGGCGACGGCGGCAGCGTCTACCTGCGCACCACGGACGAGGCGGTCAACGTCCTGGTGGGCGCCCTCGACACGGACGTGACGAGCGCTCAGATCGCCGCCGAGGTCAAGCTGGAGGTGCTGATCAACCGCGGCCGCCTCGCCGACGCGCAGCTCGCCGCCGAGCAGGCCAGGTACCGCACCGTCCAGTACGCGGAGACCCTGCGCAGGACGCTGGAGGCCACCCGGCGCAACGTGCGCGCGGTGGACTGGCTGCGCACCGTGCCGGACATGATCGACGAGGCGCTCGACCACGTCGCCGACCGCTACCGCCACGAGAACGCGATCCTCACGAACATCCGCAGGGCCCGCGACGAGGCCGAGACGAACGGCGACCCGAAGACGGCCGAGCACAAGCGGCGCGCCGCCGAACTCGTCGACATCGTCAAGGACTGCATCCGCCGCCACACCCAGCTCCAGTCCCGCCTGCTCGAAGCGGGCCCGCTCTTCCGGGCGGAGCAGGACCGGCAGGCGTTCGCGCGCCCCGCCGCCCGCGCCGGGCTCGACCTGTACGGGCAGCTCGTCGCGCCCCTGCTGCCGCTGCCCGTGGCGGACGCGAGCCGCGTCACCGACGCGTACTTCGCCCGCGGCACCGGGCTGCGCACGCCGGCCGCCGTCCGCGTCGGCGACCTCGTCGAGCTGCTGCTGACGCCCCCCGTCGAACGCGCGCACCTGGGCGCGGAGATGCCGGAGCCCGACCTCGTCGCCACCCCGGACGACAGCCGCTTCAGCGAGGAGCAGCTCGCCCACGCCATGGAGCTGCTGACCCTGGAGCACGACGCGCCGCGCCGGCTGTCCGGGCTCCTCGCCGAGGCGCGCGAGCGCGACCCCGACCTGCCGTACCTGATCGCGCTGCTCGCCGTGCACGCCGCGAGCCCGCCCGTCGGCACCGCCTACCGGCAGGGCGAGGAGCGGCTGCTGTTCGCCGTCGACGACGGCACCCCGCTGGACGATCCCGAGTTCGGCGGCGCCGACCTGATCGTCGGCACCGCCCTGCTGGACGCGGCCGCCATGGCCACGGCCCGCACGGAGGCCGCGTGAACACGACGCGCGCGCGGCCCATGCGCCGCGCCGCCCCGAGCGCCGCCGCGTCGTCCGCCGTCCCCGCCCGCACCCCCGAGGAGCCACGTCCGTGACCGAGCAGCAGGCGACCGCGACCGACCCCTGGGCCGACGCC
>NZ_JAKGCV010000546.1 GCF_021556455.1 Streptomyces fuscigenes | reverse complement strand
CCTACGCGCCGGCCGCCTCGTCGGCGGCGCGGGCACGCAGGGCGCGCGCGACGCCGGCGCGCGACTCCGACATCAGGCGGCGCAGCGCCGCGTTCGGGCCCGCCGAGGCGAGCCACGCGTCCGTCGCCGCCAGGGTCTCCTCGGAGACCTGGAGCGCCGGGTACAGTCCGATCGCGACCTGCTGCGCCATCTCGTGCGAGCGGGACTCCCAGACCCCCGCGACCGCCGCGAAGTACTTCTCCGTGTACGGGGCGAGCAGTTCGCGCTGGTCGGTCTGGACGAAGCCGCCGATCACGGCCTCCTGCACGGCGTTGGGCAGCTTGTCGTCCTCGACGACCGACGCCCAGGCCTCCGCCTTCGCGGCCGCGATCGGCCGCGCGGAGCGGGCCGCCGCCGCGTGCCGCTCGCCGGCGGCCGTGCGGTCCCGCTCGTACTCGGCGGCGATCTCCTCCTCGTCGAAGTCGCCCGTCGCGGCGAGGCGCTGCACGAACGCCCAGCGCAGCTCCGTGTCGACCGCGAGGCCCTCGATGCTCTCCCGGCCGTCGAGCAGGCCCTGCAGCAGGTGCAGCTGCTGCGGCGTGCGGGCCGTCGCGGCGAACGCCCGCGCCCAGGCCAGCTGGTGGTCGCTGCCGGGCGCCGCCGCGCGCAGGTGCGCGTGCGTCGCGTCCGTCCACTGCGACAGGCCCGCCTCGCGCCACGCCGGCGCCGCGTACTGGTCCAGCGCCAGCTTCGCCTGCCGGTGCAGCGACTGCACGACACCGATGTCGCTCTCCTTGGAGATCCCGGAGAGGACGAGCGTCAGGTAGTCGCGTGTGGCCAGCTCGCCGTCGCGCGTCATGTCCCAGGCCGACGCCCAGCACAGCGCGCGCGGCAGCGACTCGGCGAAGTCCCCGAGGTGCTCGGTGACGGTCTTCAGCGACTGCTCGTCCAGGCGCACCTTCGCGTAGGACAGGTCGTCGTCGTTGAGCAGCACGACCGCCGGCCGGACGGTGCCCTCGGGCAGCTCGACCTCGGTGCGCTCGCCGTCCACGTCCAGCTCGACGCGCTCGCGCCGCACGAGCTTGCCCTCGCCGTCGAAGTCGTAGAAGCCCACCGCGATCCGGTGCGGCCGCAGGACCGGCGTGCCCTTGGCGCCCTCGGGCAGGGCCGGGGCCTCCTGGAGCACCGCGAACGACGTGACGACCTCGGTGCCGTCGGCGCTCGTTGTGGTCTCGATCTCCGGGCGCAGGACGTTGATCCCGGCCGTCTCCAGCCACGCCTTCGACCAGGTCTTCAGGTCGCGGCCCGAGGTCTTCTCCAGCGCGCCCAGCAGGTCCGCCAGGCGGGTGTTGCCGAAGGCGTGCTCCTTGAAGTACGCCTGCACGCCCCGGAAGAACTCGTCCTCGCCGACGTACGCCACGAGCTGCTTGAGCACCGAGGCGCCCTTCGCGTACGTGATGCCGTCGAAGTTGACGAGCACGTCGTCCAGGTCGCGGATGTCCGCCATGATCGGGTGCGTCGAGGGCAGCTGGTCCTGCCGGTACGCCCACGTCTTCATGGAGTTGGCGAAGCTCGTCCACGACTGGGGCCAGCGCGAACCCGGCGCCGCGGCCTGGCAGGCGATGGACGTGTAGGTGGCGAACGACTCGTTCAGCCACAGGTCGTTCCACCACTCCATGGTGACCAGGTCGCCGAACCACATGTGCGCCAGCTCGTGCAGGATGGTCTCGGCGCGCCCCTCGTAGGCGGCGTCCGTCACCTTCGAGCGGAACACGTACTGGTCGCGGATCGTGACCGCGCCCGCGTTCTCCATGGCGCCCGCGTTGAACTCCGGCACGAACAGCTGGTCGTACTTGGCGAACGGGTACGCGTGGTCGAACTTCTCCTGGAACCAGTCGAAGCCCTGCCGGGTCACGTCGAAGATCGCGTCGGCGTCCAGGAACTCCGCGAGCGACGGGCGGCAGTAGATGCCGAGGGGGACGCTCTGCCCGTCCTTCTCGTAGGTGCTGTGCACGGCGTGGTACGGGCCGGCGATCAGGGCCGTGATGTACGACGAGATCCGCGGCGTGTCCTCGAACCGGCGCACGCCCTCCCCGTCCGCCTCCGGCGTCGGGGAGTTGGAGACCACGGCCCAGCCGGCCGGCGCCTTCACGGCGAAGCGGAACACCGCCTTGAGATCGGGCTGCTCGAACACGGCGAACACCCGCCGCGAGTCGGCCACCTCGAACTGCGTGTAGAGGTAGGTCTGCTGGTCCACGGGGTCCGTGAAGCGGTGCAGGCCCTCACCCGTGTTCGTGTACGCGCAGTCCGCGACCACAGTCAGCTCGTTGGCTCCGGCGCGCAGGCCGGGCAGCGCGATGCGGGAGTCCTTGAACACCGCGTCGACGTCGAGCGCCGTGCCGTTCAGCACGACCGAGCGCACCGCGGGCGCGACCAGGTCGATGAAGGTCTCGACGCCGTCCTCGGCGCTGTCGAAGCGCACCGTCGTGACCGACGCGAAGGTCTCGCTCCCGTCCGGGGCGCCGTCGATGTCGAGGTCGATCTCGTAACGGTCCACGCGGAGCAGCCGAGCCCGCTGCTGGGCCTCGTCGCGGGTCAGGTTCGTACCAGGCACCGGGTCATCTCCTCGTTGTGTGTCGCTGTACGCGGGCCATCCTTCCACGCGCCCCCGACACCGCGACGTCGGATATCCGCCGGTACCTCCCGTGCGGCGCGGCCAGGATCGGATCATGACCCAGCACACACCCCTGGCCATCCCGCCGGCCGCCCTCGCGGAGCTCCGCGTCACCGACGACGCCGGGTCCGTTCCGGCCCCCTTCACCGACGACGAGGGAGGCGCGCCGCTGCGCTGCTGCCTGCGCCCGAGCATCCCGGGCGAGACCGTCGCGCTCGTCACGTACGCCCCGCTGCGCCGGTGGGCGGCGCGCACGGGCGCCCGGCCCGGCGCGTACGACGAGCAGGGTCCCGTCTTCGTCCACCCCGGCGAGTGCGGGGGCCCCGGCGAGCGCCGTGGCGGCGGCTACCCGTTCGCCCGTCCCGGGGCGCTGCGCACCCTGCGGCGCTACGACGCCCGCGGGCACATCGACGGCGGCCGGCTCCTGGAGGTCACGGCCGACGCGGACGGCGGCATCGACGCGGCCCTGGACGAGGCGTTCGCCGACCCCGGCGTCGCGCTCGTCCACGTGCGGGCCGTCGAGTTCGGCTGCTTCCAGTTCGAGGTCCGGCGCCCCGGGCCGCCCGCGGCCCACCGGCCCTGAGCCCGCGTGCACCGGCGCCG
>NZ_JAKGCV010000545.1 GCF_021556455.1 Streptomyces fuscigenes | reverse complement strand
CGCCCGGGCGGCCGTGTCGCGGGCGGCGGCCCGGTCGCCCGGCACCGACGGCTCGGGGGCGGCGGCCGGGGCGAGCCTGACGCCGGACTCGAACCGCGACCAGGCCGCGGCGCTCAGCGGCGAGCGGCCGGAGTCGGACTCGTCGGACGCGTGCCGCCCGGACATCCGGTCCAGGCGCATCCCGGTCTCGGTCTCCGGCGCGTCCGTGAGCAGCGCGGCGGGCAGCAGGACGACGGCGCTGGTGCCGCCGTACGGGGACGGTTCGAGGGAGACGCGTACGTTCTGGCGCTGGGCCAGGCGGCTGACGACGAACAGGCCCAGCCGGTCCGTGTCGGACAGCTCGAACTCGGGCGTCTCCGCGAGCCGCAGGTTGGCTTCGAGGAGCGCCTCGGGCGGCATGCCGAGCCCCCGGTCGTGGATCTCCAGGGTGAAGCCGCCCGCGGTGCGCCCGCCGCTGACCTGCACGGCGGTCTGCGGGGGCGAGAACACCGTGGCGTTCTCCAGGAGTTCCGCGAGGAGGTGGGTGAGGTCGGCGACGGCGGGGCCGCCCACGCCGATCCGCGGGAGCCTGCGCACCTCGATGCGCTCGTAGTCCTCCACCTCGGCGACGGCGGCCCGGACGACGTCCATCAGGCGCACCGGCTTGCGCCACTGCCGCGAGGGCACGGCGCCGGAGAGGATGACGAGGCCCTCGGCGTGCCGGCGCATGCGGGTGGTGAGGTGGTCGAGCCGGAACAGGTCCGCCAGTTCCGTCGCGTCGTCGGTGCGCCGCTCCATCGCGTCGAGCAGGCCGAGCTGGCGGTGCAGCAGGACCTGGTTGCGGCGGGCGAGGTTGACGAAGACCTCGGCGACGCCGCGGCGGAGGTCCGCCTGCTTGACGGCGGCCTCGACGGCGGCGCGCTGCAGCGTGTTGAGTGCCTGGCCGACCTGGCCCATCTCGTTCTCGTCGTAGACGAGGCGGGGCGCCTCGGTCTCGATGTCGACCTGTTCGCCCGCGGCCAGCCGGCGCATCACGGACGGCAGGCGCACGCCCGCCGCCTCCCCGGCCTCCGTGCGCAGCTCGGACAGGTCGTGGATGAGCTGCCGGCCGACGCGCACGGAGACGGCGACGGACGCGACCAGCGCGATCAGGCCGAGCGCGGTCGCGGCGAGGAAACGCAGGTAGACGGCGTGACGGGCCGCGCCGGCGTGCCTCTGGAAGAGGTCGTCCGCCTTCGCGCTCTCCTTGTGGATGCCGTCCACGACGTACTCGGTGGCGTCCCGCCACTGCTGCGCGGTCATCGTCCGGTCGTTGACCATGGCGCCGGTGGTGGCGATCTCGTTCTCGTGCATAGCGAGCTTGTCGTTCGCCGCGCCGTCGTTGTAGCCGCGCAGGACCGCCGCCTCCTGCGAGGGCAGGTCCGCGAGGCTGGTGGCGTACAGGAGCTGGCGGTCGGCCACGAGCCCGGAGACGGTGCGGCGCTCGGCGGGGCTCAGCTCGCCCGCGACGAGGGCGGAGGTGACGAGGGCGTTCTCCCGGGAGAACATCTCCTGCGCCTGGAAGATGCCGACGAGGGCGCGGCCCTGGTTGTCGCCGTCCACGTCCTCCTTGCCGTACACGGTGGACAGGAAGAGGTAGCCGGGGTCGACCACGCCGGCGTAGAAGTCGAGGGCGGCGCTGCGGCTGACGGTGCCCTTGTCGACGGCGGCACGGAAGCTCACGAGCTTGCGGGACTGCGCCACGAGGCCGTCGAGGTGCTTGCCGGCCGTGGCGTCGAGGGTGCCGCGCAGTTGGGGCGAGTCGCCCGCGCGGACCTCGGCGAGGGCCTTGTCGGTCACGGCCCTGTCGTCGCGCAGCTGCTTCGCGGTGTCGCCGTCCCGGGGGGCCGCGAGGTGGATGAGCGTGTCCAGCCGCTCCTGCTGGACCGCGGCGACGGTGCGCTGCACCGGGTCGCCGACCTGGGCGACCGCGGCCTTCAGGTGGCGCAGGTCGAGCGCCTCGCTGCCGGTGAGCACGCCCGAGAGGGCGGACAGGGCGACAACCGATATCAGCGGCACGAGCAACAGTGCCACGATCTTCCTGCGGATGGACTTCCCGCGAAAGCGCATGGCCTCCCCCACCTCCGTCAGCAAACGGCGTGAGCCTACTACTGCCACACCAGCAACTCGAAGAGATGTCCGGCGCTCCGCCCGCCCATCCGGGCTTGATTGACGGGGTGTTGTCCCGTTTTGCCGGGACCCTCTTGTGTCGCTCCCAACAAAGCAGCAGGTCAACGGCTTTCATGAGTTCAAACACGAACGCAAAACCTTCACTCGCAGTGGCGGCGCGTGGGGCGTGTTGTGCGGAGCGTACGCAGGCGCGCGGAGCCGCACGGGGTGAACAGTCCTGAAATGACGCGTTCTTGGGCCCGATGAAGGGAATTCTGCCGCGGAGGCATGCGTCTTCCTGAGGGGTGCCGTGACCGGGGCCGGGCGGTGGCCGGTTGTTCCTTCCGCGCGGTGGTGCGGGGGCCGGCGGCGGCCGTTGGTCGCCACCGGCGCGGTGATGCGGGTCCGGGGCGGTCGTACGGGTTCGGGCGGTCGTACAGGTTCGGGCGGTCGTACGGGTTCGGGGGGTGACGCGGGAGTCGGGACGCGGGTTGGGCCGTCGTGCGGGGTCGGGCGGTCGTACGAGGCCGGCCCGCGCCGGGGGATCGGGCCGCATCGCGTGCCTCCGAGCGGAGTCGCGGGGTCCGGTCGTGGGGACGCCCGGAGTCCGGTCGGATCGACCGTCCCGCGGGGCGGACGAGTGACCGGACTGTTGCCGGGCAGTCGGTGTGAGGTCTTGAGCCGGTGGGGAGTGACGGTCCATGAAGAGGGACGAACGACGTGGCGGGGCGTCGGGGAGCGGCTTCACGGGGGTGACCCGTGGTCTGTGGGTGGAGGAGCCGGCGGTGCGCTACCGGCTGCCCGATCCGGTCAGAACGGCGGCGGTGCGGGCGGTGCTCGTGATGGCGCTGACGCTCGTGGAGGCGATGGTGACGCTGCTGGCGACGCTGGCGGACTCGTGGCTCGCGTTCCCGATGATGATCGCGAGCATAGCGTCCACGGTGCTCGCGACCTGGGCCGTTCTCGACGTGTGGGTGACGCGCCAGGTGTTCAACCAGCGCAACGGGGTGGTGTCGGTGCCCAGCAGCACCGCGCGGCGGCTGCGCAGGGAGCGCCGCACCGCCCGCCGCGCGGTGCGCACGGCGCGCCGGGAGGAGGACCGGGCGGCCCGTCGGCACGGCCGGGAGCCGGG
>NZ_JAKGCV010000544.1 GCF_021556455.1 Streptomyces fuscigenes | reverse complement strand
GCCCCGCCCGGCCGCCGGGGCGTCAGGCCGTCGTCAGCGTGAACAGCCCGCCGTCCGGGTCGCGCAGCGTCACGATCTGCGCGGCGCCGTTCGCCGGGTCGGGCGCCGCCGGGAGGGCGACGGAGCCGCCCGCGGCGGTGGCGGCCCTGATCGCGGCGGCCAGGTCCCGCACCCGGAAGTGCACCTCCCAGCGGGGCCGGACCTGCGGGTCGGGCGGTGTCTCCAGCGCCCCGCCGTACAGTTCGGCCACGGTGCAGCCGTCCACGGTCACCCGCACGTGGTCCTCCTCGTAGCGGACGTCGCACCGCGACTCGGGGCCGGCGGCCCAGCCCAGCACCTCCGCGTAGAAGATCGCCGCGGCGAACGCGTCCCGGGTCCGCAGCCGGACCGTCGCGGGCGCCGCGCCGCGCCCGACCGACCAGTTGTCCATCGTCATCCCGGCCCAGAAGCCGAACGTGGCGCCCTGCGGGTCGGCGGCGAGCGCCGCCCTGCCCGCCGTCATCGTCAGCGGCCCCACCGCCACGGTGGCGCCGCGCTCGCGGATGCGGGCGGCGGTCGCGTCGGCGTCGGCGACGCCGAAGTACGGGAGCCACGCGACGCCCGCGCGCAGGCTGCCGGCGACCGCGCCCACGCCCGCCACCGGGGACCCGTCCTCGTCGAGCGCGACGGCGAACTCGCCGCCGAGCGGCGTCGCGCGGAACCGCCAGCCGAGCACCGCCCCGTAGAAGTCCCTGGCCGAGCCCAGGTCGTGGGTCATCAGGCTCACCCAGCAGGGCGCACCCGACAGGGCACTCGACGGTACCGGGGTGTGGGGTGACCGCTCCATGATGGGTTCCTCAACGCCTTTCCGTGCGGGGACCCGCCGGAGCGCCGGCGGGTACGGAGGTGATCAGACTTCTCCTTCCCCGCCGCCGTGTCCTGGCGGCTCGCCGGGGCGGCCCGGGTGGGACAGGTGTCCAGGGCGCGGGCTCTCCCGCCGGGCCCGCGCGTCCGCGCGATCCCGCGCGCGCGGGCGCCCGCGCCGCCGCGTGCGGGCGCGGGCCGGCGGCGCCCGCGCCCGCACGCGCAACCCGCGCCGGGCGCGGCCCACTTGGGGCGCGGCGCCCCTCCCCGCGCGAGGCCGCCGCAGACGCCGGCGGACGCCGGAAACCGGCAAAAGCCGGACGGCGAAGCGGAGTCCGTCCTACTCTCTAGTTGTGTCAGGCGCGTCGGGTCGGGTGCTCGTTGTCGACGACAACCGAGTCATCCGGCAGTTGATCAGGGTCAACCTCGAACTGGAGGGTTTCGAGGTCGTGACCGCTGCCGACGGCGTCGAGTGCCTGGAGGTGGTCCACGAGGTCGCCCCCGACGTCATCACGCTCGACGTCGTGATGCCGCGCCTCGACGGACTCCAGACGGCCGCCTTGCTGCGGGGCGATCCGCGCACCCGCGACCTGCCCCTCGCGCTCATCAGCGCGGGCACCCGGCACGAGCAGGAGTCCGGGCACGAGGCCGCCGCGGACGCGTTCCTCGCCAAGCCCTTCGAGCCCGCCGAACTGGTCCGCCTCGTGCGGCGGCTGGCCCGCGGCAGGGTCCGCACCGGGGCGGCGTGCCGCGCCGGCGAACCCACACGCCCGGCCTGCGGCTGAGCGGCCTTCCCGGCGACGTGCCCGCGGCCTGCGCCGCCCGCGGCCGGTGCCGCGACGTGCCCGCGGCCGGTGCCGCGACGTGCCCGCCTCTCACGCGTCGTGCGGCGCAGCCTCCACCGTGGCGTGGAACAGGCCCCGCGGGTCGTACTCGGCCTTGACGGCCTCGAGCCTGTCGTAGTGGCCGCGGTAGCTCGCCCTGACGTTGCCGGGACCCTCGCCCGCGCCCATGAAATTGACGTATCCGCCGCCCATCGAGCTGGGCCGCAGCGCGTTCCAGTAGTCCACGCACCACTGCCTCAGGGCGTCGGCGTTCGCCGGATCGGGGTCGATGCCCGCCACGACGCACGACCACATCGCGTCGCGGTAGGCCCAGGCGGTCGCGTCGGGCCCCGGCCGGTGCGCGGCGCCGTCCACCGGGTAGAGGTGCATGGTCGACAGAGGCGTCGGCAAGCTGTTGCCGAAGCGGTTGTGGACGTCGACGGCCTCGTCCGTGATGCGGTCGAAGAACGCCCCGCGCCAGTACCACTGCAGGCCGGGCGGCAGCAGGTCGTCGAACATGGACTGGAGTGCCGGATAGGGCATGCGGGCCGTGAAGTGGAAGGCGGGCGGGCCCGCCTCGCGCACCGGCGCGACCGCCTCCTCCAGGTCGCCCGGGTCGCCCGTCCAGCACCAGACGACGCCGCACATCGCCTGTCCGTGGATCTCCTCGGGGAACGGCGGCCCCGGCGGAACGCGCAGCTCCGCGAAGAACCCGGTGAGGTCCTCGACGGCGGACGGCAGGAAGCGCCGGTACCAGTCCAGGACGTCGGGGATCAGCTCGGCCGGCCACAGGGTCACGGCCACCCCGACCGTGTCGACGGGGTGCAGGCGGAAGGTGAAGGACGTGACGACGCCGAAGTTGCCGCCGCCGCCGCGCAGCGCCCAGAACAGGTCGGGGTGGCGCTGTTCGTCCGCGGTGACGAACCGGCCGTCGGCGAGCACCACGTCGGCCGCGAGCAGGTTGTCGGACGTCAGTCCGTAGCGGCGGGTGAGGTGGCCGTGGCCCCCGCCGAGCGCGAGGCCTCCCACGCCCGTCGTCGACTGGATGCCCGCCGGGGTGGCGAGCCCGAAGGCGTGGGCCGCGTGGTCGAGGTCGCCGAGCAGACTGCCGCCGCCCACCATGGCGGTCCTGCTCTCCGGGTCCACGTGGGCCCAGCGCATCGGCGCCAGGTCCAGCACCACGGCGTCGTCGGCCACACTCAGGCCGGCGCCGCTGTGCCCGCCGCCGCGCACCGTCGTGCGCAGCCCGTGCTCCCGGACGAAGTCGACCGCCTCCATGACGTCGCCCGCGTCGGAGCAGCGCAGCACCGCGGCGGGCCTGCGGTCGATCATCGCGTTGTACAGGGCGCGCCGGCGCCCGTAGTCCGGGTCCTCCGGGCCGGTGACCGGGCCGCGCAGTTCGGCCCTCATCTCGTCGAGTGTCGTGCCCTCCATGACGGCCTCCGTCAATGCGGGCCCGCGCTCGTGCGCGACCCGCCGCGTACGTGCTCCGCCGGCGCCGGGGGGCGGCGACGATGCGCCCGCGCCCGGGCCGCGGCAGGTCACTCCATGGTCCCGCCGCCCGCCGGCACCGGCAACGCGCCGGAGTGCGCGCCGGCAGCCGCGGGCCG
>NZ_JAKGCV010000543.1 GCF_021556455.1 Streptomyces fuscigenes | reverse complement strand
CCGGCACGCGTCCCGGACCGCGGCGCGTGCGGGGGGCGGACACGTCCGCCGGGCGCCCTGCGCGTGGTGCCGGGGCCGCCCGGTGCGAGGGGCGCGGAAGCGGCGCGACGCACGCCAATGCCCCCGCGGAGCACCGTTCACTCCCACTCTTTTGTGTAGTGGTGCCGGCACCCGGCGTGCTGGAACGCTTTGCTCCGCAGGTCGGTACATGATCGAAGGGGAGTCTTCATGTCGGTTGCTGATGAGGTCCGTACAGAGCAGTCCGGGCCCCAGCAGAGCCTGGGCACGGCCGCCGCGCGGAACCTGGCGACCACCACCAAGTCGGTCCCGCAGATGCAGGAGATCACCTCCCGGTGGCTGCTGCGGATGCTGCCGTGGGTGCAGGTGCAGGGCGGTACGTACCGGGTCAACCGCCGGCTGAGCTACGCGGTGGGGGACGGGCGGGTGACCTTCGTCCAGACCGGGGACCGCGTCTCGGTCATCCCGGCGGAGCTGGGCGAGCTGCCCGCGTTGCGCCACTACGAGGACCAGGAGGCCCTGACGGAACTGGCGAACCGCTGCGAGCAGCAGGAATTCGAGGCGGGCCAGGAGCTGGTCGCGCGCGGAGAGGCCGCGGACCGCGTCTTCCTGCTCGCCCACGGCCGCGTCGAGAAGATGGGCGAGGGCCCCTACGGGGAGGAAGCCGTCCTCGAAGTCCTCGCCGACGGCGCCTACTTCGGCGATCAGGCCCTCACCGACGGCGACGCCACCTGGGACTTCACGGCGCGCGCGGCCACCGCCTGCACGGTCCTCGTCCTCACCCGCAGCGACCTGCTGAACCTCGCCGAGCGCGCCGAGTCCCTCGCCGAGCACCTGCGCGCCCGGATCGGGCTGCCGCACCAGCGCACCAACCCCTACGGCGAGGCCGAGATCGACCTGTCGGCCGGCCACGTCGGCGAGGCCGTCGTGCCGCACACCTTCGTCGACTACGAGGCCGCGCCCCGCGAGTACGAGCTGAGCGTCGCGCAGACCGTGCTCAAGGTCCACAGCCGGGTCGCCGACCTGTACAACCAGCCCATGAACCAGACCGAGCAGCAGTTGCGGCTGACGGTCGAGGCGCTGCGCGAGCGCCAGGAGCACGAGCTGGTCAACAACAGGGAGTTCGGCCTGCTGCACAACTGCGACTACGGGCAGCGCCTGCAGCCGCACGACGGCGTGCCGAGCCCCGACGACATGGACGAGCTGCTCTCCCGCAGGCGGGGCTCGAAGATGTTCCTCGCGCACCCGAAGGCGATCGCCGCGTTCGGCCGGGAGTGCAACCGCCGCGGACTCGTGCCCGAGAGCGTGGAGATCGCGGGCCACCACGTGCCCGCATGGCGCGGCGTGCCGATCTTCCCGTCCAACAAGATCCCGATCTCGGACGCGCGCACGACGTCGATCATCTGCATGCGTACGGGCGAGCAGGAGCAGGGCGTCATCGGCCTCCAGCAGGCGGGGATCCCGGACGAGATCGAGCCGAGCCTGTCGGTGCGCTTCATGGGCATCAGCGAGCAGGCGATCATCTCCTACCTCGTCACGGCCTACTACTCGGCCGCCGTCCTCGTGCCCGACGCCCTCGGCGTCCTGGAGAACGTGGAAGTGAGCCGCTGGCGCTGAGGCGGCCCGCCACGGGGCCGGGCCGGCCGGCGGCGGGGGTGTGCCCGGCGGCTGGGGAGGCTGCGGGGACTGCGGAGGCTGGGGCGGTCGGGGCTGCTGCGGCGGCTGGTCCGCCGGCGGCGGGGGCGGCTGGGTCATGCGTTACGTCCTCGGTCGGTCGGGGTGCGGTGGTTGCGGGGATCCCGGGGACGCCGGGTCATTCGCCCAGCACGAGCATGGTCAGGGACGAGCTGTCGGACTGGCCCTTCGCGGGCGGCAGGACGGAGTGGTTGGTGAGGACCAGGCGGCCGCCCGCGTAGTGGTACGACGGGTGGTAGAACCCGCCCGACTCCAGGTCGGCGGCCGCGTCGGGGTTCTTGTGCACCACCTTGAACGCGCCGCCGCCGGCGCCGACGGACACGAGGGCGCCCGGCCGGTCGAGCGTGGCCTCCTCGTAGGCCAGCAGCCCGCCGCCGCTCGGCGCGACCGGCGTCACCAGCCGGCCCGCGGGCGCGGGCGCCCTCCACTTCTGCTTGCCGGTGGCGAGGTCGAAGGCGACGATCGCGTTCGTGTACGGCGAGTGGCTCTCGTCCAGCGCGGTCGTCATGTAGAGCGTGCGGGAGTCGGCGGCGACGCCCTTGCAGTCCTGGAGGGCGCCGTCGTCGAAGCCGAGGCCGTCGCCGCAGTCGTCGGCGAACTTCTCCTTGCTGCGCAGGGTGGCCCGTTCCTTGCCGTCGGCACCGAACGAGGCGATGCTCCAGGACTTCTTGTCCTCGTTCTTGAAAGAGACGACCAGCGGGTCGACGGAGTACACCTTGTCGACCTTGAAACCGGACGCGAGCTTGTACGTCCACTTCGCCTTGCCCGTGACCGGGTCGAGCTGCGCGAGCCGCTGCGTGCCGGTCGAGCCGATCGCGGCGTCGTTGCAGGACTCCGACGCGATCATCTTCGCGCCGCTGGTGACGGCGACCGGCTGGCAGTCGCCGGGGAGCCTGCCGAACAGCTGCTTGCCGTCGCTGATCCGGTAGGCGGTGGTCCCCCCGACCCGGGAGACCGCCACGGTGTCGCCGACGACGGCCATGTTGAGGTTCAGCAGGATGTCGAACTGGCCGGACTTGCCGAGCTCCTTGCCCCAGCCCGCCTTGCCGGTCCTGAGGTCGATCTCCTTGAGCCGGTCGCATTCGGCGTTCTCGCCGGCGCGGTCCTCGTAGGCGATGACGATCCGTCCGGCGGCGTTCGCCGCGACGGGCGCGGCGCACACCGACTGGGGCAGCGTGAGCGACCACAGCTGCTTGCCGGTGGCCGCCGAATAGCCGGCGACCTGGCGGTACAGCGCCCGTACGACCGTGTTCCCGACGAACCAGGGCCCGTAGACCGTCGTGTGGTCGCGGGGGATGTCGTTTCCGGGCGCCTGCGTCCACAGCACCTTCGCCTCGCCCGCCGCGCGGCCCGCGTTGGGGTCGGCGCTGTGCTCGTCGCCGCCGGGCCCGCTGCCGTCGCCCTGGAAGGGCGTGCCGGAGGTGGCCGGCGCGCTCGGGGGGACGGAACGCGGGGCGTGCGCCACGGGCTTGGCGTCGTCACCGCTGTGGGCCGCGACCGCGAACCAGGTCCCGCCGCCGAGGACGACCACGGCGGCGACGGCCGCGGCGACGACGGCGCCCGCGC
>NZ_JAKGCV010000542.1 GCF_021556455.1 Streptomyces fuscigenes | reverse complement strand
CGCCCGGGCCCGCGCGCCGCGCACGGCACGCGCGCCGGCGGGCGGCTCCCGGCCTGCCGGACGCGGCGCATTACCTCCGCGGTAATCGACCCCGGCGGCGGTGTCCGGCCACAGTGGTGCCACCCCACGGGCCCGGCGGTGGCACGGCGGGACATCGGGGTGCCGCAGACATCACACCGCTCCCTCAGGAGGTCGTCCATGTCCGTGCACGAGGACGCAGTCACCCGTTACTTCGCCGCGTGGAACGCCGAGGACGACGTGCTCGACAAGGCGGTCGCCGCGGCCTTCACCGAGGACGCCGTCTACACCGACCCGCTCGCCGACGTGTCGGGGCACGAGGGCCTGGCAGCCGCGATCAGGGCCGCCCGCGAGCAGTTCCCCGGCTTCTCGTTCGAGCCGACGGGCACGCCCGACGCCCACCACGACGTGGCCCGTTTCACCTGGGACCTGGTCTCGGCGGCCGACGGATCGGCGCCCGCCGCCGGGTCCGACGTCGTCAGGATCGCCGCCGACGGACGCATCCGCTCGGTCAGCGGGTTCCTGGACCGCCTGCCGGGCTGACGGCCCCGGCGCCCCGGGCCGGCCGTGCGCTCTCCGGCGGCCCGGCCCGGCGCTCCCGCCGCCGTCAGCCCCTCCCGCGCCGCCGTGCGAGCGCCAGCGCCCCGGCGTACAGGGCGAGCACGGCGGCGAGCAGGGGGTAGAAGGAGAGCGGCGGCGCGGTCATGCCGAAGGCCGCGCCCGGCGGAAGCAGGGGCAGCCCCACGCCCACCGCGGCGAGGAACACGGCCGCGGCCCTGATCGGCGCCGGCACCCCGGCCCGCCGTCCGTCCGCGCCGCGCCGGTCGCCGCGCGGGCGCTGCAGCAGCATCACGAGCGCCTGGGTGAGCAGGTTCTCGGTGAACCACCCCGCGTGGAAGGCCCCCTGGCCGCCGATGTGCCGGGAGGCGGGTACCGCGAGCACGAGCACCGCGAACGTCGTGAGGTCGGCCGCCGCGTTGAGCACTCCGTAGCCGGCGATGGTGCGCGGCAGTCCGCGGGGGTGCAGTGTCGCCGGCCGCGCCGCGGCGGCCGCGGGCGGGCGGTCCAGCGCCAGGGTCAACTGGGCCGCGTCGAAGCACAGGTTCTGCAGCAGGACCTGCGCGGGCAGCATCGGCAGGAACGGCAGCAGCAGTCCGCCGCCCAGCATCGCGATCACGTTGCCCACGTTGGAGGACAGGGTGATCCGTACGTAGGTGAGGATGTTGGCGCTCGCGCGCCGGCCGTAGGCGACGGCGTGGGCCAGTGCCGTCAGGTCCTTCGTGGCGAGGACGGCGCCCGCCGCCTCGCGCGCCGCCTGCGCCGCGTCCTGCGTGCAGACGCCGAGGTCGGCGGCGCGCAGCGCGGGCAGGTCGTTGACTCCGTCGCCCAGGTAGCCGGTGGTGCGCCCGGCGGAGCGCAGCGCCCGCACGACGCGGGCCTTGTGCTCGGGGGTGCAGCGCGCGAGGACGGTCGTGCGGGCGGCGAGGGCGGCCACCCCCGCGTCGTCGAGCCCGTCGAGCCGGTCGGCGGTGACGACGCCGCCGGGACCGGCCGCGAGGCCCAGCTCCCGGCAGACCCGGGCCGCCGTGCCCGGGTGGTCGCCCGTGAGCACGGTGACGGACACTCCGCGGCGGGCGAGCGAGGCGAGGGCGTCGGCCGCGGTGGGGGCGAGGGCGTCCCGCAGCGCGACGAACCCGACCAGCGTGAGGTCCCGCTCGTCGGCGGCGGTCAGCGGGCGGGGCCGCACGGCCCGGTGGCCGACGGCGACCGCGAGGACCCGCAGTCCTTCGCCGGCGGCCTCCTCCACCAGCCGGTCGAGCCGGCGGCGTGCCTCCCCGTCCAGCGCGGCGCTCGCGCCGCTCTCCTCGCCGGTGGCCAGTCGCGTGCACCGGTCGAGCACGTCCTCCGGGGCGCCCTTGACGACGATCGCGTGGCCGCGGCCGTCCTGTACGAGCGCGGCGGATCGGCGCCGCACCGGGTCGAGGGGCAGGGCGTCGAGGCCCTCGCAGCGCTCCGCGGCCCCGGCCGGGGCCGCGGCGAGGATCGCCCCGTCGAGGGCGTCGGGCACCGGGACCTCGGCGAGCTGGAGCGTGACGAGACTGTTGAGCGCCGCCCAGCGCAGCGCCTGCGTGCCGTGGCTGCCGTCGGGCGCCAGGGACCGGTCGAGGACCGGCCGGTCCTGGGTGAGCGTGCCGGTCTTGTCGGTGCACAGCACCTCCACGGCCCCGAGGTCGTGGAGCGCCGGGAGCCGCTTGACGATCACCCCGTAGCGGTCGCGCAGCCGGCCCGCGCCGCGCGCGAGGACCGTGTTGACGACGACGGGCAGCATCTCGGGGGTGAGCCCGACGGCGACGGCCACGGCGAACGCCGGCGACTCGGGGCTGCTGCGGTGGAGGACCGCGCCCGCCGCGAGGACGAGCGGCGGGATGAGTGCCATCAGGCGCACGAGGAGCCAGGAGACGCCCTTGACCGACCGGTCGAAGGGCCGCTCGCGGCGCCGGGCCCGGCCGCGCCCCTCCGCGCCGTGGGCGGTGGCGAACCGGGTGCCCTGGCCGGTGGCGGTGACGACGGCCGTCGCGCTGCCGGCGGCCACGCTGCTGCCCTGGAAGCACAGGTGCGGCAGGTCGAAGTCGCCCTGCCCGTCGGCCCGCGCGCCGGGCGCGTCCACGGCGTGCTTCGCGGCCGGCACGGACTCCCCGGTGAGCGCGGCCTGGTGCACGCTCAGGCCGGTGGCGCGCAGCAGCCGGACGTCGGCGGGCACGAGGTCGCCGGGGGCCAGCCGGACGATGTCGCCGGGCACCAGGTCGCAGGTGGGCACCTCGCGCTCGCGGGTCTCGGTGTACGAGGGTCCGGCGCGGCGCCGTACGGTCGCCGTCGCGGCGATCGTGCCGTGCAGGGCGGCGGCGGACCGGTCGGCCCGGTGGTCGGCGTGGGTGCGCAGGGCGCAGCTGACGGCGACGAGCACGGTCAGGACGCAGGCGGTGCCCCAGGAGGAGACGGCGGCGGAGATCAGCGCCAGGCAGAACAGGACGCCGGTGAAGGGGTCGCGGACGCCGCCGAGGAAGCGGCGCAGCAGGGGCGCGGGGCGGGTGGCGGGCAGGGTGTTCTCGCCGTGGTGGACGAGGCGTTCCTCGGCGTCCGCCTCGCTCAGGCCGCGCGGGCCGCTGCCGAGGCCGCGCAGCACCTCCAGGGTGGTGGCGGTGGCCGCCGGGCCGGGGGCGGCGGTCCTTCCCGGCGCGCCGGGGGCCGTCTCGCCTCCGCCGCCGG
>NZ_JAKGCV010000541.1 GCF_021556455.1 Streptomyces fuscigenes | reverse complement strand
GCCGGCCGCCGTCGGGCGGCCCGTCAGCCGCCGAGGCGCTTGACGGCGGCGTCGATCCGCTCGTCGGTGGCCGTCAGCGCCACCCGCACGTGCTGCGCGCCGGCCTCGCCGTAGAAGTCGCCCGGCGCCACGAGGATGCCGAGCGCGGCCAGCCGGCCCACGGTGTCCCAGCAGTTCTCGCCGCGCGTCGACCAGAGGTAGAGCCCCGCGTCGCTGTGGTCGACGCGGAAGCCGTCGGCCTCCAGGGCGGCGCGCAGCGGCGCGCGCCGGGCCGCGTACCGCTCGCGCTGCTCCGCCACGTGGGTGTCGTCGCCGAGCGCGGCGGCGGTCGCCGCCTGGACGGGCGAGGGCACCATCATGCCGCCGTGCTTGCGCACCTGGAGCAGTTCGCCGAGCACGTTCTCGTCGCCGACCAGGAAGGCCGCGCGGTACCCCGCGAGGTTCGAGCGCTTCGACAGCGAGTGGACCGCGACCAGGCCCTCGTGGGAGCCGCCGCAGACGTCCGGATGCAGCACCGAGACGGGCTCGGGGCCCTCCCAGCCGAGTTCCAGGTAGCACTCGTCGCTGAGGACGAGCACGCCGTGCTCGCGGGCCCAGGCGACGATCCGCGTCAGCTCGTCCTTGGGGATCACCCGGCCCGTCGGATTGGACGGGGAGTTGAGCCACAGCACCTTCAGGCCCTCGGGGTCGAGCCGCGTCGGGTCGTCGTACGGCGCGAGGCCGGCGCCGGCGAGGCGCGCGCCGACCTCGTACGTCGGGTAGGCGAGGCGCGGGTAGGCCACGCGGTCCCCCGCGCCGAGGCCGAGCTGTACGGGCGCCCAGGCCACGAGCTCCTTCGAGCCGACGACCGGCAGCACGCCGTGGTGGGTGAGCCCGCGCGCGCCCAGCCTGCGCTCCGCCCAGCCGGTGAGCGCGTCGCGCAGCGCGGCCGTGCCCCAGACCGTGGGATAGCCGGGCGAGTCCGCCGCGTCCGCCAGCGCGCGCCGGACCAGGGCGGGGACCGGGTCGACGGGCGTGCCGACGGACAGGTCCACGATCCCGTCCGGGTGGGCCCGGGCGGTCTCGTCGTACGGCTTGAGCCTGTCCCAGGGGAAGACCGGCAGGGACTGCGACAGTGCGGGCACGGTGCTCACTCACTCTTTCGTACGGGTCCGCAGGCGCCGCACGCGCCGGTGCGGACGCGGCTGCGGACACAAACACGTCGGTCCCGCACGGCGACGACCGTGCGGGACCGCAGACGCGAAGGTCAGCCGTTCTGCGCGGGCAGAGCGGCGACGAGGGGGTGGTCCCGCTCGATCAGGCCGAGCTTGGAGGCGCCACCGGGCGAACCGAGCTCGTCGAAGAACTCCACGTTCGCCTTGTAGTAGTCCTTCCACTCGTCCGGGGTGTCGTCCTCGTAGAAGATCGCCTCGACCGGGCAGACCGGCTCACAGGCACCGCAGTCGACGCATTCGTCCGGGTGGATGTACAAGGACCGGGAGCCCTCGTAGATGCAGTCGACCGGGCACTCCTCGATGCACGCCTTGTCCTTCACGTCGACACAAGGCTGCGCGATGACGTAGGTCACGCTGTCGTTCCTCCTCC
The DNA here is from genome assembly GCF_021556455.1 of Streptomyces fuscigenes. Classification (GTDB taxonomy): domain Bacteria; phylum Actinomycetota; class Actinomycetes; order Streptomycetales; family Streptomycetaceae; genus Streptomyces; species Streptomyces fuscigenes. The sequence goes on along the minus strand of NZ_JAKGCV010000541.1, from coordinate 1,703 downwards.
ATAGGGCGCGGCGGGCCGATCTGCGGCTCCGTCCACGGGCGCGCGGGAGCGCGGCGTCGTCGATGCCCGCATCTAGTATCTCCGTTCCTGGGCACGATCCGAACAGGAGGGGCGGGCAGAGCTGTGGAAATCGCCGGCGGAGGACGTCTCGAGGTCCGGATCGATCCCTCTGATCTGGGCAAACGGGTATCAGTCAGGCGGCTCACCGGCGCGCCGGACGGAGCCGGAAAGTTCACCGACACGGTCGGTGTTCTCACATCATGGAACGACGGGGTGATCCTCGTCACGCGCCGGTCGGGCGAGACCGTGGCCATCGACGAGGCGTCGCTGGTGGCGGGGAAGGTCGTCCCCGAGGCGCCGGCGCGCCGCCGGGGGCCCGCCGCGGCCCGCGGCGAGCTGGTCGAGGTCGCTGCGCGGGCCTGGCGGCCGGTGGAGGAGGCGCCGCTCGGCGCGTGGCGGCTGCGGGCCTCCGAGGGCTTCACCCGGCGGGCGAACTCGGCCCTGCCGACCGGCGATCCGGGCGTGGAGCTCGCCGTGGCCCTGGAGCGGGTGCGGGACTGGTACGGGGAGCGCGGCCTGCCCGCGTACGTGCAGCTGGAGACGGACTCGGCCGAGGGCCAGGAGCGGCTGGGCGGCCGGCTGGCCGCGCTGGGCTGGCGGCCCGAGGGCGCCACCGAGGTCTGGACGGGCGCCCTGGCCCCGGTCGCGGACCCGGACGGCCCCGCGGCGGACGCGGTCGGGCGGGTCCGGCTGGAACGGGACGTCACCGACGCGTGGTTGCGCCGCTACCACCGCTCGGGCGACGCCGTCGGCCCGCACGTCAGGGCCGTACTGGGCAGCGGGCCCTCGACGTGGTTCGCCACGGTGGCGGCCGGCGGGGACGCGGGGGCGGCGGCGATCGGCCGTGCCGTGGTGGACGGGCGCTGGGCCGGCTTCATGGCGGTGGAGGTCGCCCCGGAGCACCGGCGCACGGGGCTCGCGCGCGCCGTGATGGCGGCGCTCGCGCGCCGGGCGCTGGAGGAGGGCGCCTCGGCGGCCTGGCTCCAGGTGGAGGACGAGAACACGGCGGCCCGCGCGTTGTACACGGACATGGGCTTCGCGGCGCACCACGGCTACCGGTACTACCGGCCGGCGTGAGGCCCCTGGCCCGGGCCGTGCACAGGGTGCGCCGGACACCGGCGGCAGCAACCGGAGGGACCGTGGGACCAGGGGTGGAACCGTACGACAGGGACGAGCGGCGCGGCAGGTTCGCCGCGGAGGCGCGGGCCGAGCGGCCCGACCTCGCGCTCCTGTGCCTGCTGATCGGCGCCGAGGCCGACCCGGCGACGGGTGAGGCCGGGGTGGACGAGGCGCAGGCCGAGCTGGACCGGCTCGCGGGGCTGCTGCCCTTCGGCCCGCGCGACCCCGCGGGCTGGGCCCGCGCGGTGGGCGACCTGCTGGGCGGGCGGCTGGGGTTCCACGGGGCACCGGCCGACTACCGCCGGCTGGAGTCGTCGCTGCTGCCCGAGGTGCTGCGGCGCCGGCGGGGCCTGCCGATCCTGCTCTCGGTGGTGTGGATGGAGGTGGCGCGCCGCGCGGGCGCCCCGGTGCACGGGGTGGCGCTGCCGGGGCACTTCGTCGTCGGGTTCGGCGGTCCCGGGCGGCAGGTGCTGGCCGACCCGTTCGCCGGCGGCGCGCTCCTGTCGGAGGCCGACGCGGCGGCG
>NZ_JAKGCV010000540.1 GCF_021556455.1 Streptomyces fuscigenes | reverse complement strand
GGGCACGCCGCCGGCCGGCGGCGCCCGGGACGGGCACCCGCCCGCGGCCCGGGGCCCGTCGTCCGGCCGGTGGCGCCGCTCAGAAGCCCGGCGGCTCCGTGTACGTGCCCCACTCCTCGCGCAGCGCGTCGCAGATCTCGCCGAGGGTGGCCTCCGCGCGGACCGCGTCGAGCATCGAAGGGATCATGTTCGACCCGTCGCGTGCGGCGGCCAGCATCGCCTCCAGCGCGGCGGAGACCTTCGCGCCGTCCCGCGCCGCCCTGCGCTCCCCGAGCAGCGCGACCTGGTCGCGCTCGACCTCGTGGCTGACGCGCAGGATCTCGAGGTCGCCGGTGACGGAGCCGTGGTGCACGTTGACGCCGACCACCCGCTTGTCGCCCTTCTCCAGCGCGCGCTGGTAGGTGAAGGCGGACTCGGCGATCTCGCCGGTGAACCAGCCGTCCTCGATGCCCCGCAGGATGCCGGAGGTGACGGGTCCCACGGGGTGCAGGCCGTCGGGGTGGGCGCGCCGCCCCCGCTCGACGATCTGCTCGAAGATCTTCTCGGCGTCGGCCTCGATGCGGTCGGTGAGCTGCTCCACGAACCAGGAGCCGCCGAGCGGGTCGGCGACGTTGGCGACCCCCGTCTCCTCCATCAGGACCTGCTGGGTGCGCAGCGCGATCTCGGCCGCCTGCTCGCTGGGCAGCGCGAGCGTCTCGTCGAGGGCGTTGGTGTGCAGCGAGTTCGTCCCGCCGAGGACCGCCGCGAGCGCCTCGACGGCCGTGCGGACGACGTTGTTGTACGGCTGCTGCGCGGTGAGCGAGACGCCGGCGGTCTGCGTGTGGAAGCGCAGCCACTGCGCCTTGTCGCTCTTCGCTCCGTACACGTCGCGCAGCCAGCGCGCCCAGATGCGGCGGGCCGCGCGGAACTTGGCGATCTCCTCGAAGAAGTCGACGTGCGCGTCGAAGAAGAAGGACAGGCCGGGCGCGAACACGTCCACGTCGAGGCCCCGGGCGAGGCCCAGTTCCACGTATCCGAAGCCGTCGGCGAGCGTGTAGGCGAGCTCCTGCGCGGCCGTCGCCCCCGCCTCGCGGATGTGGTAGCCGGAGACCGAGAGCGGCTTGTACGCGGGGATCGCGCTCGCGCAGTGCTCCATCAGGTCGCCGATGAGGCGCAGGTGCTGCTCGGGCTGGAAGAGCCACTCCTTCTGGGCGATGTACTCCTTGAAGATGTCGGTCTGCAGCGTGCCGTTGAGGACGCCGGGGTCGACGCCCTGGCGCTCCGCCGCCACGAGGTACATGCAGAACACTGGCACCGCGGGGCCGCTGATCGTCATCGAGGTGGTGACGTCGCCGAGGGGGATGCCGTCGAAGAGCACCTCCATGTCGGCCGCGGAGTCGATCGCGACGCCGCAGTGGCCGACCTCGCCGAGCGAGCGGCCGTCGTCGGAGTCGCGGCCCATCAGTGTCGGCATGTCGAAGGCGACGGAGAGGCCGCCGCCGCCGTTGCGCAGGATGGTCTTGTAGCGCTCGTTGGTCTGGCGCGCGTTGCCGAAGCCGGCGAACTGGCGGATGGTCCACGTGCGGCCGCGGTAGCCGGTCGGGTACAGGCCGCGCGTGAACGGGTACTCCCCGGGCCAGCCGATCCGCTCGAAGCCGTCGTAGGTGTCGCCGGGACGGGGCCCGTACACCGGCTCCAGCTCGTCCCCGGACAGGGTGGAGAAGTCCGCCTCGCGCTTGCGGGCCTTGTCGTACCGGGCCTGCCAGCGGCGGCGGCCCTCGTCGATCGCGTCAGCGTCCATACCATCGAATTTACTAGGACGTCCAAGTAAATGTCGATGGAGAACCGGAACGGATGGAGAACCGTGACGGGGAAAAAGGGCGGAGAGGCTGCTCAGCCCGAGGACCGGCACGCCGGGCCCTCGGCCCGGGACGCGCCCGCGGGTTGCGGGACGCGCCCGCGGGTTCCGGGACGCGCCCGCGGGTTCCGGGACGCGCCCGCGGGTTCCGGGACGCGCCCCCGGGACCGTAAGCGCCCCTGGGCCCGGAGGCGGCCTTCGCTCGCGGGCGCCGGGCCGGGCCCCGGCGGACCGGGGCACGGCGGCGGGCGGCTCAGGCCTTGGCGGTGACCGGTGCCGGGGTGACGACCTTGGCCTCGAGTTCGCGGGAGACCCGGCGCTCGACGAAGAAGGCCGCCGTCGGGATGGTGCCTGCGAGCAGGACCCACAGCTGCCGCATGACCGGGAACTTCGCCTTGGCGCCCAGGTCGAAGGCGAAGACCAGGTACACGATGTAGAGCCAGCCGTGCGCGATGCCGACGATCTCCACGAAGCTCGCGGCCCCGTTGATGTCGAGCACGTACTTGGCGATGACCCCGAGGGTGAGCAGGACGAGCAGCACGCCGGTGACGTACGCCATCACCCGGTAGCGGGTCAGCACGCTTCGTTTCATGCCGAAGAGCGTAGTGGCACCAACCGGGCGATCTTCGCGCGGGTCACCCCTCGGGCCGCGGCACCGCGTCCTCACCGGACGGCGCCCTCCGTACCGGGCCTCGCCACCGGACACGGCCCCTCGCAGGGCGCCCCGCGGGCCGGCCGCGACGCTCGTGCTCGCCGGCCGCCCGCGGCCCTGTCACCAGGCGTCGCCGCCGCGCTCGGGCGGCCTGCGCTCCTCGAAGTCGTCGGCCGCGAGACGCAGCGGGCGCAGCATCGCGAAGATCTCCGCGCACTCCTCCTCGTCGTACACGCCGAGCCCGAAGTCCATCGCCATCAGGTCGCGGGTGGCCGCCTCGACCACCTCTCTGCCCTGCTCGGTGATCGAGGCCAGGGTCCCCCGGCCGTCGTTCGGGTTCGGGCGCTTGTCGACGAAGCCCGCGCGCACCAGCCGGTCGACGGTGTTGGTGACGGACGTCGGGTGGACCATGAGCCGCTCACCGATCTTGGACATGGGCAGCTCGCCCGCCTTGGAGAACGTCAGCAGGACGAGCGCCTCGTAGCGGGCGAAGGTCAGCCCGTACGGCCGGACGACGGCATCGACCTCCGCGAGGAGGATCTGGTGCGCGCGCATGATGGACGTGATCGCACTCATGGAGGGGACGGGGCCCCAGCGCTGCTGCCAGAGGTCGTCCGCACGGGCGATGGGGTCGAAGGGGAGGCTCAACGGCTTCGGCACACCCCCGACCCTACCGAGGGATGATATGCCTGGTCCCGGCCGGTGGTACGGGCGGCGCCGGACCCCCGCGCCGAAGCGGTCCGCCCGCTCCTCCGCGGCCGCCCGGCCCTCCCCGCCCGGCGCTGCGCCCTGCGGCGGCCG
>NZ_JAKGCV010000053.1 GCF_021556455.1 Streptomyces fuscigenes | reverse complement strand
GGGGGTGCCGGCGGCGGGGGTGCCTCCGCCGCCGGCTCCCGCGCGCGGCCCCGGCGTCCCGCCGGCGCGCCGCTCCTTAGGATGGCCGCATGCGCGCACGCCTCGACGAGATCGTCTTCGACTGCTCCGAACCCGCCTCCCTCGGCCGCTTCTGGGCCGCGCTGCTGGGCACGGAGCGGGTGGACCGCGAACCGCACTGGACGTACGTCGAGGCGCCGGGCCTGCCCCGCCTGGCCTTCCAGCGGGTGCCCGAGCCGAAGGCCGTGAAGAACCGGGTGCATCTCGACCTCGACGCCGGTGACATCGCGGCCGCGACGGCCGAGGCGGTGGCACTGGGCGCGGTTCCCCTCGGTGAGCTGGTGAGCGACACCTACGGCCAGTTCCAGGTGCTCCACGATCCAGAGGGCAACGAGTTCTGCTTCGTCAGCGGGCACCCGGACGAGCCGGCCGCCGGCGCCTGAGGACCGGACGGGCCCGGCCGCCGGTCGGACCCGCGAGGCCGTCGGCAGCAGCGACGGAAGGGGCCCGTTCCCGGGGGTTTTCGGGTTCCCGGTGTTCCCGGGATTTTCGGGGTTTCCGAGGTTTCCGAGGTTTTCGGGGTTCCCGAGGTTTTCGGGGTTCCCGGTGTTCCCGAGGTTTCCGGTGTTCCCGGGGTCTCCGGAGGTCGTGGACGTCCGCGCTCCTCGGCGCCGGCATCCCCGGGTCTCCGGGCCGGCGGTCGTCAGCGGGTCGAGAGCGCGGGGCCTGCGTCACCCGGGCGGGCGGGTCACAGGCACCAGCCCCGCAGCTCCTCCGCGATGGCCCGCACGTCAGCCGTCCCCTCACGGACCAGTTTCGCCAGGTCGCGGACGGCCTCGGGGGAGGTCACCACCTTCTGCCCGTCCGCGACGAGATAGCCGTAGGCGACGGCCGACGCGAACATCGCGTTGGACCGTTCCAGTGCGGGCACGTGCAGCAGCAGCTGGAGCAGGGACGCGGCCCGCGAGCAGGGGTCGCTGTACACGGGCACGCCGAAGATCTCCGCGTCGTGCCGGCCGACGGCAGCCACGAGGGCGCCGTAGTCCGTCACGTGAGGGTCGCCCGGCGTGTGGTGCTCGGCGACCATCAGCAGCCACGGAAGGTCGATTTTCGAGGTCAACGCCTGCCTTCGCGTTCCGCGCCGAACTCCTCGACGAAGACGGATTCGTACTGCTTCATGAAGTCGGCGGCGGACTCGACGAACGCCCTGCCCGCCTCGCCCGCGTCCCGCTGGACCAGCTCTTCTATGTAGCGGTTCACGCTCACGCCACGTTGCGAGGCCTGCCGTCTGGCGGCCTCGGCGGTGGATTCGTCCACCCTCACGTTCAACTGGGTCTTGGCCACGCAACCAAGCTAGCGCGCGCATGCTAGTACCGGCAAGGCCCGGGGTACGCCCGGGGGCTCCGGACAGGCGTTCGCCCCGGCGGCGGGGAGGGGTGTCCGTCCCGGTGACGGGGAGGGGGGGACCGCACGGTTCTCGCCGCGGCCGGCCGGCCCGCGGGCGGGCACCTCAGCGGCCGGCGCCGCCCCGCTCGTCGGCCCGCTCGCAGGTCAGCGCCACCATGGCGACGTCGTCGTCGAGGCGCATCTCGCCCCCGACATGTTCCGTGAGGCCTTCCAGCACGTACTGGAGCAGGTCGCCCCGATCGCGCTCCGTCCAGGCGGCGACCCTCGCACCCAGGTCGTAGAACGTCCCGCCGGCGTCCCGGGCCTCGATCGCCCCGTCGGTGTACAGGAGGATCGTGGCGCGCCGGCCGAGCGGGAACGTGTCGATCGGGTAGTCCTCGGCCCGCACGCTGCCGAGCCCGACGGGGGGCGACGGCCGCTCGGAGGGCACGAGCGCGGTTTCGTCCGGCAGGATCAGGTAGGGCGGCGGATGCCCGCAGTTGACCATGCTGATGTGCCCCTCCCCGTCCGGGATCTCCAGGACGAGCATCGTGATGAAGCGCTCGCTCGGGTCGCCGCCGCCGGACGCCCCGGGCCCCTCGAAGTGCGTCCGCATGCTGCTCTCCAGCTCGGCCACCAGCTGCGGCAGCGTCAGGGCACCGTGCGGCGCGCTCCGGAACGCGCCGAGCAGCGCGGCCGCGTCGTCGACCGCGGGCAGCCCCTTGCCCTTGACGTCCCCGATGACGATGCGGACGCCCCCGGCACTGCGGGCCGCCGCGTACAGGTCGCCGCCGACCATCGCGTACGGGTGCGACGCGTGGTACACCGCCTTGATCCGCACGGCGCCGACCCGTTCCGGCAGAGGGCGCAGCAGTACGCGCTGCACGGTCTCCGACACCGCGCGCACCTCGGTGAGCTCGGTGATGTTGCGCTCCCGGACACGGCGGAAGGCGATCACGAACCCCGACACGAGGATGACCGCCAGCAGGTGCACGGCGAAGATCGAGGTGTCGAGCAGGCCGTCGTGGGCGTCGAGCGCGAGGGCGGAGAGGCAGGACAGGACGGCGATGAGAGCGGTCATCCGGGCCCCGGCCAGGGCCGCCGTCGTGGCGGGCACGATGACCATGAGGGAGGCGAGGTGCTGGGACCTGGGCAGCAGGAAGCCGGCCGCGATGATCGCCGCGAGCATCACGAGGGCGACCACGAGTGGGCCGTAACCATGCGTGATCAACGACCACCAGCGGCTCTCCCCGCGGCCCCCGCGGCGCGCGGGCCCGGGGCGGCGGGGCGGCATGCGCGATTCCGCCCTCACCTGGCGTGATTCACCGCTCTCCGCCGCGTGGGGCCCTGCGGGCGACCCGGTCGCGCAAAGGACACCCTTCGAGTGTACGGTCCGCGAACCCGGACGCGACCTCACCCTCCGTGACCGGGGATCCCGATCCTCGGCACGCGGAACGGTCGTCGCGGCCCTGTGGCCGGCTCTGGAGCGGCGGACCGCCCACTGAGCGCGTGACGGCGCGGGGGCCGGGGGCGCCGGCGTGGCGGCCCCGGTCGGGGGGCGACTCGGGTGGGGCGCGGCCCCGGCCCAAGGGCGATTCGGGGCGAGGGCCGCTTCTGCCCGCCGGCGCGTCGGGTCCACGGCGCGTTCGCTCCGCGCAAGGCTCGCTCAGTGCGAAGGCGCGCTCAGTGCGACGGAGCGTTCAGCCCGTACCTGCGCGCGACGTCGTCCATCCAGTCCGGATTGCCGTAGGTCAGGCCGTACTTGTCCGCGAGTTCGCCGAACTCGGGCAGTTCGTGCAGGGGCCCCGCGTCCTGGGCGTCGGAGTTCGCGTGGGAGACGAGGAGTTCGCCGAGCTCGCGGAAGTACGTCTCGAACCCGCCCGGCGTGATGACCTCGACGATGCGGCCCGGCCGGTCGCCCGCGTTCCACATGGCGTGCATCTGCCCGCGCGGCTTGGTGATGTAGCCGCCGGGGCCGAGCACCATCTCGCTGTCGTCGGAGCGGAAGCCGATCTCGCCCTCCAGCACGAGCGAGTGCTCGTCCTCCCGGGTGTGCCGGTGTGCCGCCGTGAGCACACCGACCGCGAACGGGTGCTCGACGATGGCGACTTCGCCGCCGTTGTCGCGGCCGAAGAGCTTGAACACGGCGCCGAAGCCGGGAAGCGCGACGGTGTCGCCCTCCCCCGGCTGGACCACCGTGACCTGGGTCCGCTTCACGTCGCCCACGGCTTGTACCTCCTCGCCCGCCGTCCGGCCGGACCCCTGCGCCCCGGCGAGGCCGCCGCCGGGGACAGCCTCAGGGAACGGCACTCCCGTCCGGACAGTTCCATTGCATTCCTTGATCGTGACTTCGACGACCGGCGCACGGCGCACGGCCCGTCTTCGGCTCCCCGGGTCACCGTGGACCCGCCTGGGGGCACCTCCGCAGCAGTTTCCAGCCTGCCGCCTCGCGGGCGGGCCCGCACTCCGGTCCCCGGCGCGCGGAAAGAGGCGGCGGCAAGAGGCGTACGGCGGGGGCGGGGCCGACCGGAAACCTCGAGAGCCGGTGACCGGGCGCGTCAGCCGAACCGCTTCCCCGGCGCCGAGTGGGCGGTGCAGGTGACGGTGCCCGTCTCGAGGACCTCCTTGAGCCTGCGCAGGTTCGCCGCCACCTCCTCGGCCGGGTGCTTGCCGACGGCCGCGAGCGCCGTCCGCCCCAGCCTGCCGAGCGGGGCGGAGAGCACCTCGTCCACCTCGGTCTCCCCGTCGCCCCGCGAGGTGAAGCGGACCTCCCAGCGCGCCTTCAGCCCGAGCACCGGAACAGACTCGTACGCGAGGTACGCGCCCTCGTCCCGCCGGGTCACCCGCACGTCCCGGCGCAGCCGGGCGCCCATGGGACCCTGCACGACCCAGCGCCAGGTGCCGGGCGCCAGACGCTCCACCGACTCGACGTCGCCCAGGAAGCGCGGGAGATTGCCGAAGTCCTCGTAGAACGCGAACACCTCGCCGCGCGGGCGGGCGATCCTGACCGAGGAGTCGGCCATGGGCCGCGTCCCGCTCACGCTCCGTCGCAACGGCATCGTCCACCACCGGCCTTCGCCATGGTCATGGTGTGGTGACGGCGTGCGGTGCCGGCGCCTCGCCGCGTCCTCCTCGTCGGCCGTCCGGCTTCCCCCTCGGCCTCGGGCCCACGCCCCTGCCGGGTCTGCCGCGGAAAGAACCTCGCCCGTTCCTCCCGCCGTGGCCCCCACGCTAGGGGGACCCGCTCGGACCCGCGAGCCGGGCGGGGCCCGCGGTACGGATGCGGGATGCGGGACGGGATGCGGCGCGGCAGCGGAGACCGGGTGTGCCGACGAACGGACCCCCGAGCGGCCGAGTGACGCGGCGCGTCCCGGACAACGCCCGGCGTACGTCACGGGCGCGTCGAGCCGGGCCCGCGCGCGGGCGCGCACCCCCTCCCGCGGCCCGGTGTCGGGCCGACGGAGCCAGGGGTGCGCGCCCTGCGCGGAGTTCGTCGGCTCAGCGGCCGCGTACGACGACGACCGGGGACTTCGCGTGCTGGGTGACATGCGTGCTGACCGAGCCGAGGAGCGCGGCGGTGAATCCGCTGTGCCCCCGGTCGCCGACGACCACGAGCGAGGCGCCCGCGGACAGCTCGACGAGCGCCTGCGCGGCGTGGCCCTTGACGACTCTGCGCTCGATCGCGGCGTCCTCGCCGCCCAGAGCCTTGGCGACCGCCTCGTCGAGGGCCTGCCCGGCGAGCTTCTCGAGGTCCAGTTCCTGCGGGATGCCCGCGGCCATGGACGCCCATATCCCGGCGGGGTACTCCCACGCGATCACGGCCTCCAGCCGGTCCCCTGTGAGCTGCGCCTGACGCGCCGCCCAGCGCAGTGCCTCGATGGACGGTTCCGAGCCGTCGACGCCCACGACGATGGTGCCGCTCATGATTGCGATCCTTCCGTGCTGTCCCGGACGCCTCGTGGCGCGCCGGGCGACTTCCGGACGGCCCTGCTCTCGCGCCGCGCGATCCGCCGGTGCTGCTGCCTGCCGCCCGCTGCCGGTCCCTGCGGCCGACGACAGCAGCAACCTGCCCCATGATCAGGACATTCCCCACACCGCCTGTTGGACCGTTTCGTCCCGTATGGCGTTTTCATCCCACATGGGGCTCGAATCCTTGCGCGCTGCACTCGGGGGACATCGCCACGCCCACCACAGGGGCCGCACCTGCCGCACCTGCCCGCCGGAGGCGCGCACCGAGGGCCGACAGCGCCGTCGCCCCCTCACCACCTCCGCCGGCCAGGCCGACCCGGCCCCGCGGGTGCCGCCGACCGATTGACGACCACATCACTTTGCCATTCCTTTACCATGGGTGGGCATCCGTCCTCGTGTCCGCGCTCCCGTCCCTCTCTACCGTCGGTCCGTCAGGTCGTCGTCCCTCCCCGGGCCTCCAGGCCCCGATCACCGGAAGGTGTGAGCGTCCGCCCATGGGCGAGCCTCCCCGCAAGACCACGTCCCCCCGCGAGCGGACGGAGCGGCGTCCCGCGCTCCGCCCGCCCCTGACCGATCATGGGGCGGAGGTGAACCGATGACCGAGATCCTCCTGCTCGTGGTGGCGGTGCTGCTCTCGCTGCTCTGCGGCGGGTTCGTGGCGGCGGAGTTCTCCCTCACGACCATCGAGCGCAGCGATCTGGAACAGGCCGCGGAACGCGGTGAACGGGGTGCGTCCGGTGCCCTTCGGGCGGTGCGGAGCCTGACGTTCCAGCTCTCGGGCTCGCAGCTGGGCATCACCGTGACCAACCTGGTCGTCGGCATGCTCGCCGAGCCCTCCGTGTCGCGTCTGATCCGCGGGCCCGTCGAGGCCACCGGGCTCTCGCCGTCCGCGGCGTCGTCGGTCGCGCTGGTGATCGGCACGGGCCTGTCGACCGTCTTCCTGATGGTCGTCGGCGAGCTGGTGCCGAAGAACTGGGCGATCTCCTCCCCCCTCGCCGTGGCGAAGGTGGTCGCGACGCCCCAGTCGTACTTCACGAGGGTCTTCAAGCCGTTCATCAGCCACCTCAACAACATGGCCAACCGCAGCGTGCGGCGGCTGGGCCTGGAACCCACCGAGGAGCTCGCCTCGGCACGCTCGCCGCAGGAGCTGGTCGCACTCGCCCGCCACTCCGTCAAGGAGGGCGCGCTGGAGCCGGACACGGCCGACCTGTTCGTCCGCACCCTCAGCCTGGCCGAGCTGACGGCCGAGAACGTGATGACCCCGCGCGTCCAGGTGGTGGCGCTCGACGTCCAGGCCACGGCCGAGGACGTCGCGAACGCCACCCGCGCGACGGGCCTGTCGCGTTTCCCGGTGCACCGGGGCGGGCTGGACACCGTGGTCGGCACGGCGCACATCAAGGACGTACTGGCGGTGCCCGCCCAGGAACGGCCGCGGCGCTCCGTCACGTCGCTCATGCGCGAGCCGCTGCTCGTGCCGGAGACCCTGACCGTCGACCGGCTCCTCGACCGCCTGACGGGCCGCCGGACCATGGCGGTCGTCATCGACGAGTACGGCGGCACGGCGGGGGTGGTGACGCTGGAGGACATCGTCGAGGAGGTCGTGGGCGAGGTGCGCGACGAGCACGACCCGCACGAGACGCCCGACCTGGCGCGCATCGGCGAGGACGCGGCGGGGCGCGCACTGTGGTCGGTGGACGGGGCGGTGCGTGCCGACCAGTTGGAGACGATCGGCCTGCGGGTGCCCGAGGGCCCCTACGAGACGCTCGCGGGCTACGTCGCCGCCGCGCTCGGGCGCATCCCCGGCGAGCGCGACACCGTCGACACCGAGGACGGGTGGCGCGTCGAGGTGTCCGACGCCCGGGGGCGCAGGGCGGCCCGGCTGACCCTGCGGTCGCCCCTGCCCGGCCCGGACGGCGACCACGGCGGACCGGGCGGGGAGGGCCGCGCAAGCGGCGGCGCGACCCCCGCGCAGGACCCGAAGCGACGCGACCCGGACCACGAGGACCCCCGCGGCGCGACCCGCGCACAGGACGGGAGGGGCCGCGGCCCGGACGACCAGGACCCCGGCCGTGGCTGGCCCCGGCGGGACGGCCCGGGCTCCCCCGGCGGCGGAGAGGGGGCCGGCGCATGACCGCCGTGCAGCTCGTCGTCGGCCTGCTCACCCTCGTCGTCAACGCCTTCTTCGTCGGGGCCGAGTTCTCGCTCGTCTCCGCGCGCCGCAGCCAGATCGAGCCGCTCGCCGAGGAGGGCGACAAGCGGGCCCGCCGCGTGATCTGGGGGCTCGAGCACGTCTCCGCGCTGCTCGCCGCCGCGCAGCTCGGCATCACGCTGTGCACGCTGGTGCTCGGCATCGTCGCGGAACCCGCGATCGAGCACATCCTGGAGCCGCTCTTCCACGCCGTGGGCCTGCCGAGCGGGGCCGGCCACACCATCTCGTTCGTGCTCGCGCTCGTCGTGGCGACGTACCTGCACATGCTCCTGGGCGAGATGGTGCCGAAGAACGTCGCGCTCGCCGAGCCCGCGCGGACCGTCCTGCTCCTCGGGCCCCCGCTGGTGGGCCTCGCCCGGGCCCTCAAGCCCGTGATCTTCACGATCAACGCCTTCGCGAACCTGCTGCTGCGACTGCTGCGGGTCGACACCAAGGACGAGGTCGCCGCCGCGTTCTCGGACGACGAGCTCGGCAGGCTCGTGACGGAGACCAGCCACGCCGGGCTGCTGGACGACCGCGCGTCGGAGCGGCTGCACGACGCGCTGGAGCTGGGCCGGCGCCCGGTGCGCGACGTGGTGATGCCCCTGGAGCGGGTGGTCTCGGCGCACCTCGGTGTGAGCGCGGACGAACTCGAACGGCTGTCCGCCGACTCGGGCTTCTCCCGCTTCCCCGTCGTCGACTCGACGCGCCGCATCCTCGGCTACCTGCACGTGAAGGACGCGCTGGACGCGGTCGACCGCGACCGGCCCTTCGCGGTCGCCGACATGCGTCCGATCGCCCGGGTCCGGGACGCGACACCCATGGACGACGTGCTCACCGCGCTGCGCCGCAGCCGCACCCACCTGGCGGCGGTGCTCGACGAGGACGGCAAGCTGGAGGGCCTGGTGACCATGGAGGACGTGTTGCGCGAACTGGTCGGACGGCACGCCTGAGCGTGCCTACCGCGCGGTAGGATCATCCGCGTCATGGAGACGATGGACGAGTACACGAGCTTTGTGGCGGTCGGGGACTCCTTCACGGAGGGCATGTCCGACCTGATGCCGGACGGTACGTACCGCGGCTGGGCCGACCTGCTCGCGGCGCGCTTCGCCGCACGGACCCCCGGGTTCCGGTACGCGAATCTCGCGGTGCGCGGCAAGCTGATCGGCCAGATCGTCGACGAGCAGGTGGACGTGGCGGCGGCGATGGCGCCGGACCTCGTCACGCTCGTCGGCGGGCTCAACGACGTGCTGCGCCCCAAGGTCGACATGGGCAGGGTCACCGGCCTGCTGGACGAGGCGGTCGAGCGGCTGCGCCCGTCGTGCAAGCAGCTGGTCCTCATGCGCAGCCCGGGACGCAACGGTCCGGTGATGGAGCGGGTGCGGCCCCGGATGGAGGAGCTGTTCGCCCACATCGACGGCCTGGCCGCACGGCACGGCGCCCTCGTCGTGGACCTGTACGGCACGCCGGTCCTCGCCGACCAGCGGCTGTGGGGCGTGGACCGGCTGCACCCGACGGCCGAGGGCCACCGCCGCATCGCCGAGGCGGTGTGGGAGTCCCTCGGCAACGAGGCGCAGCACGACTGGCGGGCCGCCCTGCCGCCGCACGTGCCGCCGAGGTGGCTGCTGCGGCGCGGCAGCGACCTGCGCTTCGCCCGCGAACACCTGTGGCCCTGGGTCGTCCGTCGGGCCACCGGCCGCTCGTCGGGCGACGGCCGGCCTCCCAAGCGCCCCGAACTGGCGCCGTACGAGTCGTCCTGACCGCCTCGGCCCGCCCGCGCCCGGCCGCACCTGCCGGGGGGCCGGTCAGCCGTCCGCCCGGCCGCCCCGGGGAGCCCGCGTCGTCGGTGCGGCGCGGCTCACGGCCGGGGCGGCACGAGGCCGGGCGGGGACCACCGGCACGTGACAGTAAAATCGTCACTGTGACAGTCTCCGCGAAGCCACGCATCCCCAATGTCCTTGCCGGCCGCTACGCCTCCACGCAGCTGGCCGTCGTCTGGTCCCCCGAGCACAAGGTCAAGCTGGAGCGGCAGCTGTGGCTCGCCGTGCTGCGGGCCCAGGCCGACCTCGGCATCGACGTGCCGGAGACGGCCGTGGCCGACTACGAGCGGGTGCTCGACCAGGTCGACCTCGCGTCGATCGCCGAGCGTGAGAAGGTCACCCGGCACGACGTGAAGGCGCGTATCGAGGAGTTCAACGCGCTCGCGGGACACGAGCAGATCCACAAGGGCATGACTTCCCGCGACCTCACGGAGAACGTGGAGCAGCTCCAGATCCGGGTCTCCCTCGAACTCGTGCGGGACCGCACGGTCGCCGTGCTGGCCCGTCTGGGCCGGCTGGCCTCCGAGCACGGGGCGCTGGTGATGGCGGGCCGCTCGCACAACGTCGCCGCCCAGGCCATCACGCTCGGCAAGCGCTTCGCGACCGCCGCCGACGAGCTGCTCGTCGCGTACGGGCGGCTGGAGAACCTGCTGGAGCGCTACCCGCTGCGGGGCGTCAAGGGACCCGTCGGCACGTCCCAGGACATGCTTGACCTGCTCGGCGGCGACGCACGGAAGCTCGGTGACCTGGAGCGCCGGATCGCGGGACACCTCGGCTTCGGCCGGGAGTTCACCTCGGTCGGCCAGGTCTACCCCCGCTCGCTCGACTACGACGTCGTCTCGACGCTGGTCCAGCTGGCCGCCGCCCCCTCGTCGGTGGCGAAGACGATCCGCCTGATGGCGGGCCACGAACTCGTCACCGAGGGCTTCAAGCCCGGGCAGGTCGGCTCGTCCGCGATGCCGCACAAGATGAACACCCGCTCCTGCGAGCGCGTCAACGGCCTGATGGTCATCCTGCGCGGCTACGCGTCGATGACCGGCGAACTCGCCGGGGACCAGTGGAACGAGGGCGACGTGTCCTGCTCCGTGGTGCGGCGCGTGGCACTGCCGGACGCCTTCTTCGCCTTCGACGGGCTGCTGGAGACGTTCCTGACGGTGCTGGACGAGTTCGGCGCCTTCCCCGCCGTGGTGGCGCGTGAACTCGACCGCTACCTGCCCTTCCTCGCGACGACGAAGGTCCTCATGGCGGCCGTGCGCGCGGGTGTCGGCCGGGAGGCCGCGCACGAGGTCATCAAGGAGCACGCGGTGGCCTCGGCGCTCGCGATGCGCGAGCAGGGGGCCGAGCGCAACGAACTCCTCGACCGGCTCGCCGACGACGACAGGATGCCCCTGGACCGGGCCCAGCTGGACGCGCTCATGGCGGACAAGCTGTCCTTCACCGGTGCCGCGGAGGACCAGATCGCCACGGTCGTCGTGCGCATCGAGGAGATCGTCAAGCAGCGACCGGACGCGGCCGGCTACACGCCGGGCTCCATCCTCTGACGGGATGGCCCGCTCGCCTCGCGCGCCGCGCGTCACGCCCACCCAGCTGGAGGCCGCACGCGGCCGCCTCGTCCCCGACGTGGCGGCGCCCGGCCTGCGGGTGCTGTTCTGCGGCATCAATCCGGGGCTGCTTTCGGCGGCGGTCGGCGCCCACTTCGCCCGCCCCGGCAACCGCTTCTGGCCGGCGCTGCACCTCTCGGGCTTCACTCCGCGGCAACTGCGCCCGGACGAGCAGGAGGAGTTGCTCGCGTACGGACTCGGCATCACGAACGTCGTCGCCCGGGCCTCGGCGCGGGCCGACGAACTCACCGACGAGGAGCTGCGCGAGGGCGGCGAGGAGCTGCGCGCCACGGTGCGGCGGCTCGAGCCGCGCTGGCTCGCCGTCGCGGGCATCACGGCCTACCGCACGGCCTTCCACGACAAGTCGGCCCGGACAGGGCGGCAGGAACGGACGATCGGCGGCACGGGCGTCTGGGTGCTTCCCAACCCGAGCGGCCTCAACGCCCATTGGACGCTCCAGACGATGGCGGAGGAGTTCGCCGGGCTCCGCGTGGCCGCCGGGCTGCCGGACGCGGGCGCCGGCGCGGGCGCGGACGAGCACCGCTGACGGTCCTCGCCCGGGCGGCGGCCCGGCCTCCTCGCGACGTGTCGCGGGAGGGCGCCGGGGCACGCCCGCGAGGAGGCCCCGTCATCCGGCGGTTGCCGTGAACACGCCGTCGGGTTCGTTCCGGGGGCGTCTCGTTCGAGGCCCCCTCGTTCGGGGCCCGTCTCGTCCGGGGCCTGTCCCGTCCGGGGCCTGTCCCGTTCGGGGCTCGTCTCGTTCAGGGTGGGTCGGTCCCTGTGACCACCGCGATCAGGGCCTGTTCGTGGTCCTGCGCGAGGCCCGAGACGCCTATGCCTATCCAGCGCCCCTCCACGTGCCAGACGTTCAGCTCGGGAACGCTCCGGCCCAGGAGATCCCACGGCTCCGGCAGTTCCTCGCCGCCGGCATCCCGCATCAGCAGGCTCATGAGGCCGAACGTCTCCGGCTCCGCCTCCCACTTGCGGGCGAGCGCGCGCACGAGCCCCTGGCACTCGGCGTCCAGACAGCCCTTCCGTTCCTCCGCGTCGGCAACGTCCCCCTCCCACAGCGCCGTTCCGCCCAGCTCGGCCCAGTGGAAGGAAGGGGCGCTCACGATCCCTTCCGTTCTGGTCCGCTGCTCGGGAAAGGCGCGCGTGCGCAACTGCTCGACGACGGCGGCGCGGTCGGCGGCTGGAACACGGAACGTCATGGTCCCAGTAAACCCGCCCCCGCCGACATCGCGGGCCCCCGGGCCGGTGCGCGGGCTCGATCGTCCCTCCCCCTCGGCGCGGCCCGTCCAAGGAGCAGCTGGCGCCGCCGAGTCCCGCGGGAAGCCGCGGCGCCTGCGGAGGACGCGGCTCCGGCAGCCGGATGCGCCAATGCCACGGCCTTCGGCGCCGCGCGCAGCGGACTCCGCATACCCCGCGCCTCCTCGGCCGCCCCGCGGGCCGCGCGGTCACCGTGCCGTCGGCTCCTGCCGCCGTACGGTCCGGGCCCGGAGGCCGGTCCGTACGGGGGCCGGGCCCCGACCGGCTCTCGCCCGGCACGCAACCGACGGGTAGCATCCCGGGACACACGTATACGGGCGGGGAGGGAAACGTGGGGCGGCTGACCGGCGGAGACCCTTCCCTGCTGCGGCGGATCAACTCCGCCGTCGTGCTGCACGCGCTGCGCGACAACACTCCCCTGACCCTGACCGACCTGAGCCGGATCACCGGCCTGTCCCGCCCCACCGTCGAGGGCGTCGTGGACGACCTGATGCAGGGCGGACTCGTCGTCGAGGCTCCCCCGGACGAGGGCGAGGCGCGCAAGCAGGGACGGCCCGCGCGCAAGTTCCGCTTCCGGGTGGAGGCGGGCCACTTGCTGGGCGTCGAGATCGGCCCGCACCGGGTGTCCGTCCTGCTGTCCGCGCTCGACGGGCGCATCATCGGGGCGGGCAGCCGTGCGGTGTCCGAGACCGCCGAGGCCGACGAACGCCTGGACCGGGTGCGGCACGTGGTGGCGGACGTCCTGCGCCGCACCGGTGTCGCCCGCGGTTCGCTGCGGGCGGTCGGCGTCGGCAGCCCGGGCATCGTCGAGGCCGACGGCACGGTGCGGCTCGGCACGGCGCTGCCCGGCTGGACGGGCCTGCCGCTCGGGGAGCGGCTGCGCCGGTCGTTCCGCTGCCCGGTGGTCGTGGAGAACGACGCGAACGCGGCCGCCGTCGCCGAGCAGTGGAAGGGCGTGGCCACGGACTCCGACGACGTGGTGTTCGTCCTCGCGGGGCTCAGCCCCGGCGCGGGCGCGCTCATCGGGGGCCGCCTGCACCGGGGTTTCGGCGGCGCCGCCGGCGAGATCGGCGCCCTGCACCTGCTGGGCCGCGAGGCGACGCCGGAGGCGCTGCTCTCGACGACCGACGAGCCGCTGCATCCGCTCGACGAGCAGGCCGTGGCCAAGGTCTTCGCGCTGGCCAAGGAGGGCGACGCGCGCGCGGGCGAGGCCATGGAGCGCTTCACCCGCCGGCTGGTGCACGACGTTGCGGCCCTCTCCCTCGCCCTCGACCCCGAACTGGTGGTGATCGGGGGCTGGGCGGCGGGGCTCGACGGTGTGCTCGAACCGCTGCGGCGGGAACTGTCCCGGTTCTGCCTGCGCCCTCCCCGGGTGGAGCTGTCGATGCTCGGCGAGGCCGCCGTGGCCACCGGCGCGCTGCGGCTCGCGCTGGACCACGTGGAGGAGGAGCTGTTCGCGGTGGAGCGGACGGTCACGGCTCGCCGCTGAGGCGCTGAGGCGGGCGCCCGCACGGACGGGCTGACACGCGGTACTTGGGTCCCGCGGGACGTTGCTCACGGTTCGCTCCCGCGCCGCCCGCGACCCGTGCGGGCGGGCGGACGCGCGGTCGCGCGAGGACGGCGCCGGTGCCCGCGGGCAAATGGGCCGGCCCCGCGGCAGCCATGGGGCGACGTCGGCGGTGCGCCCCTGTCCGTGCGTCCGTGCGACCCCGGAAGCCACCTGTCGCCGGCCCGCGCACGGCCCCGACCTTCGGATGCATGGCAGAGACGACGGACGTGGTGTGCGCGTGCGGCTGCGGCGAGAGCGCGCCGCAGGAGGAGATGGTCGAACTGGAGGGTGGACAGTACGTCACCCCAGGATGCCTTGAGGCGGTCATGATGCGCGGATCACTCGGCGAGATCGGACTGGGCCCGCCGCGTCCTCCCGACCCGCCGGAGGAACCGCGCAGCGACGTGGCATGACGAGGACGCCGTCGCAACGAGCGCCACGCGAACCGTGCCGCCCCGGCGTGCCCGGCACGAGACGCGAAGTGCGCGGGCCGCAGGAACGGGCCGTCACGGCGCAACGCGCGACGTACGGGGGGCGGCACGGACGGGCCTCGCCGCACTGCACGCGAAGCGAACGGGCCGGCCCGGCGAACCGGGCCGGCCCGAGGGCGGCGTGACGGAGCCTCAGGTAAGGCGGCTCCGGAAAGGGCCGGGCGGGCCGGCGCGGGGCGTCAGGAGGCGCGGCGCTCCGGCTCGTCGCTGATCTCGACCTCGCCCGTGTCCCCGAACGTCAGGCGGCACGTGTCGGCGCGGTAGGTGGCCACGGAGACGGCCGCCGTGCGGCCTGCCGCCAGGTAGCGGGTGGTCACGACCAGGACCGGCGCGCCCGGCAGCCGGTCGAGTTCCTTCGCGTCGTCGGCGCGCGCCGAACCGAGCTCGACGGACCTGTCCTGCCCCTCGATGCCGGAGCGCTGCAGCTCACGCAGCACGCTGCGCGCGCGGGCGGGGCCCGACGGCGCGTCTATGGCGGACAGATCGGGGACGGACGAGGTCGGCACGTACAGCAGCTCGGCCGCGACGCACTGGCCGTGTGCGGAGCGGATGCGGCGCACCGTGTGCACCTCGTCGGCGCCGTCCGCCTCCAGCATGCGGGCGACGGCGGCGGGCGGGGCGGCGACCGTGCTGTCGAGCGGCTTCCACGCGTCGTCGGAGGCGCCGGGGCGGTTCGCGTACGTGGTGGAGACGTCCACGCCGAGGCGCGGCGGCGCCACGGTCGTCCCGACGCCGCGGCGGCGCTGCAGCCTGCCTTCCAGCTCGAGCTGCTCCAGTGCCTGGCGGAGCGTGGCCCGGGCGACGCCGAACCGCGCGGCCAGGTCGCGTTCGTTGGGCAGGATCTCCCCGACGTCGAACTCCGAGTCGAGGGCTTCGCCGAGCACGTTCTTGAGGTGCCAGTACTTCGGCTCCGGCACTGTCTCCAGCTGCGTGGTCCCCACCCTGCGCCTCCACGATCGCCATGTCCGGCAGGATTCCATGCCCTTATTTATTAAAGGTTCCTGCACTAAAAAGGACGATAGGACGCCCGCGGGACTTGGTCAAGACCAATGCCCGGCCTTTGGGAGCGTTCCCACGACACCGGCGGCGGCCCGACCGGACCGCCGGCCGGTGATCCGTCGCCGCGCCGGCGCGCGAGCCCCCGCGCCCTTCGCCCGGTGGGGCAAGGGACACGGGGGCTCGGCGGTTCCGGGCCAGGTCCGGGCCGGGGCCGGGGACCGGGCTCACCGGGCGGGTCGGGCGGGTGCGCGGCGGTGTGGTGCGCCGCACCCCGCGCCCTTCGCGCGTCTCAGCTGTTGGACCAGTCGCGCACGGACAGCACGAGCCGGTAGCCGTCCGGGTCCTCGATCGTGACGCCCCAGCGGTTCCAGTACGGGTTCGGCGACTGGACCCGCCGGCCTCCGCACGCCTCCAGCCGCTCGACGAGGGCGTCGGGAACCTCGCCGGCCAGGTAGAGGACCAGCAGGTCCTCCTCGGTGGGGCGGGGCGCGACGGGGGCCGACTCCTCGCGCACCAGTTCCAGGTGCCAGTCCGCCTCCGGCAGCCCCAGCATCAGGAGGGCGTGCTCGCCGGGTTCCCGCCCGCCCTCGTCCCGGTACACGACGGACAGGCCGAGGCCCTCGCTCCAGAAGCGTTCCGCCGCCGTGAGGTCGCGGGAGGGGCGGGCGATCCTGACGTGGGTTCGGGCGCTGAAGGGCATGGGGGTCCTTTCGGGTCGGGTCGGGTGGTTCCGTGCCGGGTCGAGAGCACCGGAGCGGGCGGGACCGGGAAGCCGCTTCCGCCCTCGTCCGGGACTGCCCGCCGCGGCCCTCGGCGAGCGGGGCCTCGCCCGAGGTCCGGGAGCGGACGTCACGCCGGTCGCGACGGCGCCCCGGCCGCGCGGGCGGCGGCACGCGCCCGGCGCGGTCCGCGAAGGCGCGGCCCGTCCGGCCGTCTCCGCCCGTCCGCCGGGTCGGCCGGATCCGCCGGACCGGCATTCGGCCGGAGCGCAGACGACCGGCCCGCGCGCCGAGGGCGGCGATCCGCCCCTCCCGGGGTGCCGCACCACGGAGTTCGGACCTGCGGGCGGGGCGGATCGCGACCCACCGTAGGCTCCGCGCGCGGCCCGGGTCGATCGGCCGCGAGTCCTCGGTCCCGCGACCGAGGTCCGCCTCGGTCCTCGGCGCGCAATTCCGGGTCCTCGGCGCCCGGCCCTCATCCCCGCTGCCGGCACCCGGCGCTCCGCGCATCCCGTCGCCGCCGCCGCCGCGATCCGTCGCCGCACAGCACGTCGCACACGGCGGGCTCCTGACGTAGCATCAGGTGAGCGCCCCGGGGATGCGCCGTGTACGACGGCGCACGGCGGCGCGCACGCCACGGCGCGGGCCCTGCCTCCCGGCGCGCTCCCACCGGTCACCGACGCCGTCTCGTCACCCGGGCGGACCGCGGGGATACTGTCCGTGTCCGCACAGCCCGTCGAGCGGTGCGGCTCACGCGACGCATCCGTCGTTCCCCAGGGCGCGGCGGACGGGAGGGCAGCACCGGCAAGCCGGCGGGCGAACCGAGCTGCGACCACGTCGCGTCCTTGGAATCGACGACCCGATGCCAGGAACGGCCCAAAAATGACCCAAAGGCAATCAAAACCAGCCTTAATCTCCCAGACATACTCTGTTCGTGATCACGAAACACCCACTCGCCAGAGTGGTGACATGAGTGATCCGACCTCCGCCCCGGAGGCGCGGGGACCGCACCCCTGGTCCCAGCGCGTCGCCGGGTTCCTGCGCCTCTCGAGGGCAACCGACCTCCCCCCGGCCGCCACCACGGGCGAGACGTCCCTGTGGCGGATGCGCGCCACGGTCGAGGACCGGCCCGGCAGCCTCGCCCGGCTGTGCGGCGCCCTCGCCGCGCGCCAGGTCGACATCCTGACCCTGCAGACGCACCCGCTCACCGCGGGCACCGTCGACGAGTTGCTGCTCCGCGCGCCCGCCGCGCTCCTCCTCGACGACCTGGTCTCCGCGGCACGGCGGGGCGGCGGCACGGACGTCCGGGCCGAGCGCGCCGACGCGCACGACCTGGTCGACGCCCCGGCCCGGGCCCTGGAGCTGGCGGCCCGCACCGCGCTCGACCCGGCCGAACTGCCCCTCGCCCTGCGGGCCCTGCTCGGCCGCTGCTCGGTGCGCACCGTACCGGCGTACTCGCCCACCGGCGTGCCGTCCGCCGAGAGCGCGCCCTCCGACGGCGTGCTGCACGGCACTTCGATGCTTCTGCGGGACAGCACCGGCGGCACGGTCGTCGTGGAACGCCCCTCGCTCCCGTTCACCCCCAGCGAGTTCGCCCGGGCCCGCGCGCTCGTCGCGCTCGACGCGCGTCTCGGCCCCCGCCGTCCCTACGGACGCCGGGGCGGCCCGCTGCCGGGCGGCGAGGACGTGACGATCGGCGAGGCCGGCCCGGAGGCGCTGCCGGAGGCGCTCGCGCTGCACCGCCGTTGCTCCGAGCAGACGCTGCGGCTGCGCTACCGCGGCCCGGCCGAGGCCGCGGACAGCCTCGTCGGCCATCTCCTGCACCCCCGGTTCGCCCGTACGCTCGCCGCACGCACGGCGTCCGGCCGGCTCGTGGGGCTCGGCCACCTGCTTCCGGACGGCGAGGAGGCGGAGGTCGCCCTGCTCGTGGAGGACGCCTGGCAGGGACGCGGCATCGGCTCGGCGCTGCTGCGCCGGCTGACCGTTCTCGCGGTGCGCGCCGGCTGCTCGGGCGTGTACGCGGTCACCGGAAAGGCCAACTCGGGGATGGTCGCGGCGATGCGGGAGCTCGGACTGCCGCTCGACCACCAGGTGGAGGACGCCACCGTCGTCGTCACGGCGACACTCGACGGCGAGGCCGTGCACGCCCTGGCTCCCGACGGCGGCCCCGGGCTCTCCGGAGCCGGCCAGTCCGAGCACTGACAGTCCGAGCACTGACAGTCCGGGCACCGGGATTCCGGGCTCCGGTGCCGGGCGCCCGCCGTCCGGGCGGGAGAGGAGGAGGACGCTCC
Organism: Streptomyces fuscigenes; assembly: GCF_021556455.1. GTDB lineage: Bacteria > Actinomycetota > Actinomycetes > Streptomycetales > Streptomycetaceae > Streptomyces > Streptomyces fuscigenes. The sequence goes on along the minus strand of NZ_JAKGCV010000053.1, from coordinate 2,647 downwards.
TCGCGCGCGGGGCGCGCGGGACGGCCGGGAAAGGGGGTGTGACGGACGGCCTCCTGTCGGAGAGGATGTCCACATGTCAGACACCTCCGGCAGCGCGCTGCCCCGCCAGGTCGCCGACGCCTACGTCGACGCACTCATCGAACTCGACCCCATCACCGGTACGTACCTCGGCGTGAAGGAGAGCAACGGCCGCCTCCCGGACTTCTCGCCGGCAGGGGCCGACGCCCAGGCCCGGCTCGACCGCGCCACGCTCGCCGAACTCGACGAGGCCGAGCGGCGGGAGGGGGCCGACAGCGACGCCGAGCGGCTGTGCGGCCGGCTGCTGCGCGAGCGCCTGACGGCCGCGCTGGCCGTGTACGAGGCCGACGAGCACCTGTGCACCGTCAGCAACCTGCACTCCCCCGCGCACAGCGTCCGCGAGGTCTTCACCCTGATGCCCACCGCTTCGGACGAGGACTGGGAGGCGGTGCTCTCCCGGCTCGGCGCGGTGCCCGCCGCGCTGGAGGGCTATCGCGCCTCGCTCGGTCTCGGACTGGAGCGGGGCCTCAAGGGCGGGCCGCGTCCCACGGCCACCTTCGTCGAACAGCTCACCGAGTGGGCGGGCGAGAAGAGCGGCTGGTTCGACGAGTTCGTCGCCGAGGCGCCCGAACCCCGGGCCGAGGAGCTGGCGGCCGCGGCGCGCGCGGCCACGGCCGCCGTCCGCGACCTGCGGGACTGGATGCGCGACGTCTACGCCCCGGCCGTCGCGGGCGCGCCGGACACCGTGGGCGCCGAGCGCTACGCGCGTTGGTCGCGGTACTTCAACGGGACGGACCTGGACCTCGACGAGGCGTACGCGTACGGCTGGTCCGAGTACCACCGGCTGCGCGCCGAGATGGAGACCGAGGCCGCGAAGATCGTTCCGGGTGCGACGCCCTGGGAGGCGCTCGCGCACCTCGACGAGCACGGCAAGCACATCGAGGGCGTCGACGCGGTCCAGAAGTGGCTGCAGGAGCTGATGGACGAGGCCATCGGGGCGCTGGACGGCACCCACTTCGAACTCGCGCCGCGGGTACGCAAGGTGGAGGCCATGATCGCGCCGGCGGGCGGCGCGGCGGCCCCGTACTACACGCCGCCGTCGGAGGACTTCTCGCGCCCCGGGCGCACCTGGCTGCCCACGATGGGCGAGACCCGCTTCCCCGTGTACGACCTCGTGTCGACCTGGTACCACGAGGGCGTCCCGGGCCACCACCTCCAGCTCGCGCAGTGGACCCATGTCGCGTCCCGTCTCTCGCGCTACCAGGCGACGGTCGGCATGGTCAGCGCGAACGCCGAGGGGTGGGCGCTGTACGCGGAGCGGCTGATGGACGAGCTGGGCTTCCTGCCCGACCCGGAGCGCAGGCTCGGCTACCTGGACGCGCAGATGATGCGCGCCTGCCGGGTCATCGTGGACATCGGCATGCACCTGGAGCTGGAGATCCCCGCCGGCTCGCCGTTCCACCCGGGCGAGCGGTGGACGCCCGCGCTCGCGCAGGAGTTCTTCGGCATGCACAGCGGCCGGCCCGCGGACTTCGTGGAGAGCGAGCTGGTCCGCTACCTGTCCATGCCGGGACAGGCCATCGGATACAAGCTCGGCGAACGCGCCTGGCTGCTGGGCCGGGAGAAGGCCCGGGAGCGGCACGGCGACGACTTCGACCTCAAGGCCTGGCACATGGCCGCCCTCTCGCAGGGCTCCCTGGGCCTCGACGACCTGGTCGACGTGCTGTCGAAGCTCTGACGGCCGCGTGGGGACGCGGGCCCGTCCGTCCGCTCCGGCGAGTGCCGGTCGCCGCAGGACGGGCCCGTTCGGTCCGCACGGGACTGGTCGCGGCCGTGCCGCGGCCGGTGCCGCGCGGTTCGCACCCGGTGCCGCGCGGCCCCGGGCCGGCCGCCCTCCCGGAAGGCGGCCGGGGCCGTCAGTCGCCGGGCGCCGCATGGAGCCGTACGGCCGAGCCGTGCCGCTCCTTGACGACCTCCAGTTGCACGGGGATGCGGCGGCGCAGATCGGCGACGTGGCTCACGATGCCGACGCTGCGGTCGCGTTCGCGCAGACCGTCGAGGACGTCGAGCACCTCGTCGAGCGTCTGGTCGTCCAGGGTGCCGAAGCCCTCGTCGATGAAGAGCGTGTCGAGCCGCACGCCCCCCGCCTCGTCGCTGACGACGTCGGCGAGTCCGAGCGCGAGGGCCAGAGAGACGAAGAAGGTCTCGCCGCCCGACAGGGTGGCGGTGTCGCGGGCGCTGCCCGTCCAGGCGTCGACCACCTGGAGCCCGAGGCCGGAGCGGCGCTGGCCGGTCCGGGCGTCGGTGTGCTCCAGCACGTATCGTCCGGACGACATGTGCTGGAGGCGGAAGGTCGCCGCCGCCGCGACCTGTTCGAGGCGCGCGGCCAGGACGTACGACTCGAGCCGCATCCGCCGCTCGTTGTCGGCGGACGTGCCCGCCGTCAGCGTGGCCAGCGCGGCGATGCGGTCGTAGGCGGCGCGCAGCGGGCCGAGGCCGGTGACCTCCGCCGCGGCCCGCGCGCTCAGATCGCGCAGTTGCCCGCGGCGCTCCTCCGCCGCCGCGAGAGCCGTGGCGGCCTCCCGCAGCGCACGCTCCGCCGCGTCGTGTGCGGCGCGGGCCGCGGCGG
>NZ_JAKGCV010000539.1 GCF_021556455.1 Streptomyces fuscigenes | reverse complement strand
GGTGCCTCGCCGCCGCCCGTCCTGCCGGCCCGGCCCCGTCCCCCCGGGGTGCCCGGGCGCCCGCCCGGCCCTCCGGGGCGGCCGCTCTCGCCGGCCACGTCCACCACATCACTCACGGGTTACCTCGTCTCCTTCTGGAGTACGGACAGCGCGGCGATCAGCTCGGCCTGCGGCTCGGGCGCGACCCCCAGGGCCTCCAGGGGCGCGAGCCGCCGGTCGCGCTCCCCGTGCAGTACGCGGTCGATGTACGCGGCGATCAGCTCGGCGCCCTCGTCCCGCAGCCGCAGCGCCCCCTGCGCGCCCAGCAGCTCCGCGAGCCGCTCCCCCGCGCTACGGGCCCGCCGGCCGCCCAGCAGGGAGGCCGCGAGCAGCGCGGAGACGGTCTCCGCCTCTGGCGCCGCGGCGCGGTCCAGCTCGCGCACCTCCTCGTCGGCGAGTTCGTCCAGCTCGCGGCGCCAGCGCCGTACCCGCATGCCGATCCGCTCGGCGGTCTCCGCGTCCCGGCCCGGCATGGCGAGGTCCCGCGCGGCGGGCTCGCGCTCCCACGCGCCGGCGATCTGCTCGTCGGCCGCGGCCACGGCGCACTGCAGGAGCGCCGCGAGGCTCTCGACGAGAGCGTCGAGCAGCTCGCCCGCCGTGCTGTCCCTGGGGTAGGCGCGCCACCGCGTCCGGGCGTCGCCGGCCAGCACGGCGCCCTGCCGCAGCTGGCGCCGCACCCGATCGCCCTCCGCGCCGTACGCGTCGTCCACGGCACCCATCAGCCGGCCGGCCGCCGCGTGCTGGCGGGCCACCGCGGAGGCGAGTTCCGGCATGCGCGAGTTGAGCGAGCGGACCACTCCGTTCGTCGTGCGCACGACGGTCTGCTGGCGGGCCGCCGGATCGCCGGCGCGGTGCGCGAGCCAGCTCAGCAGCGGCGCGACCGCCGTCGTGGGCAGCAGCCCGGTGCCGCCCGCCGTGGACTCGGGCAGCTCGGGGATGGTGAAGCGCGGCACGTCACCGAGCCCGGCACGCGTCAGCAGCGCCTCGTACTGGCGCGACACCTCGCCGACCATCTGGTGCGGGACGCGGTCCAGGACGGTCACGAGCGTCGCGTCGTACTCCTTGGCGGCACGCAGCATGTGCCACGGGATCGCGTCGGCGTAGCGCGAGGCCGTGGTGACCATCACCCAGACGTCCGCGGCGCAGATCAACTCGGCGGCGAGCAGGCGGTTCTCCACGACCAGCGAGTCGACGTCCGGGGCGTCGAGCAGGGCCAGGCCGCGGGGCAGTCCCGGTTCGGTCTCCACGACGAGGACGCCGCGGCCGTCGGTGCCCCGGGAGGGCAGGGGGATCTGCTCGCGGTCCTGGGGCAGCCACACACGGGTGAATCCGGGCAGGACGCGGGTTCCCGCGAACCAGTGATGATCGTCGGGGTGACAGACCAGCACAGGCGTTCGGGTCGTGGGCCGCAGCACGCCCGCCTCGCTGACCTGGCGCCCGGCCAGGGAGTTGACGAGCGTGGACTTCCCGCCGCCGGTCGAGCCGCCGACGACGGCGAGCAGCGGGGCGTCGGGCGACTTGAGCCGCGGCAACAGGTAGTCGTCCAGCTGCGCCAGCAGTTCGCCCCGGCTCTGCCGTGCGCGCGGAGCGCCCGGCAGGGGCAGCGGAAGACGCACGGCAGCGACACGGTCGCGCAGCGCGGAGAGTGCGTCGATCAGCTCAGGCCGTACTTCCAAGGTCACCACATGCGAAGAATGCCCAATTTAGGACGGTTTTTGAAGCGTATAGCCCTCTTCGCGCGCCGATAGAATCCGACGGGGTACCGTACGGGGCACCCGGAGGGACAGATGGGGCGAGTGGGGCGCAGGCATAACGAGTGCACAACACCCGGGGCGTGGACGGCGAAAAGGGCTGCGGGATCCGAGATCGCCTGCGATTATCAGTTCGCTTCACTGAACCTCCACATCGTGCCACGCACGTGAAGCAACAGGGCCAAGGAAGACGGACCCCTATCCTTGACCCGGCCGGTTCGCGGACCGGCCCAGCACCACCCGGCCCCCGTAGCTCAGTGGATAGAGCAGGCGCCTTCTAAGCGCTTGGCCGCAGGTTCGAGTCCTGCCGGGGGCGCCTAGGCCAGCTGACCAGCGGAAACGCTGGTCTTCTTTTTTGCTCGGGTCGAGCACAGCGCTTACAGGCCAAGCGCCCCCGCAGGCCTCTCGCGCCGGCACCCGGCGGTTCCCGCGCCCGCCCGTCCCCGGCTCTCGCGCCGGGCGCCGGAGACTCTCGCGTCCCGCGCGCACCCGGGCCCGCCGGTGCCTTCCCGGGCTCGCAGGGCGATGACGGCCCGCCTCCCGCGGCCACCGCCGCCGATCACGCGCACGGGGCCCTCCCCTCCCTGCACCCCCTCACCCCCACGCCCCCTCGCCCCTGCGCCCCTGCGCCCCTGCGCCCAGGGGCGGCTCCCTCCGGTGCGCGGGCGCGACCGCGGATCCGGCATCCCGGGAACGGAGGCGCGTCCGGCGCCCGGGGACGGCCGCGGCCGGGACCCCCCGGCCGACGGCCGCCCGACCCGTGCCGCCCGTGTCGCCCACCTCGCACGTCCCACGTCGTACGTCGCGCGTCGCACGCGGGTCGCGGCCGGCCCCGTCCGAGCGGGCGGCCGCGCCAATTCACCTCCGGCCGGGGGCCGGTGACGCCGCGCCGGCACGCGGCGCGACACGGGGCTACGGGCCGCACCCCGCAGCCGCCCCTTCATCCGTGGGTCCACGTCGACCCGGCCGGCGGTCCGGCGGGCCCTTCGACAGGCGCCCGTCCCCGCGGAGAACCCGCCAGGAACGGTCAGGAATGGAGCAGGCGCGCGAGGGTAATCGGTTGAGCGGCTTCACACCCCCCGCACCTCGCCCGCCGCGCGTGGGCACACAACCGAGGAGAGCCGCCATGCTCTTGGCCCACCCTGCTGTCCTGCAGAACCTCGTCGAGCAGTACGAGACGCTCCACGCGCTGCACGCCGAGGACGGCTCGGCCGAGGCCCGGCGCCGGCTGGAGGACGTCTCCTACACCCTGTGCGTGTCGACGGGGACGCGCGCCGTCGAGGACGCCCTGCGGACGGCGCGGGAGCGCCTGACCGAGGCCGGGCTGCTCGACGCCGGTGAGCCCGCGGCCCCCCGCGAGCTCACCGTCACCACCGTGGCGCCCGTCACGCCGGCCTGGGCCCCCACCGCCCCGACTTCGACCCGCGCACCGGCCGCTGCACCGTGGCCACCGACGACGGCGCCCGTGCCCTGGAGTACGCCCTCGGCCTGCTGCGCCTCG
>NZ_JAKGCV010000538.1 GCF_021556455.1 Streptomyces fuscigenes | reverse complement strand
CTTCGCCGAACTCGTGGCCGGCGCGTGCAACCCCATCGACGACGTCCGCGGCACCGCCCGCTACCGCCGCCACGCGATCGGCGTGCTCGCCCGCAGGCAGCTCGGCTGGACCTGGGACCAGTACCGCCCGCCCGACGCACCGGGACCGTCCGCCCGCCCCCGCGGCCCACCCGCGCCATCGCGCGGGGCAGCGGCCCCGGCGGTGCGCGGTCCGCCCGTGAAAGGAAACCCCCCGTGTCCGTAGTGCCCGAAGGGACCATCCCCTACCTGGAAGGCCGCGCGTCACAGCCCGCGGCACTCGAACGTGTCACCGCGCGCGTCGCCGAGCGGATCGGCGCGCTCGACGCGCCCCTCGACGCGCTGCGGCCCCTGTTCGTCGGCATCGGCGCGAGCCACGCCGCGCTCGCCCTGCCCGTACGGCTGCTCGCCGAGCACGGCGTCCCCGCCCGGCGCGCCCTCGCCGGGGACCTCGGCCCCCGGCCGGCCACCGACGACGCGGACCTGGTCGTCGGCGTCTCGCAGTCCGGCCGCAGCACGGAGACGCTCGACGCGCTCGCGCACGTCGGCCGGGAGCGCAGCGCCGCGCTCGTCAACACCGCGCCCTCCCCGCTGGCCTCGCTCGCGGGCCGGGTCGTCGACCTCGGCAGCGAGCCGGACAGCTACGCGTCCACCATCGGTTACACCGGCACCCTCGTCGGGCTCGCGCTGGTCGCGCACGCCCTCGCCGGGCTGCCGCCCGCCGGCGCCGCCGGCGAATGGGCCGGCATCGGGGAGCGCCTGGAGCGCTACGAACGCGCCGTCGGCCCCGTCGTCGACGAGATCGCGGCGCGCGCCTCGTCCGTCGTCGCCGCGGACCTCGTCGGCGCGGGCGCGGGCCGCTCGGTCGCCGAGGAGGGGGCGCTGCTGCTGCGCGAGGTGTGCCGGGTCCCCGCGGCCGCGATGGTCACCCGCAACTACCTGCACGGCGCCATGGAGTCGGCGGGCCGCACCCTGCACGTCGTCGTCGGCGACGGACGGGAGGTCCGGCTCGCCCGCACGCTCGCCGCCGCCGGGCACCTCACCCTCGCCGTGACGTCCGCGCCGCTGACGGGGAAGGACGTACCGGGCGGCGCGCTGTTCGTGGCGCCGGTGCCCGGCGACGTGCCGCTCGCCGTGCGCACGGTGCTGGAGACGGCCGTCGTGCAGCGCCTCGCCGGGTCGCTGGCGGCGGCCCGGGGCGTGGAGATCGAGGAGTTCGTCTTCGAGAGCGACGACACCAAGACGCAGGAGACGCTCGCGTGAGCGGCCCGGCAGGCGGGAAGACGCGGGCGCGCGGCACCGCCCCCGGGAAGGGGGAGCCGGTGGGCGACGCCGTCGTGGTGGGCGTCGACATCGGCGGCACGAAGACCACGATCGCCCTCGCGAGCGCCCGCGACGGGACGGCACGGGGCGAGCGGACCGTGCCCAGCGACGGGTGGGCGACCAGGTCGCTGCCCGACGCCGCCGCCTGGCTCGACACCCGCGTCCGCGGCGTCCTCGGCGCCCCCGGGCCGGCGGTGGCCGCGGTCGCGGTGGGGGCGCACGGCTGCGAGACGCCGGAGCAGTGCGAGCGGCTCGCCGCCGCGTTGCGGGCGGCCACGGGCGTCCCGGTCACCGTGGTCAACGACGCCGAACTCCTCGTACCCGCAGCCGGGTTCACGCACGGCGTGGGCGTCGTCGCCGGCACCGGCTCGATCGCGGTCGGCCGCCACGCGGCCACGGGCGCGTACCTGAAGGGCGGCGGCTGGGGCTGGGTGCTCGGCGACGAGGGCTCCGGCTCCGCACTCGTGCGCGAGGCGGCACGCGCGGTCCTCGCCGAGGCCGACGTCCACGGCCCCGGCGCCGGGGGCGACCCGCTCGGGCCAGCCCTGCTCGCCTCCTACGGGCAGAGCGGCCTCGACGAACTCGCCGCCGCGATGAGCTGGGACGGCGGGGTGGAGACCTGGGGCGCCCACGCGCCCGTCGTGTTCGAGGCCGCCGCGGCCGGCTCCGAGCTCGCACGCCGCGTGATCGACGAGGGCGGGCGGGCGCTCGCCGGGCTCGTGGCCCACCTCGTGTCCAGGGGGGCCCGGGCGGACGCCGTCGTCGCGGCCGGAGGCGTCATCGGCGCGCAGCCCCGCCTTTTCGACGCCTTCGCCGGTGCCCTCGCCGAACGGGTCCCCGGCGCCGTACCCGTACTGCTCGACGCCGCCCCCGTGCGCGGGGCGGTCGCCCTCGCTCTGTCCCTCGTCCGGTCAGGAGGCCGTTGACATGCGCTGGTCCCAGGTGGTGTCCGCCCGTACGAGCGAGACGGTGGAGGCGCCCGACGTGCCGCCGGGCCCGGGCGAGGTCACCGTCCGCACGGCGGTCTCGGGCCTCTGCTCGTCCGAGCTGCCCGCGTGGACGGGGCACACGGGCACGTCCCCGACCCGGCTCGGCCACGAACTCTCCGGCGTGATCGGAGCGTTGGGCGCCGGGGTGTACGGCTGGCGGGTCGGCGACCGGGTCACCGGGTTCGCCTCGGGCGCCTACGCCGACGCCGTGAACGTGCCGGCGGACGCGCTGCTGCCCGTCCCCGCGAACGTCGCGGTCGACGAGGTGCTCGGCGAGCCCGTGGCCTGCGTGCTGGAGGCCCTCGCGCGCAGCGGCCTGCGCCCCGGGCAGCGGGTCGCGGTGGTGGGGCTCGGCTTCATGGGCCTCATCGCGCTCCAGGCCGCGGCAACCCACGCCCCGGCGCTGCTGGTCGGCGTCGATCCGGTGCCCGCCGCACGCGAGCTGGCCGCCTCGCTGGGCGCGCACGAGGTGTGCGCACCCGAGGACGCGCCGGAGAAGTCCTTCGACGTGGTCGTGGAGTTCACCGGCGCCGCGGCGGGGCTGCGCACGGCCGGTCGACTCACGGCGGCGCACGGAACGTTGTGCGTGGGCGGCTACCACCACAGCGGTCCGCGCGAACTCGACATCGAGCTGTGGTACCGCGGTGTGACGCTGATCAACGGCTTCACACCGCAGCGCCACCGCCACCTCGCGGCCCTGTCCGAGGGCCTGGGGCTGCTCGCCGACCGCCGGCTGACGCTGGCCCCGCTGATCACCCATCGTGTCGGCCTCGACGAGGTCGACCGCGGGTTCCGGCTGATGACCGAGCGGGAGCCCGGCTTCGTGAAGTGTGTCGTGGTGGGGGACGCCGGGGCAGCGGAGTAGGGGCGGGCGGGGCCCGGGCCCGGACCGCGCCGCCCGCGTCCGCCCCGTCCGCGCCGCCCGGGCACGCCTGTCCCGTACGGCCCGGGCACGCGCCTCCGC
>NZ_JAKGCV010000537.1 GCF_021556455.1 Streptomyces fuscigenes | reverse complement strand
CAGCACGCGGCGTCCCGCGGCCCGGGCGTGCAGGGCGGCGTGGGCCGCGTTGGCGCCCGGCGCGCCGTGCACGCCGCCGCCCGGATGCGCCGAAGCGGAGGCGAGGTAGAGCCCGGGCACGGCGGTCTCGGGGCGCCCGGCGCCGGGAACCGGCCGGAAGACCAGCTGCTGGTGCAGATTGGTCGTACCGCCGTTGATCGCGCCGCCGTGCAGGTTCGAGTCCAGTTCCTGCAGTGTGGCCGGGGTGAGCACGCGGCGCGCGCGGACACGGTCGCGAAAGCCCGGCGCGTAGCGTTCGACCTGCTCCTCCACCCGGTCGGCCATGGCCTCGGCCTCGGCAGCGTCCCACGTGCCGGTGATGCCCGCGGAGCCGGCGTCCCCGGCGATGCGGTGCGGCACGTGCGTGTACGCCCAGGCCGCCTCGGTGCCCAGGGGTGAGCGCCCCGGGTCCGCCGTGGTCATCTGCCCCATCAGGGCGAAGGGGCGGTCGGGCACCTGCCGCATGGCGATCTGCGCGGCGAAGCGCGTCAGCTCGTCCACGCCCTCCGCCAGGTGCACGGTGCCCGCGCCGGCGACCCCGGGCGCGGCCCACGGCACCGGCCCGCCGAGCGCCCAGTCCACCTTGAACGTCGCGAAGTCCCACTGGAACCTGCGCAGATCGGCCAGGATGCCCGGCGGGACGTGGGCCCGGTCCAGGAGCCCCAGGTACAGGTCGGGAGCGGCGACGTCGGCCAGGACCGCCCGGCGCGCGCGCACCGCGTCCCCGCTCGCCGTACGCACGCCCACGGCCCGGCCCCCGCGCACCACGACCTCGGTGACACGCTCTCCACAGCGCAGCGACCCGCCCCTTCGCACGAACCGGCGCACCAGCGCGTCCACGAGCGCGCTGGAGCCGCCCGCGGGAACGGGGAAACCGTGCTCCTGGCCCAGCATGGCCATCAGCCAGCCGAAGCCGCCGCTGCCCGCCGCCTCCGGCGACAGGTCCGCGTGCAGGGCGTTTCCGGCGAGCAGCAGCCGGCCGCCCTCCCCGGCGAACTCCTCCTCACCGAAGCGCCGCACCGGCATCAGCATGCGCCGGGCGAAGCGCAGCCCGCCCGCCGCCCGCAGCCGGGCCGCGAGCCGGAGGCCCGCGCGGACCGGCGGGAACGGCGTGAACAGGGTCTCCGTCAGATCGTGCGCGAGCCCGTCCCACAGCGCGCACAACGACAGCCACGCCTCGCCGTCCTCCTCGGCGAATCCCCGCAGACTCCCGGCCGTCACGTTCCGGTCCCGGTCCAGCACGGCGGCCCTGCCGTCGCGCAGGGGATGGGCGAGGACATGGGGCGCGTGGCTCCAGCGCAGCCCCTCCCGCTCCAGCTCCAGGCCCTTGATCACGGGCGAGGCCGCCGCCAGCGGGTAGAAGGAGCTGAAGAGGTCGGTCACGTAGTCCGGATGCACCGCGCGGTCGCTGCGCACCGCTCCTCCCGGCTCGTCGCCGGCCTCCAGCAGTTCCACGCTCCACCCGGCGTCGACGAGCAGGTTCGCGGCCACCAGGCCGTTGGGTCCCGCGCCGATGACCACGGCGTCCGTCATGAGGGCCTCCAGGAGTTGCGGCACGTGCGCGACGTCGGTCCCGCCGGCTCAGGCATGGGCGTCGCGGCGTGCGGGACCCACGGGTTCGTCCTCGGCGGCCTGTTCGAGCCGCTTGAGCATCTGGCGGTGCCGGAGCTGGATGACGCGGTCCACGATGCCGTTGTGGGCGCTGCCGCCGATGCCCCGCAACGGGTGCTCGTCCACGATGACCAGCGTGCCGTCCCCCCACCGCCGGATGTCGAAGGCGATGCGGGCGGTGCCGAGGGGCCCCGCGTGCGCCTCCAGTTCGAGGATCCCCGGCGGCTCGTAGCGGCGCACCACGGTGCTGCCCTCGAACGTCTTGGGGCCCAGGCGGACGGTGTAGCGCAAGGACGACCCGAGCTGCGGCCAGTCGCCCTGCTCGGGGCGCGACGAGGACGTGCCGACGACCCAGTCGCCGAAGCGGTAGGGGTCGTTCAGGACGGCCCAGAGCGCATCCGGCGCCCGGTCGACGTACCGGTGACGCACTGCCATGGCGGCTCCCGGGAAGAGTGGCGGAGAAACGCCGGGTGCCCAGCCGCCCGGGCCGCACACCTCGCCGCCCCGACGCAGTGGCCGCGCCGCCGGCCCGCGCACGCCGATCCGGCCCCGGCGCGGCCGGCACCCGCGGGCGGAGTCCCGCCCCTGTGCGTACGGTGAAGGGCATGCGAAGCAGCAAGCGGCCGGTACTGACCGGGCGGGTCGCCGTCGTCACCGGGGCCGCACGCGGCGTCGGCGCCGCCGTGGCCCGCGAACTGTCCCGTCGCGGCGCCACCGTCGCACTGATCGGCACGGAGCCGGGGCTCCTGGCCCGGGAGGCCGGCGGGCTCCCCGGCCCCGCGCACTGGTGGGAGGTCGACGTCACCGACGACACCGCCATGGCGGAGACCGCCGCCGCGGTGCGTGAACGGCTCGGCACCCCGTCCGCCGTCGTGGCCAACGCGGGCCTCGCGGAGGGCGGACCGCTCGCCGAGACCTCCGCCGCGACGTGGCGCCGGGTCGTGGAGGTCAACCTCGTCGGCAGCGCGATCACCGCCCGCACGTTCCTGCCCGACCTGACCGCCACCCGCGGATACCACCTCCAGGTCGCCTCGCTCGCCTCCCTCGGCGCGGCGCCGCTGATGAGCGCGTACTGCGCGTCGAAGGCGGGCGCCGAGTCGTTCGCGCACTCCTTCCAGGCCGAGACCGCCCACCTGGGCATCGCCGTGGGCATCGGCTACCTCAACTGGACCGACACCGACATGATCCGGGACATGGACCGCCACACGGTGCTGCGGGAGCTGCGCGCGCACATGCCCCGCCCCGCACGCAAGGTGTTCACCACCGACGACGTGGCGGGCCGCCTCGTCACGGCGGTCGAACGGCGCTCCCGCACCGTCTACGTGCCCCGGTGGCTCGTGGCGGCCCAGGTGGGGCGCGCGGCACTGCCGCCCGTGGTCACCCGGATCGCCCGGCGCAGCCTGCCGAGGATCGCCGGGACGACGCCGTTCCGGGCCACCGGACTGCTCGGCGCCGGGGGAGACGCGGACCCCACGGGCCTGGGCTCCGCCGGGTCCGGCGCCGCCGGCCGTCCGTGAACCGCGGCGCGCACGCCCGGGACGCGCGGCGCGGACCTGCCGCCGCGAGCCGTCGCGGTGACCACCCACCCGAATCCGCCGACGGCAGCCGCTGCCGATTCGCCCCCGCCGCGAGGCGTGGTGACGG
>NZ_JAKGCV010000536.1 GCF_021556455.1 Streptomyces fuscigenes | reverse complement strand
ACCCCCTGCCCCGGGGGGCCGCCGCGGGGGGCCGGAGGCGCGGGGCGGGCACCGGAGGCCGCTCGGGCTGCGCCCTCGTCGGCGGTCACCGTCGTCTCCCAGCCGTGGCGCGCCAGGGCCCGCACGAGCGCCCCGACCATGGCCGGGTCGAACTGCGTGCCGGCGCAGCGCCGCAGTTCCGCGACCGCCGTGCCGACCGGCCGGGCCCTGCTGTACGAGCGGGTGGACGTCATCGCGTCGAACGCGTCGGCGACGGCCACCACCCGCGCGAACTCCGGGATCTCCTCGCCGCGCAGGCCGTGCGGGTAGCCGCTGCCGTCCATCCGCTCGTGGTGGTGGAGGATCGCGGACCGCGCCTGCCCCAGGAAGGCGATGCCGCGCACGATCTCGTGCCCGTACTCGGGGTGCAGCTCGATCACGCGCCGCTCCTGCGGGGTCAGCGGACCATCCTTGCGCAGGACCCGGGTCGGCACGCCCAGCTTCCCCACGTCGTGCAGGATCCCGGCGAAGCGCAGGACCTCCAGCCGGTCCCGGTCCATGCCCAGCTCGGCGGCGATCATGGCGGACGCCCGCCCGACCCGCTCACTGTGCCCGCGCGTGTACCTGTCCTTGATGTCGACGGCCTGGACGAACGCCCGGATGGTGGCCTGGTGCGCGGCGCGCTCGCGGTGGTACTGGGCGAAGACCCAGCACGAGACGGACATGGGCAGCAGCACGAAGAGCGCGGACAAGGGCCCGTAGGGGCTGCGCCACAGGACCGCCATCATGAGGCCGGCCAGGACGTGGGCCCCGTGCGCGGCCAGCGAGCGCGGCAGCAGGCCGCGCCACGCGGCCCGCACCGGGACCCGTTCGGCCGCGGCGAGGATGCCGCCGTCGAGTGCCGTCAGGACGAGGCAGAAGACCAGCGCGGCGGCGCCCGCGGGCAGCAGCACGTAGGGGAAGTCGGGGGTGGTCAGCCCGTAGCCCCCGCCGCCGAGGGCGACGGGGCCGCCGAGCGCCGTCTGCGCCCGGGCCGCCGCCCAGGTCGCCAGCGCCAGCTGGGAGGCCCGCCACACGCGCCGGGCGGCGTACGGGGGCCGCTCTACGCGCCCCAGCAGGGCGCCCGGCACGGCGACCAGCGCCGCCGTCGCGGGCGGCAGCAGGAACGCGGCGGCGAGCAGCACGGGGAAGAACGATCCGGCGGGGGCGGGGGCGGTGGCGTCCGTCGCGCCGCCCAGGGACCGCAGCCGCAGCCGGACCCACGCGGGCAGCGGCGCCTCGCAGAGGGCATAGAGAAAGGCGAGCGGCAGAGCCACTCGCCAGGGGGTGTCCCCGTCAAGGACACCGCTCGCCACGCACGCGGCCGCGGCGGCCGCCGTGAGCAGCACGTACGTGCGCGCCGTGCCAGCCATGCCCTTCACGGCGCCCCCGCCCCCCTCTCGTCCCCGCCCGCCGTCCGGACGCGACACGGCGCGGACGGCGCTCGGGACCGGACAACGGGCCAGGCTAGTGAGGTGGAGGGGGCCCCGCGGGCCGACGCATGCGATTAGCACGTTCGGGTGACAACTGGGTGCTTCGCGTACGTGCACCCGTTCGAGCGGAGCCGCTGCGGGGCTTCCGCGTCACAGGCGCCACAGCGGCACCGGACGGCCGCCACGACCGGGCGGCACGGGCGCCGCCCCGGGCGCGTCCGGGGCCGGGGCGGGCGGGGCTGCTACTCCGCCGAGGCGCGGTGCTGGCTCGCGTCCGGGGCCAGCTCGGCCTCCGGCGTGCTCTGGCCGGCCCGGATCAGCTCGATCCGGCCCATGACCTTCTCCCGCAGGTCCGTCGGGACGTCGTCGTGGCCGCAGCAGCGCTTCACGAGCTTCTTGACGGCCTGCTCCAGGCCGTACTTCTCCAGACAGGGGGAGCACTCCTCGAAGTGCACCTTCAGCTTGTGCCCCTCGCTGTCGGGCATCTCGTGGTCGAGGAACTCGTACAAGTGGTCGAGTACCTCGGCGCAATCCGTCTCATGCGGCTCTCCGCAGCTTATGAGCCCGCGCCTTTCCCGTTGTCGGACGACTTACCGGCGGCACCAGCCGGGACGAGCCCGCGGTCGCGGGCGTAGTCCTCCAGCATTCCGCGGAGCTGGCGGCGCCCACGGTGGAGTCTGGACATCACCGTGCCGATGGGTGTTCCCATGATGTCCGCGATCTCCTTGTAGGCAAACCCCTCGACATCGGCGAGATACACCGCGATGCGGAACTCCTCCGGGATCGCCTGCAGGGCCGTCTTCACGTCGGAGTCCGGCAGCCGGTCGAGCGCCTCGGCCTCCGCGGAGCGAAGTCCCGTGGACGAGTGCGATTCGGCTCGCGCCAGCTGCCAGTCCTCGATCTCCTCGGCGGCACTGCGCTGGGGCTCCCGCTGCTTCTTGCGGTAGGAGTTGATGAACGTGTTCGTGAGGATGCGGTACATCCACGCCTTGAGGTTGGTCCCCTCGCGGAACTGGTGGAACGATCCGTACGCCTTCGCGTAGGTCTCCTGCACGAGATCCTCGGCGTCCGCCGGGTTGCGCGTCATGCGCAGGGCGGCCGAGTACATCTGGTCGAGGTAGCCCAGGGCGTCACGCTCGAAGCGGGCGCTGCGCTCGGCAGCCGTCTCTTCGATGTGCCCGTCGTCCGTCCCTGCCGTCCCTGATTCAGTCCCAGTGACCGGACCCACCTCCTCCAATGCGGTCGCGGGGCCGAACCCGACCCCACCCGCCTCGGAGAATAGTCGACCGTCGGGCTTCGAGGTCTGGTGGTCCGGCGCGGCGGCACCCAGTGCGGAGCTGCTCGCGCCCGCTGAAAGCACGGCCCACTCCATACCGCTCCCGCCGGGGCGGGCGGCCTCGGAGCGGCTCGGGCACATGATGGAACCCATGCGGCGGGACTCCCTCTTCCTGCTCGGTTCACCGGCTGGCGTCGCCGGTGACTGGGTCAACAGCAGTGACTCAGCGGACATTCCCGAGCCGTCCGAGCCACGTGGCGACACCCTCCGTGAGCGTGCGCATCGCGTCGTCCTGGGTGAGGGGAGCCTTCTTCGGCACCGCGAAGCCGTGGTCGGCGTGCGCGATCTCCACCAGGTCGAAGTCGCCCTCCGGGAACTCCTCGGGCCTGCCGAACGGGTCCCTGCCGCCCTGGACCACCAGAGTGGGCAGGCCGTCCTCCAGCAGTTCCCCGTCCCGTGACTTCTCCGGCCGGCCCGGCGGGTGCAGCGGGAAGCTGAGGGCGAGCACCGCGTGGGCCCCCAGCTCGGCGCCGGTGCGGCAGGCGACGCGCGCGCCGGCGCTGCGCCCGCCGGCGACGACGGGCCGGCCGGGCG
>NZ_JAKGCV010000535.1 GCF_021556455.1 Streptomyces fuscigenes | reverse complement strand
GCGGGCGCCCCCGGCGCCGGGCACGCTCCCGCCGTGCCCGGCTCGGGCAGCGGGTGCATCGGCAGGTAGCCGATCTCGCCCGCCGCGCCGTGGCCGCCGCGAAACAGCCTGCCGTCCGCCACGACGCCCGCGCCGAGGCCCGTGCCCACCCACAGGTAGGCGAACAGCCGGGAGCCCTGGCCCGCGCCGAGCGCGTACTCGCCGAGCGCCGCGAGGTTCGCGTCGTTCATCACGTCGAGGCCGGTGCCGAGTTCCGCGTGCAGCCGGTCGAAGAGGCCGCTGCGCCCCCACCCGGGCAGATTCACCGCGTACCGCACCCGGTGCGTGCCGGGATCGGTGACGCCGGGGCTGCCGACCACCGTGTGCACCACCTGGGACCACTCCAGCCCGGCCGCCGCGGCCACCGAACGGGCGAGGCGCGCCGCGTCGCGCACCATCGCGCCCGCCGTGCGCGCGGTGTTCGGCGTGTCGCGGCGGCCGACGACCGTGCCGTCGAGGTCGGCCGCCGCGGCGCGCAGCCACTCGCGCCCGACGTCCACCCCGATCACGTGGCCCGCGGTCGGGTCCGCCGCGTAGAGCACGGCGGCCCGGCCGCGCCCCTGGCCCCTGCTGACCTCGCCGGTCGCCGTGCTCCTCGCGCTGATCATGGCCGGGATGCAGGCCATGCCGCCGATCCTGACCGGGTACCGCGAACACGGCATCCTGCGCCGCATGTCGACCACCCCGGTACGGCCGTCGGCCCTGCTGGTCTCCCAGCTGGTGCTGCTGGGCGGGGGCGCGCTCGTCTCCGCGGTGCTCGTGGTGGCCGTGGGGCGGATCGCGTTCGGCGTCGCCCTCCCGCACCAGCTCGGCGGCTACGTCCTCGCGCTGGTCCTCGCCGCGGCCGGCGCGATGTCGCTGGGCCTGCTGATCTGCGCGCTCGCCCGGGGCGAGAAGGCGGCGCAGGCGCTCGGCGCGGCCGCGCTGTTCCCCTCCATGTTCACCGCGGGCGTCTGGCTGCCCGTGCAGACCATGCCCCACCTGCTGCGGGCGATCGTCGAGTACACCCCGCTGGGCGCGGCGTCGCAGGCCCTCGACCAGGCGGCGCGCGGCGACTTCCCCGGACTCGCCCACCTCGGGGTCACGCTGCTGTGGACCGTGCTGCTGGGCGCCGGCGCGGTGCGCTGGTTCCGGTGGCACTGAGCGGGCCCGCCGCCGGCCGGGCGCGGGCGGGCCGCGAAGCCGGACGCGACGGGCGCGGGCGAGAGCGGCCGGGGGAGACTGGCGGCATGGAAGGCAGAGCCGTCGCCGTCGAGGAGCGCTGGCAGCAGATCTACCGCTGGGCCCCGCTCGCCCTCTTCGGCATCGGGGCCGCCGTCTCCGCCGCGGTGGCCCCGGCGCTGATGAGCCGGACGGACGTCCTGGCGGCGGCGGGCCTCGCGCCGGCGGCGCTGGCCTGCGAGCTGTGGTGGGTCAGGCCCGGCCGGGCGCCCGTGCGCGGGTCCGCCGCCGAGCAGGCGCACTACTGGCTGCGCACGGCCCTGGCCTTCGCCCTGACGTGGCTGAACCCGCTCTTCGCGATCTACGCGTACGCCGGGTACTTCGACGTCCACCGGATGCTGCCACGGCGGGCGGCCATGCTGGGCCTGTTCGCCAACGCGGTGACGATCGCCGGCTCCCAGGCGGCCGGGCTGCCGCCCCGGTCCGCCACCCTGTGGATCCTGTTCTGCGCGCTGGTCGTGCTCAACAGCGGCATGGCGACGTTCTTCTCGGCGCTCGGGGAGCGGGAGGTCGCCAAGGCCCGGCGGGCCCGGACGACCATCCAGGAACTGGAGGCCGTCAACGCCCGCCTGGAGCAGGCCCTGGCGGAGAACGCGGCGCTGCACGCCCAGCTCCTCGTGCAGGCCCGCGAGGCCGGCGTCGCCGACGAGCGGCGCAGGCTCGCCGCCGAGATCCACGACACGATCGCGCAGGGCCTGACCGGCATCATCGCCCAGCTGGGCGCGGTCACCGGCACCCCCGACGGGGCTCTCGCCCGCGCACACCTGGACCGTGCCTCCGCGCTCGCCCGGCACAGCCTGGGGGAGGCCCGGCGCTCCGTGCGCGACCTGAGCCCGCTCGACCTGGAGCACGACGCGCTGCCCGAGGCCCTGGAGCGCACGGTCGCCACCTGGGCCGAACGCACCGGCGTCCACCCGCGGTTCACCGTCACCGGCACCCGGGAGCAGCTGCACGACGAGGTCGCCGCCACCCTCCTGCGCGTCGCGCAGGAGGCGCTGGCCAACGTCGAACGGCACGCGGAGGCGCAGCGTGTCGGCGTGACGCTCTCCTACATGGGGGACGAGGTGACGCTCGACGTGCGCGACGACGGCGCGGGCTTCGACCCGCTCGCGGCGGCGCGGCGCACCGGGACGGGCGGCTTCGGCCTCCCGGGCATGCGCGCGCGGGTGGAGCGGATCGCCGGGACCCTGAGCGTCGAGTCGGAGCGCGGCGGGGGCACGGCGGTCTCCGCCCGCGTACCGTTGGCGCACCATGGCTGAGGACGCTGCGCACCCCGAAGACCCCGAAGACCGCGAAGACCCCCGGGGACCCGGCGCCGAACACGCCGGGGCCGCCGAGGACCCCGAACACGCCGGGGCCGTCGTGACGCTGCTGCTCGTCGACGACCACCCCGTCGTCCGCGACGGCCTGCGCGGGATGTTCGAGTCGTCGCCGGACTTCCGGGTTCTGGGGGAGGCGGCCGACGGGGTGCGGGGCGTCGAGCTGGCGCTGCGCCTCGATCCCGACGTCGTCCTGATGGACCTGCGGATGCCGGGCGGCGGGGGTGTCGACGCGATCGCCGAGCTCGCCCGCAGGGGCGCCCGCGCGCGGGTCCTCGTCCTGACCACGTACGACACCGACTCCGACACGCTGCCCGCGATCGAGGCGGGCGCCACCGGCTACCTGCTCAAGGACGCCCCCCGCCAGGAGCTGTTCACCGCCGTGCGGGCGGCGGCGCGCGGGCGCAGCGTCCTGTCGCCCGAGGTCGCCTCACGCCTCCTCACCCGCGTGCGGACCCCGGCCGCGCCGGCCGCCGAGCCCCTGTCGGCGCGCGAGCGCGAGGTGCTCGCCCTCGTCGCGCGGGGCACGTCGAACCGGGAGATCGCGAAGGAGCTGTTCATCAGCGAGGCCACGGTCAAGACGCACCTCACCCACCTCTACGCGAAGCTGGGCGTCAAGGACCGCGCGGCGGCCGTCGCGGTCGGCTACGACCGCCGCATCCTCGGCACCTGAGAGCGCGTCGGCTCCGGCCGCCCGACCCCGGCCGCAGGGCCCCGCCGCCGGGTCCCGGCCGGGGCGCCCCC
>NZ_JAKGCV010000534.1 GCF_021556455.1 Streptomyces fuscigenes | reverse complement strand
CGGCGGCCGTCCCCTCCGTGCCGGACCGGCCGCCGGTGCCCGTCCACCCGTCGACGCCCGGACCGTCCGCATCCGCCCCGTTGCCGTCGTACCCGTCCGGGTCCGACCCGTTGCTGCCGACCCGCCCGGTCCGGCGGCAGGGGTGCCGGCACGCCCGGCCGCCGCCACCCCCACCCCTCCGCCGCCGCCCGGCGCGACCTCCGCCGCGCTCTTCACTCCCTCCGCACCCTTCACTTACGCCCCACAGGTCACAGCGATCGGGCGGCCGACGTCACGCCCCGTCACCGTGCCGAGAAGCCGAGCAGGACCGGAACCCCTGATTCCGGAGGGCGTTCACTTCCACGCGCGCACCGCCGCGCGCCCCATGCGCCCCGGGCGCCGCCCGGACGGGCGCCTGAGAGGCCGTCAGATGGCCGCGGGCCGGGTCGATGGCGCTCGGGTTGTCGTGCGACGTCGGAGGGCGCTCCAGGGCCACTGGAGCGCCGCGGGCGGTGCCGGCGGCCGGGTGGGCGCCGGGGCGGCCCCGGGGCCGAACCGGCGGTTACGGGCCGATGTGCGTATTGACGCTCGTCTGCGCGCGCCGGTAGTCAGGTGTCGGGCGCGCACGGCCGCCCGGCGGCCGCACTCCCGAAAGAGTGAAGGCGCGGTGGAGACACCTCGCGACTCGACGCCCCTTCACACCCACGAGGCCGGTGAACCGCCACGCACGGGAGCGCAAGAGTGTGACGGGAGTCACTGAACTCTTTCGAGGAGGTGGACCGTTTAACCCCTTCCTACATCCCCTCAATTTTGTATGTGCCATTGCACTCTCCCGTTCGGCACTTCCACACCTTCCGACACACCGACCGGTCGGACCGCCGGGGAGGCGGCGTGGTCGCGCGCCCCGCGAGCCCGGGGCGTGCGCCGGCGATGCCGGACGGGCCCACACACAAAGATCGCGCCGGACTCGGCGGAGTCCGGCGCGATCGCACGACTTACCCGTATTGCTCGGGCCTGGCGCCTGTTGGGGCAGGCACCCGTCGTATGGAGCTATGTGCGGGACCGACCGAGTTGGGGGAACTGGCCGAGCCCTGCTTGTTGTGCCTGTTGAGCCCTAATGTGCTGTTCAGGCTTCGCTGCGCTGCTGCGGGATCCCCGCGAGCAGTGCGCGAACCTCAGCCTCGCGGTACCGGCGGTGCCCTCCGAGCGTTCGGATGGACGTGAGCTTGCCTGCCTTTGCCCAGCGTGTGACCGTCTTCGGGTCCACGCGGAACATGGAAGCAACCTCAGCCGGGGTCAGCAGCGGCTCGGCATCAGGGGTGCGAGCGGTCATGAGCGGCCTCCTCGGGAGAACCGAACCTTCTCGGTTCTTTCCTCTAAATTCTGCACCTTGGCCCGCGTTGCCCGAAATGGCGGACGCGGGCCGAGTCGGTTATAGGACGAACGGCTTGTCCTCGGCACTACAACTACACCATCTGTCCAGCCACGTCGGCCAAACCGATGGAATTGCCCTCTGAGGTGTTCATCAGCGGCGGAAGCCGATGGACCGTGCCATAGCGGACAGTCACCCGTCCGTGACGATCAGTCACAGAACTATCAGGAGCCAACAGACCCCCCATAGAGTGCAATGCAAAGCAATCCGCCCACACTTGGGCGGAAGGAACCCTCCCCGGACTCCTTGTCCTATTTTGACACGAGGATGGGGGATGGGCACAAGGCCCTTGTTAGTGCGGTCCGTCACGCTTGAGGGCTAAACGCCCGGAATCGGGACGTTGGGTGGAGACGAAAGACCCGTCGGCCACCGGCCCTGAGCCCCGGACGAGGCGATGAACAGCGGCGCTCCCCGATGGACTCTGTGCGGTCCTGTGCGGCTCTGGGGAATCGCACTGTGCGGGAGTGTACGGACAATACGTGACCCGCGCCGATTCCGGTACGTCGATCTACGCATCGCCTACGCACAGATCGTCCAGGCCCGCCGGACGCACGCCCGCGCCCGACCCGTCCGCGCCCGCCGCGACGTACAGCCGGTGCACAGCCGGTGCACAGGGTCCGGACCGGGTGCCGCGCACGTCCGCGCGCGGGTGAGCGCACGGGGACTCAGCCCCGGAGACCGGCCGCGGCAGGGAGTTCCCTCCCGCGCCGTCCCCCGCCGGCGATCCGGGACGGCGGGACGCGCCGCCGGCGGCCCGCCCCCGTCCACGCCCGGGCGGACCCCTTCACCGCGGTGGCGGCAGCCGTGTCAATTGGCGAACTGGAGGTCCCGCACCGCGCGCCAGCGCTCGGTCAGGCGCGCGTAGGCGGCCCCCGCGCCCTCGCCGTCGCCGTCACGCAGAGCGGCGATGCCCTCCGCCACGTCCGCCGCGGAGTGGTCCTGCGCGAGGTGCTCGTCGGACAGGACGTGCACCAGGCCCCCGTAGTCCAGTTCCACCAGGGACCTCGGGTGGAACTCCTCAAGCCAGCGGCCCACGTCGATCAGGCGCTCGGTCAGCGGCCCGTCGTCGATCGTGTCCCGCACCGCCTTGAGCCCCCGCGCCAGCCGCCTGCGGGCCTGCACCATCGGGGTGCGGTAGCGCAGCGTCGGCGCGCAGCCGGAGCGGTCGCCCGTGCCGGTGCCGCCGAGGGAGCCGTCCGGTTCGCCGGCACCCTCCCCCTCGCCGTCCGCGCCGCCCGGCCCGTCGGCCGGCGCCCCGGCGTCCGCGTCGGTGTCCGCCCCGGCCCCCGCGGGCACGCCCCCGAGGGCCCCGGTCCCCGGTGTGTACTGCCGCTCGTCGTCGGAGAACAGCGTGAACCAGCCCACCGGCACCTGCCAGACCGAACTCCTGATCCAGGGCCGGGCGTCCGGGTTGCCCGCACGCCAGCGCTCGTAGTCGCCGGCGGCCTGGTCGCGCACCACCTGCGGCAGCGCGGCCTCCAGCAGCGCGCCGGGCAGCGTCTCGCCGAGTTCCTCCAGCGCCAGCCAGCCCCGCAGCCGTGTGCGCCACGGGCAGACGCAGACCACCCCGTCCACTTCCGCCACGAAGGCGTCGGCGCTCTCGTGCACCCGCACGGGCACCGGCGGCGTCGGCAGCAGGTCGGCGAGCGATCTCCGCTGCTCGTCCTGCGCCGTGGGGGTGGCGGAGAGCCGGGCGTAGCGCGTCCAGTGCGCGCGTTCCGGTTCGGGGAACGCCGCCAGCGGTTCGTACACCCGCAGGTAGGACGTGTAAGGGACGCGTACTGAGGAGGACACCGCCGGCATGCCGAAATCGTCCCACGCCCGGCCCGCGGAAGAGAGTGCTCCCCCTCGCCGTCCGGGCGCCGGGGGCGCGCCGCCCGCGCGCCGCCCGCCCCGTCCGGCGCCGCCGGCGAGG
>NZ_JAKGCV010000533.1 GCF_021556455.1 Streptomyces fuscigenes | reverse complement strand
GTCCGTACCCGCCGCCCCTCCGCCCGCCGCCTCTCCGCCCGCCGCCCCTCCGTCCCGCGCCCGGCGGCCGTCCGCCGACCGCGCCCCGGTGGTCCTCGCGGGGGTTCCCGGCGCCGTGCGGGCGCGGCCGGTGTTCGCACGGGACCGGCCGGCGCCGTCCGCCCCGCCATGGGTGTCGGGCAGGCAGGCAGGGCGGACGACGCGGGTTCGGGCCGCCGTACTGAAGGAGGGGGGAGCCGGCGGCCCGGCCGCCTCTTGCGAGGGGAGCCCAGTCAACACGGCGCCCGCTCCCGGGGGCAGAGCGCACACCTTTCGGTTACGGACTTTCCGTTCACACCCCGTGCGCGCGGCCGTTCACTACGCTGAACCGGCCGAGTCACCGGAGGCGACATGCAGCCCAACACTCTGCTGGACGCGCTGCTCGAAGAGGCGGGGATCTCCCACGCGGGATTCGCCGTGCGCGTGAACCACGCCGGCCGGGCCAGGGGGGTCACCCTGCGGTACGACCACACCGCCGTGTCCCGCTGGCTGCGCGGGCAGCGCCCCCGCGGCCAGGTGCCCGACATCATGTGCTCCATCCTCGGCGACCGGCTGCGCCGCCCGGTCAGCCTCGACGACATCGGCTTCGGCACCGCGGACGGCCCGTCGGCCACGGGCTGCGCGACCCCGCTCGCCGGCTTCGTCGAGCGGGCCACCGCACTGTGGCGCGGCGACGAGCAGCGCAAGCCGCACGCCGTGGACGTGCCCGCGGTGACGGGAACGCCGGCCGTGATGCCCGTGTGGGAGTGGGAGAACCCGCCCGACGACCCCGACGTCTCCCGGGAGGGCCCCACCCGGGTCCGCCCGGCGGACATCGAGACGCTCCGCTCCGCCCGGGCACACTACGAACTGATGTACCGCAGGACCGGCGGCGTCGCCACGCACGCGCGCATCGTCCGCTTCCTCAACGCCCAGACCGCCCCGCTGCTGCGCGGCAGTTACGGGGACACGCTCGGCCGCGGCCTGCACCGCGCGACCGGGGGGCTCGTCGCGGTCGCCGGCATCTGCGCGTACGACTCGAACGCCCAGGGCCTCGCCCAGCGCTACTTCCACCAGTCGCTGCGCCTCGCGAAGGCCAGCGGGGACCGGGCCCTCGGCGCGTACGTGATCGCCCTGCTCGTCAACCAGTCGCTGTATCTGGGGGAGTCGCGCCAGGCGGTCGCCTTCGCGGAGGCGGCCCTGCGCACCGCGGGCGCCACCATCAGCCCCGCCCTCGCCACGGACCTCTACGCGATGCAGGCCAAGGCGTACGCGCAGCTCGGCGACAGCGCCGGCGCGCGCGAGCGGATCCGCAGCGCGGAGGGCGCGGCCGAGCGCATCAGACCCGGCCAGGAGCCGGACGAGACGGGATACGTGCAGCCCGGCCTGCTGAACGTGCAGGTGGCGGAGGCCCTGTTGCGTCTCGGCGACCTGCCGGGGGCGCGCATGCACGCGGCGGCCGCCGTCAGTTCCCCGGCGCACGACCGGGGCCGGGTGCACCGGCTCGCCATCCTCAGCACGGTCGAACTGAGCCAGGGGGAGCCGGACCGGGCGGCCAGCACCGCGGCCGAGATGGCGGAGCGCGCGCGGGGAATGGAGTCGCAGCGGCTGCGTGACCGGCTGCGCTCGGTGCGCGACGACCTCGCCGCAAGTGGTTCCATGGACGCGGCCGTGGCGGCCGGCCTCATCGAGGGCGCGCTCCGCGTGCCCCTCTAGATGCGCCTGTGACAGGGGTCGTCCCAGCGGGATAGTGCCACCGGATCGAACGAAAGGTGGCAACAACGTGCAGTGGACGAAGCTGAGCGAAAAAAATGTGTATGGAAACCGCTGGTTCCAGGTCAATCTGGCCGACATCGAACTGCCCGACGGACGGCGGCTCGACCACTTCCTCATCCGCCAGCGCCCCGTGTCGGTGGCGACCGCGGTCAACGCGGACAACGAGGTGCTGATGCTCTGGCGGCACCGCTTCATCACCGACAGCTGGGGCTGGGAGCTGGCCGCGGGTGTGGTGGAGGACGGCGAGTCCCCGGAGGCGGCGGCCGCCCGGGAGATGGAGGAGGAGACCGGCTGGCGGCCCGGGCCGCTGCACCACCTGCTCACCGTGGAGCCGTCCAACGGGCTCTCCGACGCCCGCCACCACCTGTACTACTCCCGCGAGGCGACGTACATCGGCCACCCCGAGGACGACTTCGAGTCGACCCGCCGCTCCTGGGTCCCGCTCGCCCGGGTGCCCGCGCTGATCGCCCAGGGGAGGGTCCCGGCGGCGAACATGGCGGCGGGACTGCTGATGCTCCGCCACTTATGTCTGGGATGAAACGGCGCCGCGCACGTATCGCCGTGAACGCATGAAGGGGCCTTGACGGCTCGATCACCGGTTGATGTGCTCGGTGCGGGGACGCCGCCCGACGGCGGGACCGAACCGGACGGGACCGAACCGGAGGGACGCACCATGCCGACCGCCCAGCCGAGCCTGCGGGCCGCCGGCCGCGAAGAACCTCCCGGGCCCACCCGCCTCGGGAGGTTCTTCGCCGTGGTGGACCGGGTCGGCAGGCGCGTCCCGCATCCGTTCCTCCTGTTCCTGTACCTGCTGATCGCGCTCGCGGTGGCCTCCGCCGTCCTCGCGGCCCTCCACGCCACGGCGCAGGTGCCGGGCACGTCGAAGGCCGAACCGGTGCGCAGCGTCCTGTCCGTGGCCGGCCTGACGAACCTGCTGGACACCCTGGTCCCGAACTTCATCGGCTTCCCGCCGCTCGGTGTGGTCCTCGCGGTGCTGCTCGGCGTCGGCGTCGCCGAGCGCGCGGGGTTCCTGTCCACCGTGGTCAAGGTGGTGCTGACGAAGGTGCCGCGCGGTCTCATGCCGTACGCGGTCACCTTCATCGCCGCGCAGGGCCATGTGATGGGCGACGCCTCGATGGTGATCCTGCCGCCGCTCGCGGCCCTCGCGTTCCGCGCGGTGGACCGCCATCCGCTAGCGGGCATGATCGGCTGCTTCGCCTCCACGTCCGTCGGCTACGCGTCGGGCGTGCTGATCGGGGCCCTCGACGCGAACCTCTCCACGATCACCGCATCGGTGGTGCCGCACGGACTGCACATCGGCACCTCGGTGGTCATGAACTACTTCTTCCAGGCGGCGGCGGGGCTGGTGCTGCCGCTGCTGACGGGGTTCATCCTGGTCCGGTGGGTGGAGCCGACCCTGCCGCCACTGCCGGACGACAACGCGGCCGGGGACGACAACGCGGCCGGGGACGACAACGCGGCCGGGGACGGCGCGGACCGGCACGACGGCGGCGGGGCGGGCTCCCGCGCCGGGGCGCAGTCCCCGGG
>NZ_JAKGCV010000532.1 GCF_021556455.1 Streptomyces fuscigenes | reverse complement strand
TGGCGGCACGCACGAGCGCCGCGTCCGCGTCGCCCTTCCGCGCCTGCTCCCACGCGGACAGCCACCCGTCCCCCTCCGGCGCGGCCGCCGCCCGCCCCAGCAGCTCGACCTGCAGCGCCCGGCGCTCCCAGTCGCCGGCCTCCGCCGAGGCCGCGAGGAGCTCCGCCGCCGGCTCCCACGCGCCGGTGCCGGCCGCGGCCAGGGCCGCTTCGGCCGCCGGGTCCGGCGCGGTCGCGTAGCGGAGGTCCTGCTTCTCCGCGGGCAGCAGCCCGAGCTCCGCCGAGCGCTCCGAGCCCTGGGCCGCTTCGCGGGCCGCGACCTCGGGCGACGACATCGACCTGAGCAGGCGGTCCGTGCCGCGCCGGGACCGGAACCAGAAGTAGAGGCAGATCCCGAGCAGGATCACCAGGATGACGCGTGACACGTGGGGTCCAATCGGTCGGCCCGGAGCACTCTTCGCACGGGTGTTCCGGTGTGTTCGGTTCCTTCAGTGTGCCCCCTCGCTCCGTGCGGCTGTCACGCGTGCCGCGGCGGAGCGCCGGGAGGAGCGGGCGGGGCGTGGGGAGGGGTGAGCGCGGCCGGGGTGTCAGCGCGGCAGCGTGGCCGGGCTGCCGCCGTTCGCCTCGTACCCGGCGACGGCCGCCGCGCGGTGCAGCGCGTACTCCCCGGCGGGGTCGGCGGAGTACGTCCACGGCACGGCGCCGACCTGCCCGTCCACGTGCACGAGCTGCGTCATCGCCTCGCCCCAGCGCGACATGCGCACCAGGAAAAGGACCAGCAGGTGCCGCACGTGGGGCAGCACCGGGTCGTCCGGGCGGGCCGTGTGCGCGGCGAACATCGCCCCGGCCACCGCCTTGGTGACCGCCTCGCCGCGGTAGAAGCTCCGTACGAGGTTCACCTCGGGCAGGTGCTCGTACAGCGCGAACAGCGGCAGCGCCGCCAGCAGGGAGTCTCGGGGCGCGCGGGCGGCCGCCGAGGACGCGAACCGGTCCGCGTCCTCGCGGGAACCGTGCCAGGACGCGCTCCAGTAGCGCAGCGCCTGGAGGTGCGCGCCCATGTGGGCGGGCGCGCGGTCCATGACCTTCGCCCACAGCAGGTCGAACTCGGCGGAGGAGTACGCGAGGCCCCGGGCCACCGACAGCTCCACGATGTACGGAACCGGGTCGCCGGGAGCGAGCAGCGCGGCCTCGCCGCAGACCGTGCGCGCCTCCTCCAGCAGGATGCGGAACTCCTCCTGGCCGGGCCGCGACGTACGCCACGCCTGCTGCACCAGGAACTCCGCCTGCACGGCCGCCGCGCCGGGGTCCTTCGGCGCCTCGACCCGCCACTCGCGCAGCCAGCGGGCGCCCGCGCCCGGCCGGGAGGCGAGTTCCAGCGACGCGGCGCCCGCGAAGCCCTGCACGCGCTGCCAGCGGCTCTCGCCGAGCGCGGGTGTCGCCTCCAGCAGCCGGGAGGCGGCGCCCCACTGCCCGGTGCCCTGCACGACGTCCAGCACGTGCAGCAGCTCGTCGTCGCGGCCCGGCACCCGTACGTCCAGCTCCTCCTGGCGCACGAAGCCGTACGCCTCCGGGTCGGCCGCGTCCGGTGAGCCCGGCGCCACCTGCCGGATCACCCCGCGCCCGCGGCGCAGGACCGGGCTCAGCGCGGCGGCGAGCAGGCCGAGGGCGAGCAGGAACCAGAGGATCTCCATGCCGCCATTGTCCCCGAGGCCCCCACCGGGCGGACGGCCCTCGGCCCGCCGCCCGCCGGGGACGTTCGAACGCGGGCCGCCGCCCTCAAGCGCGGACGGGCGGCCGTCACGGACCGCGCCCGCATCGCGACTACCCTCGGCCCCATGACCCACGAGCACTTCGGCGATTCGCTGCACTTCGAGACCCGAGCCATCCACGCGGGCAACACCGCGGACCCGGCGACGGGGGCCGTCGTCCCCCCGATCTACCAGGTCTCCACCTACAAGCAGGACGGGGTCGGCGGCCTGCGCGGCGGCTACGAGTACAGCCGCAGCGCGAACCCGACCCGCAGCGCCCTGGAGGAGAACCTCGCCGCACTGGAGGGCGGCACCCGGGGCCTGGCCTTCGCCTCCGGCCTGGCGGCGGAGGACTGCCTGCTGCGCACGCTCCTGGTGCCCGGTGACCACGTGGTCATCCCGAACGACGCCTACGGCGGCACGTTCCGACTGTTCGCGAAGGTCGCCTCGCGCTGGGGCGTCGAGTGGTCCGTCGCCGACAGCTCGGACCCCGAGGCGGTACGCGCCGCACTGACGCCCCGCACGAAGATCATCTGGGTGGAGACGCCCTCGAACCCGCTCCTCGGCATCAGCGACATCTCCGGCCTCGCCGGGGTGGCCCGCTCGGCCGGCGTGAAGCTCGTCGTCGACAACACCTTCGCGAGCCCCTACCTCCAGCAGCCGCTCGCCCTCGGCGCCGACGTCGTCGTGCACTCGACCACGAAGTACATGGGCGGGCACTCCGACGTCGTCGGCGGCGCGCTGATCGTCTCGGACGCCGCCCTCGGCGACGAACTGGCCTTCCACCAGAACGCGATGGGCGCCATCGCCGGCCCCTTCGACGCGTGGCTGGTGCTGCGCGGCGTCAAGACGCTCGCCGTCCGCATGGACCGGCACTGCGAGAACGCGACCCGCATCGCCGAGATGCTGACCCGGCACCCGCGCGTCTCCCAGGTGCTCTACCCGGGTCTGGCCGAGCACCCCGGCCACGAGGTCGCCGCGAAGCAGATGAAGGCGTTCGGCGGGATGGTGTCCTTCCGGGTCGCCGACGGCGAGGCGGCGGCGGTCGCGGTGTGCGACCGGGCGCGGCTGTTCACGCTGGGCGAGTCGCTGGGCGGCGTCGAGTCCCTCATCGAGCACCCGGGCCGCATGACGCACGCGTCGGCCGCGGGCTCGCCGCTCGAGGTGCCCAACGACCTGGTGCGCCTGTCGGTCGGCATCGAGTCCGGGGACGACCTGCTGGAGGACCTCAAGCAGGCGCTCGAACGGGACTGACGCACCGTCCGCTCCGCCGGGCGGCCCACCGCCCGGCGTCGTCCACCGCCGCCTGCCGTCCGTCGTCCGCCGCGCGGCTCAGGACCGCGGCGGGGTGCCGCCCGGGCCCGGCCGTGCGGGGCCCGGTCCGGCGGTGCCCGGAGCGGGGCGGCCCGGGCTCAGAACACCTGGGGCGGCGGCGCCACGACGGAGGGCGGGGCCGCCCAGGGATCGGCGATCACGAGCCAGGCGAGCAGCAGCGCGAGCCCCGCGAGCAGGGTCAGTGCCGCCGCCCTGCGGGCCACGCGCCGGCGCTGTGCGATCCGGGTGCCGCGCGCGGCGGCGTGCAGCGCGAGCCCCGGCGGAA
>NZ_JAKGCV010000531.1 GCF_021556455.1 Streptomyces fuscigenes | reverse complement strand
GGCTGGCCGCCGCCCCCGCCGCAGTATCCCGCCTACGGTTCGCCCGCCGGTCCCGGCGGGCAGGGCTTCGGCGGCGGCCCCGAGGGCCCCGGCGGCCCGGCCTGGGGCTCGCCCGAGCAGCAGCCGCCCGGCCGCGGCGGACGGATAAGGGGCGGGCTGATCGCCGCCGTCATCGTCGGCGCGCTCGTCGCCGGCGGCATCGGTGGAGGCATCGGCTACTGGGCCGCCTCCAGCGACGACAACGGCGGCATCGGCTCGACCACGGTCTCCGCCGCCGATCTGCCCAAGGGCAAGGCCGCGGCCGGATCGGTGGCCGCGGTGGCCGCCAACTCCCTGCCGAGCGTCGTCACCATCGACGCCACCAGCGGCAACGGCAGCGGCGACACCGGCACCGGCTTCGTCTTCGACAAGCAGGGCCACATCCTGACGAACAACCACGTCGTCGCGGACGCGGCGAGCGGCGGCAAGCTCTCCGCGACCTTCTCCAACGGCAAGAAGTACAAGGCCGAGGTCGTCGGCAGGGCCGAGGGCTACGACGTCGCCGTCATCAAGCTGACGAACGCGCCCTCCGGCCTCAAGCCCCTGCCGCTCGGCAACTCCGACAAGGCCCAGGTCGGCGACTCGACGATCGCGATCGGCGCGCCGTTCGGCCTGTCCAACACGGTGACCACCGGCATCATCAGCGCCGAGCACCGCCCCGTCGTCTCCGGCGACGAGAGCGGCAACAGCACCTCGTACATGAGCGCGCTCCAGACCGACGCGTCGATCAACCCCGGCAACTCGGGCGGCCCGCTGCTCGACGCGCGCGGCGCGGTCATCGGCATCAACTCGGCGATCCAGCCGGGCGGCGGCGGAGGCGGCGGCGGGCTCGGCGGCAGCAGCAGCCAGCCCGGCTCGGTCGGCCTCGGCTTCGCCATCCCGATCAACCAGGCGTCCACGGTGGCCCAGCAGCTCATCAAGACCGGCGAGCCCGTCTACCCGATCATCGGCGCCACGGTCACCATGGACGACAGCCAGCAGGGCGACCAGGGCGGCAACGGAGCGGTGATCGCCGCCCAGGGCGTCGACGGCAGCCAGGCGGTCACGCCGAACGGCCCCGCCGCCAAGGCCGGCCTGCGCTCGGGCGACGTCATCACGAAGTTCGGCAGCACCCCGATCGACAGCGGCCCGACGCTCATCAGCGAGATCTGGACGCACAAGCCGAACGACAAGGTCAGCCTGACCTACCAGCGCGACGGTTCGAACCACACGGTCGAGGTCACGCTCGGCGCGCGCAAGGGCGACAGCAAGAGCTGACGCGCCAGGACACAGCGGAGGGCGGGCGCCGGCACCGGCACCCGCCCTCCGTGCTGCCCCCGTCCCGTTCCGTCTCGGGTCCGTCCCGCCTCGCCCCGTCCGTCCGCCGGGCGGGGGTTGGGGGGCACCGCGGGCCCCAGCCGCGGCCCGGGGCCCGCGGCCCGCAGGCGGCCGCCGCAACGGGGGGAGGCCCGCCGCGGCGCCGGCCTCACCCGAAGGTGAACGAGTACGCGCTGAGCCCCGGCGACAGCTTCAGGTGGAGCGTGCCGTTGCTCGGGTCGTCCCCGTGGACGACGGCGTAGATGTTCGGCGCGCCCGACACCTTGTAGGTGCTGGTCCTCCCGTTGAGCGTGGCGGTCACCGTCCCGGTGCCGCCGACGTCCAGATACACGTCGTCCGCGGAGAACGCCAGGTCGATCGACGCGTCCTGCTTCGCCGTCAGCGCCTCCTTGCCCACGGACCAGGTGCCGTCGAGCGCGAACGCGTTCTGGGGCACGGGACCCGCGGGCGCGGTGAACCGGTGCACGCCGTCGGACAACTGCCCGCCCACGTACGCCTGCGCCCGCTCGGAGCCGAGATAGGTCTCGGGCGTCTGGACGTCGTCGGTCGGCGTGGTGTCGGCGACGTGCGTGGCGGGCGGCAGCTTCACGCCGGGGTGCGCGGCCGTGAGCAGCTGCCGGATCAGCGTCTCGCCGGTGTCGTACTCCCCCTCGCCGACGGCGACATGACGCACCTCGCCCTTGGCGTCGATGAGGTACTCGGCGGGCCAGGAGTTGTTGCCGAAGTTGTTCCAGGTCGCGAACTTGTTGTCGAGCGCGATCGGGTACGTCATGTGCAGCCGCCTGGCACCCGCCTCGACGTCGGCCGGCACGTGCTCGAAGGCGTACTCGGGGGAGTGGACGCCGACGACGACCAGCCCGTCCTTCTTGTAGTTCTCGTACCAGGCGTTGAGGTGCGGGATGGCGCGCTGGCAGTTGATGCAGGAGTACGCCCAGAAGTCGACGAGCACCACTTTCCCCTTGAGCGCGCTCTGCGGCAGCGGCTTGTCGCCGGGGGTGTTGAACCACTGCTGGATACCGGTGATCGCGGGCGCCTTCCCGCAGTCGACCGGGTCCGGGCTGGGCAGCTGCGCGCAGTGCTGGAGACCCGCGTTCTGCGCGGCGCCGATCGCCCCGACGGCGCCCGACTTGTCGAGCGCCTGGTTCAGCTTCGCCGTGTAGTCGGGCACCGCGCGCTGGAGCACGTCGGTGACGTTGAAGGTCAGCGCCACGGCGAGCCCGATCACCACGAGCCCCGCCGCGAAGCGCACGCCCCGCTGCCGCTCGCGGAACGCCCGCACGCGCTCGGCGACCCCGCGCCCCGCGAGTGCGAAGAACAGCAGCGGGGCCGCCGTTCCCACCGCGAACGCGAGGGTCAGCGCGACCGTCCCGACCCCGATGCGGTGCGTGGCCCCGGCGACGGTGATCGCGGCGAGGACGGGCCCCGCGCACGGCACGTACACCGCGCCCAGCGCGAGCCCCAGCACGAAGTCCCCGCGCTCCCCCCGCACGCGGCTCTTGCCCATCCGCGCGAACGGCCGCTCCAGCAGGTCCTGCACCTTCGGGAACATCATGGCGACGCCCAGCACCACCAGGACCACGAGCCCGGCCCAGCGGATGATGTCCTGCGGCACGGGCAGCGCACTCACGATCAGCGTGCCGACCAGGGTGAACACGCTGAAGCTCAACGCGAGCCCCGCGACGATGAGATAGGGGCGCCTGCGCACGCCGCCCGTCATGAAGACGACGGGCAGTACGGGCAGGACACACGGGGAGATCCCCGTGATGAACCCGCCGACAAGTCCGATCAGTACCAGTGTGAGCACGTACTCACGCTAGTTCCGCGAACTGTGCGAAGCGCCGCCCGAGCCCTCCCGGAGGCCCCGCTTCACCGAACCGTAAGAAGTCTTCGAGGCGCGGGCGCGCGGCGCGGAACGGGGCGGGGGAGGCGTGCGCGCGGGGCTCCTGTGGCCCGGGGCGTGCGTTGCGGGGTGCGGGGTGCGCGGTCCCGGGAGTGCGTCGCGGGCCGGGACGCCGCGGGGCGGCGGGTGC
>NZ_JAKGCV010000530.1 GCF_021556455.1 Streptomyces fuscigenes | reverse complement strand
CCGCCGCGCCCGCCGCGCCCGCCGCGCGCGGACGGCACGCGAGCGCGCCGGCCGCGCCCGTACCGTACGAACGCCCCGCACCACCTCTCCCAGGGGAAGGACCCACCGTGACGCAGGACCCGCTGACCGCCCGTGCCGAGGCGTGGCTGGCCGAGGACCCGGACGGCGACACCCGCGCGGAGCTGCGCGCGCTGATCGACTCGGGCGACCGGGAGGCCCTGGCGGAGCGCTTCTCGGGGCTCCTGGAGTTCGGTACGGCGGGGCTGCGCGGCGAACTGGGCGCGGGGCCCCGGCGGATGAACCGCGCGGTGGTGATCCGCGCCGCCGCCGGGCTCGCCGCGTACCTGCGCGAGCAGGGCCGCGGGGGCGGGCTCGTGGTGATCGGCTACGACGCCCGGCACAAGTCCGCCGACTTCGCCCGGGACACCGCCGCCGTCATGGCGGGCGCGGGGCTGCGCGCGGCGCTGCTGCCCGGAGCGCTGCCGACCCCGGTGCTGGCCTTCGCGGTGCAGCGCATGGGAGCAGTGGCGGGCGTCCAGGTCACGGCGAGCCACAACCCGCCCCGGGACAACGGCTACAAGGTGTACCTCGACGGCGGCTCGCAGATCGTCCCGCCCGCGGACGGCGAGATCGCCGCGCACATCGAGGCGGTGGGCGCGCTCGCGGACGTGGCGCGGCCGGATGACGGCTGGGAGGTGCTGGACGGCACCGTCCTCGCCTCGTACCTGGAGCGTACGCAGGCGGTGCTGACGCCCGGTTCGCCGCGCACGGCGCGTGTCGTGCACACGGCCCTGCACGGGGTGGGCACCGCGACGGTCCTCGCGGCGTTCGAGCGGGCCGGCTTCCCCGCGCCCGTGCCGGTGCCCGAACAGGCCGAGCCCGACCCGGAGTTCCCCACGGTCGCGTTCCCCAACCCGGAGGAGCCCGGCGCGATGGACCTGTCGTTCGCGACGGCCCGCGCCGAGCGCCCCGACGTGATCATCGCCAACGACCCCGACGCGGACCGCTGCGCGGTCGGCGTACCGGACGAGCAGGCGCCCGGGGGCTGGCGGATGCTGCGCGGCGACGAGGTCGGCGCGCTCCTCGCGGCGCACCTCGTGAGCAAGGGCGCGAAGGGCACGTTCGCCGAGTCGATCGTGTCGTCGTCGCTGCTCGGCCGGATCGCCGCGGCGGCGGGCCTTCCGCACGAGGAGACCCTGACGGGCTTCAAGTGGATCGCCCGCGTGCCGGGCCTGCGCTACGGCTACGAGGAGGCGCTCGGCTACTGCGTCGACCCGGACGGCGTCCGCGACAAGGACGGCATCACGGCGGCCCTGCTGGTGGCCGAGCTGGTCTCCGGGCTGAAGGAGGACGGCAGGACGCTGGTGGACCTCCTCGACGAGCTGGCGGTCGCCCACGGCCTGCACGCCACCGACCAGTTGTCGGCCCGCGTCGAGGACCTGTCGCTGATCGCCGCGTCGATGCGCCGCCTGCGGGAGAACCCGCCCGCCGAACTCGCGGGCCTGCGGGTGACCCGCGCCGAGGACCTCACCACGGGCCCGAACGGCCTGCCCCCCACGGACGGCCTGCGCTACACCCTCGGCGGCGAGCACGACGCCCGGGTGATCGTCCGGCCCAGCGGCACGGAACCGAAGATCAAGTGCTATCTGGAGGCCGTGGTCCCGGTCGCCGGCGCGGCGGCCCTGCCCGCCGCGAAGGAGAAGGCGGCACGCCTCCTCGACGCCCTGAAGCGCGACCTGTCGGCGGCCGCGGGGCTGTGACCCCCGGCGCCGCCCGGCTTCCCGGCGCGGTGCACGATTCCGGCCGGCGGTACGGGTCGTCGGCGTCCCGACCGGCGCCCCGATTCCGGCCGGCGGTACGGGTGGCCGGCGTCCCCGACCGGCGCCCGGGGCCGGCCGGCTCCGGGGCGCGGGGCGTTCCGGACGGGCGGGGTCCCGTTCCCGGGTGCGCGCCGCGCCTCCGCGATCCGGGGGCCCTGGCCCGATCCGGTTGCCTCCGGCGTGATCCGGGGGCGGGGCCTCCGGCGGCCGCGCCGGTCACCGGGCCTCCCAAGGACCGGGCCCGACCGGCGCGTTGCGTGGCGCGTTGTCCACCGCTCGCCGCGCCCGCCCCGCTACGCTCGCCGCTTCCTTTCCGAGGAGGACCGTTGCGACGCCGGAACGCGCTGGGTGACGATTTCCGCAGGCTGTGGGCGGGCTACACGATCAGCGCGGCGGGCAGCGCCGTCGGTTCGGGGGCCCTGCCCCTGATCGCGCTGCTGGCCCTGCACGCCTCGGCGTTCCGGGTGTCGCTCCTCGCGGGGCTGTCGGCGGTGGCCAGTGCGGCGATCGCGCTGCCCCTGGGCGTGCGGATCGAGTACCGCCTCAAACGGCCCGTCATGGTCGCCGCGGACGTCGTGCGCTTCCTGGCGCTTGCGAGTGTGCCGGCCACGGCGGCGCTGGGGGTGCTGACGTACGCGCAGCTGTGCGTGGTCGGAGTCGTGCAGACGGCGGCGGCCGTGGCGTTCGGCGCGGCGAGCGGCGCACATCTGAAGGCGCTCGTCGGGCCGGGTGACCGGGTCCGCGCGAACAGCGCTTTCGAGACGATCAACTGGACCGTCCTGAGCGCGGGCCCCCCGGCGGGCGGGCTCCTGATCGGCGTGCTGGGCACGACGGCGACGATGGCGGTGGACGCCGTGTCCTTCCTGGGTTCGGCCGCCGGGGTGCTGCGCATCCGCCGCCCGGAGCCGGCGCCGCCCGTGCGCACCGACCGCCCCCACCTGCGGCGCGACCTCACCTCCGGCTGGCGCCATCTGCTGGCCCGGCGCGAGCTGCGGACGCTGTTCTTCAACTCCCTGGTGTTCACCGGTCCCGTCGCGATGGCCGTGCCGCTGATGGCCGTGCTCATGCTGCGCACCCTGGGGCTGGCGCCGTGGCAGTACGGGCTGGCGCTCGGTCTGCCCTGCCTGGGCGGGGTGCTCGGCTCGCGGGTCACGCCCGCGCTGACCCGGCGCCTCGGGCCGCGCCGCGTGCTCCTGGTGTTCGGGGTGGCGCGCACGCCCTGGCTGCTCCTGCTGTCGCCGGCGCCGACGGGCGCGTTCGGCGTGGGCCTGATCGTCGCCGTCGACTTCGGCCTGCTGTTCGCCGCCGGGGTGTACAACCCGTCGTTCTCGACGTACCGGATGGAGGCGACGGACGACGCGTTCATGTCCCGGGTGCTGACGAGCTGGTCGGTCAGCCTGCGGCTGGTGCAGGCGGTGTTCGTGGTCCTCGGCGGCCTGGTCGCGGACGCCGTCGGCGTCCGGCCCGCCCTCGCGCTCGCGGGGGCTCTCTGCCTGGCCAGCGCGCCCCTCCTGCCCTGGCGCGAGCCGCGACCGGGCGCGGTCCCCGCCCCGCGCGCGGAGCCGGCAC
>NZ_JAKGCV010000052.1 GCF_021556455.1 Streptomyces fuscigenes | reverse complement strand
CGGCACGTCGGTCCTGAGGGAGGGGCAGGTCGTACTGTCCCGGCTCCCCGTCGTCGAAGTGCACGAGTCGCTGCCCTTCGTCTCCCGCTACTGGCTCGCCGCCTTCGAGGGCCGCACGCAGCGGCTCGCGGGACTCGCCGCGGTGGCCGAGAACGCCGGCTGGTGGTGGCCGTTCGAGCGGGCCGTCGTCGTCTGCGAACGGCCCGTCGAACTGCACCGAGACGAGGCCGGGCGCCTCGACCGGGGCGACGGCCCGGCACTCGCCTACGCCGACGGCTTCGCCCTGCACGCCTGGCGCGGCATGCCCGTCCCGGCCGAGTTCCACGCGGAGCTGGCCTCGCTGACACCCGCGCGCATCCGCACCGAGGAGAACGCGGAACTGCGGCGCGTGATGCTGGAGTACTACGGCTACGACCGCTATCTGGACGAGTCCGGTGCCACCCCCGTCCAGGACG
Source organism: Streptomyces fuscigenes (assembly GCF_021556455.1). Classification (GTDB taxonomy): domain Bacteria; phylum Actinomycetota; class Actinomycetes; order Streptomycetales; family Streptomycetaceae; genus Streptomyces; species Streptomyces fuscigenes. The sequence continues at coordinate 20,528 of NZ_JAKGCV010000052.1, read as the reverse complement.
ACGAGACGGGCCGCCTGTGGCGCATCCGCCTCGACGACGACGAGGACGTCGTGATGGTGGAGGTCGTCAACGCCACGCCCGAGCCGGACGGCACGCACCGCACGTACTGGCTCCGCGTGCCGCCCGCCACCCGTACGGCGCGCCAGGGCGTCGCGTGGACCTTCGGGGTCGAGGAGGCCGACTACGCCCCGGCACGCCAGACCTGACAACGCCTCGGGGGCACCCCCGCCCGCGGGCCCGGGCCGGCCTCCGGGCCGGACCGACTCTCGATGGGGCCGCCTGCGAGCACCCGCCCCCGGGCCGCGTGGTGTGGTGCCGCAGACCGCGTCGTCGATCGTGCGGGAGGTGCGAACGGAGAGACGGGGCGACGACCCCTCAGCGTGCGGGCCGCAGCAGTTCCTCGCGGTCGATCAGGGCCGCCGGGCCCTGCCCGGTGCAGGCGAACGCACCGGCCCGGGCGCCGAGTACGGCGCACTCCTCCAGGTCGCGCCCCGTCAGCCGGCCGTAGAGGAAGCCGCACACGTAGGCGTCACCCGCGCCGTTGGAGTCGACCACCGGCGCGGGCGGCACGGTGGCGGCGATCGGCCGGGGCGAGCGGCTGCCCTCCCGCGTCATCAGATAGGACCCTCCCGCTCCCGCCGTCGCCACGACGACCTCGGCCCGGCCCTCGCGCAGGATCTCCTTCATCACGGCCGCGATCCGGGCGCCCGCACCCGTCGCGCTGAGGAAGACCACGTCCGCTCTCAGGGCGAACTCCCTCTGCATCGTGCTCAGCCCGTCCCAGTCCTGCAGGTCGGTCGATACGGGCACCCCGGCCTGCGTGATGTCGTCGAAGAGGTGGCGTGCGAAGTCGACGACCGACAGGTGCACGTGACGGGCACGGCGCAGGTGCCCGAGATAGAAGTCCCGGGGCATCCGCAGGCCCCCGGGCTCGCGCGCGTCCTGGAAGGACATGCGCCGGCCCGTGCGTTCCACCAGGCTCACGGCCCGGCGGGTGCCCGCGGGCGACGTCAGCGCTTCGAAGTCGACGCCGCCCTCGGCGAGCCGGGCGCGCACCTGCTCGCCCGTCCAGTCGTCGCCGACGAAGTCCAGGAACTTCACGGACAGTCCGAGGGCCCGGCAGCCCAGGGCCACGTTTCCGCCGGTGTGGCCCGGCCACTCGTGTATGGCGTGCACGTCCACCGAGTCGGCGAGGGGCACGGGCAACGAGTCGACCCGGACCACGGTGTCCACGCCGCTGCCCCCGACGACGAGCACGTCGTGACCCGCCCCGTCCGCTGCCTCGTCGCTCGGCTGGTCCGTCACAGCGTTCCTCTCGCGTCGGTACTCCCCGCTCGTTCCGGGCATGGTGACGTGCCGGGGTGAACCCGCAGACGACGTCATCTGAACGGCGAATCCCGACACCCTACTCATCGGAGCGCGCGGGGTCGCCGCGGCCCCGTGAGCGCGCGACCGGGGCGCGCGCCGGGAAGCCGCGCGCCGTGATCCGGCCGAAACCCCCACGAGTGGTCGGCCCGGCCAGGACCGGAGCGCGCATCAGGGCCGGCCAGCCGGCCGCCACCACGGCCGACGTGCCTACGCGGGCGGTGTCCAGCCGATGTGCCGGGCCGGCTCCGAGAAGCGGACGATGCGTGTGAGGGCGGCAGGATCCCGCGTCGGCACCACTGCCGTCGCCGCCTCCGACAGCCGGCCGAAAAGTGGACAAACGCGCCCAGGGAGACACCCCGGCACGCCCGCAGTCGCGTGACGGACCCGCCGGCTCCGCCTCCGACCGGCCCTCCGACCCCCGCAGACGTCTCCCGCGCGGCTCACGCTCCGGCACACGGACCCGTAAACGGGGAATCCTCCGGGCTCCGGATACGTTCTGAGGCTGTGGAAAGCTCCGGAAACACAGGAGGTGCCGTGCCGGCGCCCGGCTCGTCCCCATCGACCAGATCCGCCCGTCCGCGACTGCGCGCGTACCGTCCCGACGCCTTCGGCGCCGACTCCACGGGGGAGCGCCTCGCGCGCATCCGCCGCTCGCCGCACTTCTCGGACGGCACGTTCAAGAACCCCGACGGCACGGCACGGACCCGCCCCTCGGGTTCGCCCCTCGACCTCGCGAAGGTCTACTTCGACAAGGAGTCGCGCGCCCGGCGGTCCCCGTCCGGCACCCTCCCCGTCCACCCCACCACCCTCGTGGACATCGCCGAGCCCCCGGCCTCCGGGCTTCGGCTGACCTGGATGGGCCACTCCAGCGTGCTGGCGGAGATCGACGGCGCCCGCGTGCTGTTCGACCCGGTCTGGGGGGAGCGCTGCTCGCCGTTCAACTTCGCCGGTCCCAAGCGCCTGCACCCCGTGCCGGTCCCGCTGGCCTCCCTGGGTCCGGTGGACGTCGTCGTGATCTCCCACGACCACTACGACCACCTGGACATGCCCACCATCAAGGCGCTCGCCGGCACGGACACGGTCTTCGCGGTGCCTCTGGGCGTCGGCGCGCACCTGGAGCGGTGGGGCGTCGACCCGTCCCGCCTGCGCGAACTCGACTGGCAGGAGTCCACGCAGGTCGCGGGCGTCCGGCTGACGGCCACGCCGGCCCGCCACTTCTGCGGCCGCGGCATCCGCAACAAGCAGCACACCCTGTGGGCCTCCTGGGCCGTCGTCGGCTCGGAGCACCGGATCTACCACAGCGGCGACACCGGCTACTTCAGCGGCTTCAAGGACATCGGCGCCGCGCACGGACCGTTCGACGTGACGATGATCCAGATCGGTGCCTACTCCGAGTACTGGCCCGACATCCACATGACTCCCGCCGAGGGGCTGCGCGCCCACCTCGACCTGCAGGGCGGCTCGCCGGCCGGGGTGCTGGTCCCGATCCACTGGGGCACGTTCAACCTGGCGCCGCACGCCTGGGCGGAGCCGGGGGAGTGGACGAAGTACGAGGCGGAGGAGGCCGGCCAGGCGGCGGCGTTCCCGCGCCCGGGCGAGCCGTTCGAGCCGGCGGGCGAGTTGCCGGTGGCGGCGTGGTGGCGCGAGGTGTCCGGCCGGGTCGCGCAGCCGTGGCGCCGGGCACGGAATGCCGGGACCGCTGATGACAGTGAAGGTGAGAGGGACCTGGTGAGTGATCGGTGACGTGGGCGCCTTGTATGCAGGACGGCGGTTGTATGGCCAGGCGCCGGGCTTCGGCATAGACCTCGCTGTCTTCCGTCGGGGTGCATGGTGAAGCAGGCGAGGAACGGCTGGGCCTCGGTGGTGGTGTGCTTCTGCGCGAGTCCGCCGACCCGCTGCCGGATGAGCTGGAAGAGTGATGACGGACTCGACGGTGCCGGTCCCAACGGGCTGGTCCCGTCGGCATGACCGGGCACGAGTGCTCTCACGCCAGCTGTAGTTCGGGCGTCTACGCTGGTCGGCGCTGTGCGGGGCCGGTCGCGCACGCAGTACGGCCAAGGTGCGGTGTGGGGTGCGACCGGTGAGTCAGTGGTGGATGTGCACCCAGCCGTCTCGCAGGGCCACCGCGAATACCAGGAGGCCTACCGCTGCAACCAGCGTGGACGCGGGCGCGATGCGGGTGAGCAACGCCGGAGGGTTGCGCTTGGTGAACATGCTGGAGACCGCCAGGACCGCGAAGACGGCGGCGAAGGCTTGAAGTATCAGCGTCATCCCGGCGAACGACATCGGGTTCCTGCCTGCCTGTCTGCTCGGTCGAGCGGTTCTGGTTGAACTCGGCTTCAGGGTCGTCCCGGAGGAGTCGGTGGAGTCCGACACTACGGCGGACCGAGTCGAGTGCGCCTGTACGCGCAGCGTCCCACACGGTGGCACCGGTTCTTCGGAATCATCTGACGCGGTCCGCCAAGCAGGAGTGGTTCCGTGCGCGCGAGGTAGCCGTCGATCAGGCGGGGGTGGCAGTGCAGCTTCTGGCTGCTCTTGACCACCCGCTGGCTGCTCTTGACCATCCGCGTCGCCCGGCCGAGGTTCGCCGCCGCTCGATTGCCGATGCCACCCCGGCCCGGCAGAGCCGGCTGTCCCGGAGTCCGTGGTCCCAAGGCGCTCCGGTGGGACACTGTCGAGACGGACGGGCCTGGGCGAGACCGATCGTGGCGTAGTCGGCGACGTTGCGCACGGCGGTCTCGCTCAGTTCCCGCGCGGTGACCATGGGGGCCAGGCTGGTACTCACCGCGCGTCCCCGTCGGCCTCCGACGGGCCGCCGACGGGGCGCAGTTCGTCGCCACGCCGAAGGGGGCCGGCCCGTCTCGCCCGTGATCGCAGTAGGTTGCGGGCCGTTCGCCAGGTCAGGCGGTCAGCGTCGCAAGCTCCGCGTTGGCCCGCTCGGTGACGAGGTCGAGGACGCGCGTGGCGGCGGCCAGGTCGTCGGCGGGGATCCCGCCCCAGATGCGGGCGGAGACGGGGGCGGTCTCCGCGGCGGTGACGGCGAGCAGTTCGCGCCCCGCGTCCGTCGGGCGAAGATGCGTGCCGTCCACGACGAGCAGCTGCTTGGCCAGCAGTTCGTCGAGGGTGGCGCGGATGTCGGCCGGATCGGCCTTGAGTGAGTTCCGGACCTGGGTGACCAGGTCGTCAGCGGTCTGTGGGGTCTCGGCGGTGAGGGCGGTGCGCAGGGCCACCTGCTGCTGGAACGTGATGCCGTGTCGGTCCAGGACGTGCTCCAGGACGCCGCGAGCTGCGTAGTGCGCCAGGGCGAGGGCGCGGGCGTGGCCGGTGGGTGCGGTGGCGGCGGTGGTCATGGTCTTCTCCTCCGGGTGCTCTGGTCGTCCGGTACGGGTGGAGCGAGAGGTACGTCGAGCAGGGTCGTCAGTTCGTCGGTGAACGCGCGCGTCCGCGGGGCGTCGAGGCCGCCGAGTGGTTCCAGCAGCTGCTGGAGGAGCCCTTGGACGACCGCGACGGCCTGCCGTGCGACGGTCTCTCCGTGCTCGGTGAGGGCGAGTTGTACGGCGCGGGGGTCGCGGGGGTCGCGGGCGCGCTCGAGCAGATCGGCCGACTCCAGGGCGCGCGCCAGCTTCGAGACGTACAGCGCCTCCAGGCCGGTGTGGTCGGCGAGCCGGCGCTGGCTGGGCCGCTCGCCGGCGCGCTGCATGCCGTGCAGTGACGCGACCACGACGTACTGTGCGTGGGTGAGGCCCAGCGGAGCCACCGCGCGGTCGACCGCGACGCGCCACTTGTTGGCAAGCCGCCACACCAGGAAGCCGGGCGTGGGGCTCGATGAACCTTGACTCATACGAAATAGATTACATGGCTACTATGTCCATGGCTACTGTTCACGGCGGGTGCGATGACGGAGGCGACGGCGCAGCCGACTCGGTGCCGACGGACCGACCGAACACCTCCAAGGACCTTCAGCGGAACGGCCTCCGTGCCGCTCCATGGTCAACGCCGCGACGCACCGTGCGGTCTGCAATGGTCAGCAAGTCGCCAAGGTGATCATGAGGCGGCCCGTGGCTGCCCTGCCAGGTGCCGCAGTCCGTCACACTCCGACCAGCCGGACGGTCCCCGAACCCGCAACCGGCGTGCCGCGGGGACGGGGCGGGGCCGAGGTGTTGCAGTCTGTCCACGAGGGCGGGCATCCCGGCATGACGGAGCCGCCGGCCGCTGGGCGTGGTGGCCGGGCGGCCGACGGCTCGCAGGCGGGTCGGGTCAGGAGCGACGAGCCGTCCAGTAGTTGAGGTTGAAGTTCCCCGTTAGAAATTCGATGCGAACGGTGTGGTACGTGCCGGCGGCGAAGCTGAACGTGCCGGCGTCGATGGTCTGGTATGTCTGCCAGTCGCCGGTGTTGGGGACGGTGACGGTGGGGCCGGGCTGTCCGTCGATGACGAACCGCATCCTCCCGGTGGCGTTGGTGGAGGCGACGCGGGCCTGGAGGTTCACGGTTCCCTGCAGGGGCAGATCCTGCCATTGCAGCCATTCGCCGCCGGCGATGGCGCCGACGTTCCAGCCGCCCCCTGCGTCCGAGGTGGTCTGTATGTCGATGCCGCCGTCGCGGTAGGCCCCGTACTGGTTGCCCGAGGTGGTGTCGCTGTAGCTGTCGGCTGTCTCGGCTTCGACGCGCAGAGCCGCGGGGAACGGAGTGCGGGAGTAGCGGCGCATGATGTTGATCATCTGGCCGGGGTAGTCGGTGTGCCGCTGGTCGTAGCTGCCCTCGGCGGTGCGGGTGAGGGCGGCGTTCTCCTGCCAGTCGGTGAACCCTTCGACCAGGGTCAGCTTGGCGCCCGCGCCGGCGGTGGCCGCGAGGTTGGCGGACAGGGTCTGCCCGTGGTCGGGGTCGATGTTCATGTTGGTGGATCCGGCCGCGAAGTGGAAGCCGGGCACGGCGACACCGTAGGTGGCTCCGTTGAAGGAGGTCATGCTGCGGCCGTTGCCGGGGACGGCGAACCATCCGTCGGCGCCGCCGATCTGGGCACTGACCGACGGGTCCTCGGAGAGCCAGCTGTTGTCGACCACGAAGTAGGGGTCGACGCCGAACTCGGATTGTGCGTGGGAACGGACGTAGGAGAGCATTTTCGCGGCATTGCCGTTGCCCTGGCCGGTGAACGCGAAGTCGGAGATGGACCATTCGTAGACCAGGGGCCGGCCGTCGACCTTGAAGCGCATGCTGTCGGGCACGGCGGCGTAGAAGGTCCGCAGGTTGTTGTCCCAGAAGTACTGGTGGCCGCCCTCGCCCGCTCCGGTGGTGTCGCCGATGTCGAAGGGCGGACTGTAGCCGCCGGTGTGGTGTTTGACCTGGTTCTTCTTGTCGGTCAGGGAGGCAGGAGTGTCGTCGAAAGCGGCGATCTTGAGCTGTCCCGAGACGCCGCGGCGGTTGATGGCGTCGACCAGGCCGGTGAGGATGCGGGGGTCTCCGCCGCCGTTGGGCTGGGCGGAGCCGGGAACGTAGCCGCGGACGTCGACGGCGACGAAGTCGACCCCGGCGGAGACGAGTTCCTCGACGTAGTCGTCCCAGAAGCCGCTGAGGTCGGCCGTCGTCGACTTGTACAGGGGAACGTTGTATATGGCGTTGCCCTGGTTGTTGTACGGGGGGCCTGCCAGGGTGCCGGTGTCCATGCCGAAAGTGACGCCCAGGTAGCCGGTGGTGGCGGCGTCCCGGTGAGGCAGGAGCGCGCCCCCGCGGTCGGTGACCTGCCGGGGGCGTGCCGGGGCCACGGGTGCGGCGATGCTGGTGGTTGCTGTGGCGAGCAGCGCTCCAGCCAGGAGGGGAACGGCCAGCAGGAAGCCGTGCCGACGCGCTGGTGCGCGGAACCTACGGGATGTCACGCGGGTGCTCCTTCGCGGAATGTGGGGGGCCTGCAGGCGGCGCTCGGGGCCGGTCAGTCGGTGATGAGGTCGAATTCCTCCCACGGGCCGATCGCGGTGCGGTTGGCGATGAGCGGATCGGCCCCGGCGTTGTCGGCGGTGACGTAGTCTCCGTTGACCCGGGCCTTGAGGCTGACGCTGCCGTCACCGTTGTGGATCAGCTGGAACTGCTCCCAGGTGCCGACCGAGTCCACCTTGGCCAGCAGGGGCGCCGCACCCGCGTTGTCGGCGGTGACGTACTTGTCGTTGGCGTGCGCGCGCAGTGCGATGTATCCGCCGCCCTGGTCGATCTCGTCGAACTGCTCCCACTGGCCGATCGCGGTGCGGTTGGCGATGAGCGGGTCGGCGCCGGCGTTGTCGGCGGTGACGTAGTTCCCGTTGGCGTGCGCCTTGAGCGAGATCACCGAGCCGCTCGGCGGCGGGGTGGTGCCGCTGCCGCTGCCGCCGCCGTCGAGGCCGATCTGCACGCCGCCCAGGTGCTTGGCGCCGGTGGCCGGCGAGCCGGAGACTGCGGCGAACGGGAGCCCGGTGGTGGGCGCGGAGACCTTCTCGACCAGGTAGGACTGGCCGGAGCTGACCGGCACGTTGAACGTTCCCGAGGTGGTGGCCGACACGACGACGGCGTTGCTCGATCCGTTCGCCACCTGGACCGACTGGCCGGGCCAGGGGTTGCGCACCTTCATGGTCCCCGACGACCCGGCCTGGATGGCGACCGTGACCGGGGTGCCGCCCTGTACCTGGACATCGACCTTGGTGTTGCCCTGCACCGAGACCGTACCGCTGACGTCCCAGCCGGCCGGCCAGGCCGGGGCGATCCGCAGTGTGCCGTCGTAGTCCTGCACCAGCGCCTCGTTCAGCGCGGTGGCGACGCCCGACGCCTGCTCGATGTACGCCTCGGTGCCGACCGTGTTGCCGAGGTCGGCCAGCCCGTTGATGTAAACCTGGTGGCTCTGCGTGATCGACACCAGCTTCGAGGCGACCTCGCTCGCCATGCCGAGCCTCGCGGCCTGGATGGCGTCCATGTTCCAGTCGTTGCCGGTTCCGTAGAACACCCGATGGTTGTATGTGCGGACCGCCAGATCGTGCAGCGCTCCGGGGTCGTCTGTGATCTGGTTCCACGGCCAGACCGGCTCCAGGTCGATGTTCTCCCCGTTCCTGATCGTCGCGGTCGGCTGGTAGGACCAGGCGATGACGTCGTTGTTGGAGGAGTCCGCGGAGGCGGGCAGCAGTTGGGTGTGGCCGAAGTCGGTGCGCGCCCACGGCGGGATCTGCCCGATCGCGGTGTTCAGCTGCGACTGCAGGGAGGTGTCGGTGCCCAGCAGTTGGGCGGCCTTGATCACGACGGGGAAGAGCGCGGCGTCGGCCGTCAGGTCGGTGGTCGGGTCCTGCACCGCCCACTGCGTCTCGTGCGCGTTGGCGACCGCGTGCAGCTTCCCGTCGGAGCCGACCTTCTGGTATGCGAGCAGGAAGACCGCGGAGTCGCGCATCACGGGGTAGAACGAACGCAGGAAGTCCAGGTCACCTGTGTCCTGGTACTGCTGCCAGGCGTAGAGGCTGATCTCCGGGCCTGAACTGATGTCCAGGGCGTTCCAGTTGGGGCTGCCCGGCTCGCTGCAGGCCGCGTTGGCGCCGGGGGAGGGGTCGCCGCCGTTGCCGTTGAAGCGCATCACCTCGGGGACGCAGGCTCCGGGCAGGCCGCCCATCTGCTGCTTGGTCCACGCCTCGATGCCGGGCAGTGCGTTCTTGTACAGGTTGAAGATCGGGGTGTTCAGGGCGAAGTTGCCGCTGCTCATGTTCGCCGAGATCTGGGTGCGCAGGTTCCACAGCCACGTCTCGGAGGGGGTCCAGTTCTGGTGGTCCTGGCCGAAGTTGAACATGTCCGCGACTCCGGCCTGGCTGCCCGGGATGGTGCCGCGCATCGAGGCGGCCTCCATGAACAGGTACAGGGTGCGCAGCGTCTCCATGTACTGGGCCTGGCCGTCGGAGGAGTTGGCCTCCAGGATCCCGCTGCCCGCCCAGAAGCTGGACCACCAGCCGGTTTGCGAGGACATCAGCGAGGACTCCGCCGCGGTGGCGTCCGAGCCGAGCAGGCCTGCCGCGGTGCTGGCGGCGTTGCCGCCGGTCCAGGTGGGGGCGCCGACGACGACCCGGTACGAGCCGTCGGCGTTCGGCGTGAACGTGGTCTTCACCTGGGTCGAGTTGACCACCGAGGTGGACACGTTGCGGCCGCCCGCGGTGATCGCGGCCAGCGAGCCGAAGGTGCGGCCGGAGTTGCCGGCCTCCTGGTTGTCCACCCAGGTCTCGGCGAGCGTGCCGATCGAACCGGAGGTCGCCGCCTGCGGGCTGCGGCCCGACCACAGGCTGACGGTGGCGCTCTGCTGGGTGCCGGGGTCGGCGCCGGTGACATCGACGATCAGCTCGTCCTTGGTCGCCGACACCCATGCCTTCAGGGTCATGCCGCCGCCGGACTCGTTGAGCACGCCGCTGTACAGGTCCAGCGAGCCCTTGAAGTCGGACGCCCCGGTCAGTGCGGACAGGCCCGGGATCTGCACCTGTCCGGGCGACTTGCGGCCGGGCAGCGTGTCGGAGCGGTTGAGCTGTGCGGTGAAGCCGCCGGCCGCCCACGCGGCCACGCCCAACGAGCCGTTGCCGAGCGGCAGTGACTGGGCGGCGGCGGTGTTCGCCTTGCCGAGGACGATGTTGGAGCGGCGCACCACGTTGGGGGTGTCGACGTGGAAGCTGCCGTTCTGCCAGGCGGTGGTCGCCGTGGCGGCCTCGGCCGGCGGCGCAGCGGCTGGTACGAGGAAGCTCGCGGCCAGGAGTGCCGTCACGGCAAGCGGAAGTGATCGGATCATTCGCGGACGCCAAGACGTGCGGTGCCGTTGAAGCATGGATGCTCCCGGGGTGAGTCGCACAACGCGTGGGGGTCGGCCCGTCGTAGACACGGGGAAATGAGCGAGGCTCACAGTGTCGCTGAGGCGAGAGGGTGTCAAGACATCCGACCTGTATACATCCGATGTACTCGGATCGCGCTCACCGCTGCGGACCCGCGAACCGTGAGCAGGGGCGGGCAGCGGCCTCCGGGGGAGGGTCCCGGCGCAGGTCACCGCGGCCCCGGAAGGCGGGAGGGACCACCGCGCGCTTGCGGGCGTCGCCCCCGCCGGTCCGGCGTCTCCTCCCGCGGCGCCTCTGCTCCTTCCCCTGTCATCCGATCTTGCGTCGGGCGGCGCGCAGAAAACGCTGTCTCAGGGCTTGACCCTCGAAATGCCCCGCAACAAACTCCTGCCGGGGCCATTTGCTCCGATGTTTCTGTGACTTCACGCAAAACATGCCCGGCGCCGTTCGAGGTGCGCGGGTGGTTGCGACCGCCTCCCGTGCCGGCCGTGGCTGAGGCCGCGTCCCGGAGCGGTGCGGGGCGCCTGGGGAAGGAAGCCATGAACAGTCAGCCCACACAGGCCGGTTCGGCCCTCGTCCCGACCCGCCGGCAGGCGCTCACGCTCGGCGCTGCGACCGTCGCCGCTCTGGGACTCCAACGCCTCGGCGCCGCACACGCCGACGCCCCCGGCCGGCCGGGGGGCCGGCTGAGCGGGGACAGGGTGCTTCAATCGCTGAACGGCACCTGGGACTTCCTGCCCGCCACGGCCGGTGCCGCCTACCCACCGCCGGCCACTGGCTGGGCCGGCATACCGGTCCCGGCCGAGTGGAACATGAACTCCGGCCCGTTCGAGACCGATTGGAACGCCTACGACCTCTTCGGGACGCCCGCCGACTGGAACGACGTGGACACCGCCTGGTACCGGCGGACCGTCACCGTGCCCGCCAAGGCGAAGGGGCAGCGGATCGTGCTGCGCTTCGAGGCGGTCAACTTCGAGGCCACCGTGTTCTTCAACGGTGCCCGGGTCGCCTCCCACCAGGACGGCCTGCTGCCGTTCGAGGCCGACGTCACCGGCCACGTCACCTTCGGTGCCGCGAACACCGTGCATGTACTCGTGCGTTCGCCCGGCGCGGCGGCCCGCCAGTCCGACGGCTTCCACCACCCCGCCGGATCGTGGTGGGGACAGGAGGCGGCCGGGATCTGGCAGGACGTGTGGCTGCTGGCCCGCAACCCCGTCTCCGTCGTCGGCACCGCGGTCGTCACCTCCGTCACGGACAAGAAGCTCACCGCCACGACCGAGCTGCGCAACGACTCCGCCGCCGAGGCCTCCGTACGGGTCGAGCACACCGTGTGGGACGGCGCACGCCAGGTCTTCCGGCTGAGCGGCCGCGCCACGGTGCCCGCCGGAGGCACCGCCACCGTGGCCGCGGCCGCGGGCTGGCGTACCCCGAGGCTGTGGGGGCCGGACGACCCGCACCTGTACGAGCTGCGGGTCGACGTCCGCGGCGCCGCGAACGGCCCGGTGCTCGACTCCGCCGTCGAGCGCTTCGGCTTCCGCGAAGTCACCGTGGACGGACCGGCGCTGCTGCTCAACGGCGAGGCGCTGATGCTGCGCGGCGACTCCTGGCACTACATGGGCTCGGTGCAGAACAGCCGCGCCTACGCCGAGATGTGGATGCGGATGGCGATGGCCGCCGGAGTCAACTACATGCGGCTGCACGCCATGCCGTACCCACCGGTCTACTACGACGTGGCCGACGAGCTCGGCATGCTGATCGTCGGCGAGTCCGGCATCTACGGATCATCGGGCAACTACGCCATGGGCGCCGACGACTTCTGGGCCAACTGCGCCACCCACCTCCGAGACCGGGTGCTCCGCGACCGCAACCACCCCTCGATCATCGCCTGGAGCGCGGAGAACGAGATGCTCGCCGCCTTCGGGCAGAGCTGGGTGCCGCAGGTGGCCGCCCTCAAGGCGCCGGTGCTCGCGCAGGACACCACCCGTCCGGTGTACTTCGAGGGGGACGGGGACCCCCAGGGCATGGGCGACCTGCGCAGTACCCACTACCCGCTGGAGATCACCACCGGAAACACCGCGATACCCGAGTCCGGCCGCGCGCTGGCTCCCGGCCAGTCGCGCGGCGACGAGTGGGACCGCAAGAAGCCGTTCCTGATCAGCGAGTTCAGCTCCATGTACTACGCCAACCCCTCCGACGTCAGCGCGATCGGCGGCCCGGCGGCATACGCCGGCCTCGACGGCCTGTGGTCCGCACACGCGCTGACTTTGCGCGCCCAGATCGAAGGCTTCAGGTACGCCGGGATCACCGCGATCTCGCCGTGGAACACCGTCTGGTACGGAATGCGCCCGCTGCCGTTCAACGGAACGTCGGTGCCGGCCGCCGACCCGAGCGGGTCGGGACCTCGGCTGAAGCGGGTCGGGCCGTACGCGGCCACCCTCAACCCCGGCTTCCAGCGCGGCCTGCCCGACTACGCGCCGAACCCGATCCACGACGCGGTGGCCCGGGTCTTCCAGCCGGTCGCCGCCCTCGCGATGGACTACCGGGCCCACTACTTCGGTGGGAGCACACTGGTCAAGGACCTGATGGTCTGCAACGACACGTCCGGCACGGCGAGGCTGACGGTCGGCTGGACGCTCAGCGGCCGGGGCATCCCCACCCGCAAGGGCTCGACGAGGACCACCGTGCCCCCCACCGGGCGCGGTACCGTCACCGCTAAGCTGGCGCTGCCGAAGGTGGGCAGGCCCACCGCGGTCACCTTGCGGATCAGCGTCAGCGGAGACGGACGGTTCACCGACGACATCGCGCTGACCCTGTACCCGGCCGCTGCCGGAAAGCTCGGCTCCCCGCTCAGGACGGCCGTACTGGAGGGGACGTCCGGCGCCCCCACCACCCGGGCGCTGACCGCGCTCGGCGTCACCGCCAGGACCGTCACCGGCCTCGGGTCGCTGCCCGACCCCGCCTCCGGCGAGGTGCTGGTGGTGGCCGAGGGCGCCGACCCGGCCGCGACCACCGCCGACGGCACCGCGGTGGCCGCCTTCGTCGCGGCCGGCGGACAGGTGCTGATCCTCGCGCAGACCGCGTTCCCGCAGATCCTGCCCTGGCCGCAGTTCACCACCGGCAGCCCGCAGACCGTCACCCATGTCGCCGCGCCGCACCACCCGGTGCTCGCCGGGATCGGCGCCGACGACCTGCGCTGGTGGGGGACCGGGGACGAGACCGTCACCTCCAGGGTGCTCCTCAAACCCCGGTTCGGCAGCCTGCTCTCACTCGCCGACTCCGGGCCCGCGCTGGTCGGCACCGCGCTGGCCGAGGCCAGATTCGGCAAGGGCCGCTATCTGCTCTGCCAGTACCCGGTGGTGGCCGCGCAGGCCGCCGAGCCGGTCGCCGCCGCACTGCTGCGCAACCTGCTCGGGTATCTGGCGCAACCGGCCCTGCCCACCGGCCCGTTGGGTGTTCTGGCCGCCGACGACAAGAGCGCGGCGGTCGTCACCCTGAAGGCCGCCTCCGCCGACCTCACCGTGCTCACCACGATCGACCCCGCCGACCTCGCGGCCCTCGACGTCCTGCTGGTGGACGCCTCCGCCGGCAACGAGGCACCGCTCGCCTCACTGAAGGCGGCGGCCGGCGACGTCACCGCGTGGACCGAGGCCGGCGGCACCCTGTGGATCAACGGCGCCACCCCGGCCACGCTGCCGTCCGTGGCGCCGCTCCTGCCGCCGGGCGCCAAGCTCGACCCGGTGGACGCCGACCACACCCACGGCGCCGTCGTCACCGGCGACTCGGCGCTGACCACCGGCCTGAACAACGCCGACCTGGACCGGCCGGGCGCCGGCGCCCCGCTGGTGTCGTACACCGTCCGGGCCAAGGGCGGACACAGCGCGGTGGACACCCGGGCGGTCGCCTGGACCCTGTTCAGCGCCGGCAACGAGCAGACCAAATACGGCAAGGCCGCACACAGCACCCTCGGCTTCACCCCGGGCAGCGCGCTGTGGCACACGGCCGTGGGCAAGGGCTCGGTGATCGTCGACCAGCTGCTGTGGGCCGACCGGAACGCGCTGCCCGCCCAGGTGGGGCTGGCCTCGCTGCTCGCTGCCAACACCGGAGCCGCCTTCGCCGCCGGAGCGGGCTCGGGCGAGCTGCCGACCGACGGCTGGAAGGGCTTCACCAACCCCGCCGCGGGCAACCCGGCGGACGCCTACGACCGCAATCCCAGCACCCGCTGGACCTCGGCCGCACTCCGCGAGCCGGGCATGTATTACGGCCTCGACCTGGGCGCTCCGCACATGCTGGACAAGATCGTCTGGGATGCCTCCGCATCGAGTGGAGACGCCCCCGACGCGGCCGACCTGCTGGTCTCCACCGATAACACGACCTGGACCACCGTACTCAGCCTCCCCGACACCACCCCGTACACCGCAGGCGGTGTGATGACCCTGACCTTCGGGCCGGTCCAGGCCCGCTACTTCAAGGTCGTCAATACCAAGGCCGCCGGCAAGTACCTGTCCGTCCACGAGATCTACGTCTACGAGACGCGGTAGAACCTGCCCGCTCGCCGATCATGACCGGAGGACTCCGGCGGCGAGTGCGGAACGGTTCTGTCGGGCGTGGTGGCGGTCGACCGGACCGCCACCACTCGTCTGCACCCCTTTGCAAGCGCCTGGGAGAGGCTGCCAGGGCCCGGGCGGGGTGAGCCGGTCGGAGGCGGCCGGTTTCTCCCCTCCTGGACGGCGGTTGGTGGCGGCGGCCGGAGGTCAGGCGTACCAGAAGGGTCCGGCTTCCTCCGCCTCGACGAATTCGTTGAAGTCCATGTTTCCGATCGCCAGGTTGGCGGCCATCGTGGTGATCTTCTGCCAGGGCAGGACAGTGGACTGTCCGGGGGCGTCGTAGAGGTCGACGACGGTCATGGGGCGGCCGGGCCGAGTGAAGGTCCTGGCGTCGGCGAGGACGACCAGCACCGTGTCCGCGCCGGTCGGGATCAACGCCGGGACCTGGCCCGGGCAGAGGTCCTCGAAACGCCGGTCGTCGACGATCAACGTCGGGAACGGGCAGTGCCCCGTGCCGTTCTCCTCTGCCTCTGCCTCTGCCTCTGTCTCTGCGGCGGCGCCCCCGCCGACGGACCTGTCCGTATCCGCGCCGGGCATGCCGTTCCCGTCCGGGCCCCCGAGTTCGTGGAGGAGTGCCTGCCAGTCGTGCTCGTCCTCGAAGGAGGTGCGGACCAGCAGAGCCGCGTCGGTGGCGGGCAGCGCGGGGAAGGACAGGCGCCGTGCCTGCGGCGGGGTGGGGAAAGCGGGCCGGGCGCCGTCCCCCTGGTACATGCCGTAGGTGTCCATGTCCTGTATCAGATCGCCGAAGGTGCGTTCACCGCCCAGCAGATGGGCGAGGACCTTGGTGAGACGGGCTCCCGGAACCCGGATCCCGCGGCCGGGTATCGAGGCCAGGTCCACCAGCAGCGGGCCGTCTCCGCCATACGCCACGGAGACGTCCGCCAGCACGAGGACCGGCGGGACGCGGCCGCCACTGGGCAGGAGCGTCGGTGCACTTCCGCCGCGCAGGCCGTCCCATTCGGGATTCTCGACCATACGGAGACGGACGCGGGCCTCTTCGAGGACGAGCACGTCACCGTCCCGGCGGCCGCCGACCTCCTCGGGCAGCCCTCCCCACCGGGCTTCACCGCCCTCGTAGGACGTGCAGATCAAGGGGATCTCCCCGGGCGCGGGCTGCGGGAGTTGCGGAAAAGACACGGCCCTCCTTCAAGGTCCGGCACAGGCCGCCGAAAGCCGCCCTCCGAGCGGTGCGGTCGTTCAAGGGAACCACGGGGCGGGGACCGGCGGACGCCCCGCCGGAAGTCCTCCGCCGGTGGTCTTGTGACGCGGGACCGATCATTGGATGCCCGCTGCATCCGGCTCCGGGAGGTCCGGGACTTCGTGGTGATCGTGGTGCACGGGCCCGGGACGCGGGAGCGCGCTCCACGACGTACGCGGTCACGGTGCAGGCGTCCGGCGATACCGTCGAGCCGCGCTGCGGAGGTGTGGTCCGGTCCCGCGTATGTGCTGTGCTGCCGGAGGTGGCGCCGCGTGTGCCCCGCGGACGGCGACGCGCCCGGTGCCCGCGGCGGTGCGCTCGACCCTGATCGAGGCCGCCCGCCTCCGGTGAGACGCGTTCCCTGGCCCGGCGCTCCGGCAGGCGAGGGCGGGAAGGGGCTCCTACCGTGGTCGTGGAGGGGCAGTGGGAGAAACGGGAGGTCCTCGACGTGACCGCATCGCTGGAGGATCGCACGGTACTCGTCGTCGGCCGGGGCAGCGGCATCGCGAGAGCTGTCGTGCTGGCGGCGCGTGCGCAGGGCGCGAGGGTCGTGGTCGCCGGCCGCGACGCGGAGGCTCTCGAGGCGGCCTACGAGGACTCGGGGGTGACCGCCGAGTACCTCGACGTCACCGACGACGCGACGGTCGAGGAGCTGGCCCGCCGACTGGAGCGCGTGGACCATGTCGTCTCCACCGTGTCGGCCCGCGCCCGCGGCCGCCTCGAAGAACTCGACCGCGCCTCCCTGCTCCGGTCCTTCGACACGAAGGTCGTCGGGCCGATCATGCTCGCGAAGGCCTTTGCGGGGCGCATCCCGGACGGCGGTTCGCTCACCCTGTTCTCGGGGGTCGCGGCGTTCAAGCCCGCGGTCGGCTATCTCGGCGTCGCGACGACCAATGGTGCCGCGGACTTCCTCGCCAGGTCGCTCGCTCTGGAGATGGCCCCTGTGCGGGTCAACGCGATCTCCCCGGGCGTCGTCGACACCGGCATCTGGGACTCCCTCGGCGAGGACGGCAAGCGGGCCTACTTCGAGAACCTGCGCGCCAGGAACCCGGCCCGCCGCATCGGCTCGGTGGACGACATCGCCGGAGCCGTCCTGTTCGCGATGACCAACCCGTTCCTCACCGGTGTGACGCTCCGCGTCGACGGCGGGGAGCCCCTGACCTGACGGGTGTCGCCGGACGGCCGCTCAGGTGCCGAGTCGCGGTCTCGCTCCGGCGACGACGCAAGCGAGCCGGCGTTCGAAGCGGCGGGACTGGTTGCCGCGGCGCGCGTGATCCGGCCGCGCACGGTCGAGTACTCCTCGGTCCCCGAGGCCAGGGAGTATCCGGGCGGGCCGCTCGTCCGGGCGCGCCCGGTCACGCCGGCGGGCGACGTCCTGGCGGTGCTGTGTGCCGTCGCACAGATCTGCCCTCCGACCGCCCGCGATACGGGGATGTCGGCGGCGGGCCGATCGCTGATCATCACCGTCGCGCTCGGGGACATCGCCGCCTCCGGACTCCTGGTCCTGCGAGGCCGCCCGGGTCCGTGCCCGTGGACAGCCGTCGGCAGGGCGCTGGAACGTGGTGATCGTCCGGGCCGCGGTGGCCGTACGCGGTCACGGCCGGCGGACGGTGTGTCCCGGTGAGGCAACCCACCGTGCGCCGGGAGGGCGCCGCGATGTCACGGCGCCCTCCCGGGGAAGCGACGGAGCGGGGCAGCGCGGAAGCGGGGAAGCAGGGAAGCGGCCGGTGTCCGGCTCTCGGCTCTCGGGTTCTCGGGTTCTCCGGTCCCGGCTCTGCGGCTCGCTCTCCGAATCTCCGCTTCTCCAGGTCCCCCAGTCCCCTCCCGCCCCTCTCCGTCCCGGCGGGGCCCCCGCCTTGTCCGGTGTCTCCGGCCGTCAGGCCGGGGTCAGTGCCGCGGGCGGCTGCGGGTCGGCGTCGGGCTCGGCGGCGCCGCGCGGATCCGCGGGCCGGGGCACGAACACCGGGACGTCCGACTGGTAGAAGAGGTCGATGTCCGCCTCCTCGCCGCCGACGATCAGCGTGTCCCAGGCACCGCTCTCCTGGAGGGTCCGCAGCGTCGAAGGGGCCAGCGTGTGCAGATGGTCGTAGAGCTCCTCGTCCGTGGGCATGCCGGGGAGCCTGGGCGCGAGGCGTTCGCGCACCGCGCGCATGCGCGTGAGCAGCGTGTCGAGATCGGTTCCCGCCGCTTCCGGGGCGAGTGCCGGGTCGCCGGGTGACTGCGGGTCTCTGGGCCCCTGTTCCATGCTGCCGGCGATGACGTCCCTGATGGCGCGGGTCGCTCCCAGGTCGTCCGTCGTGACCATCGCGTTCCACGCGCGGCTCTTGTGCCGGTACTGGAGCATGGACATCGCGGCCTCGTGCCGGATGAAGTCGGCGTCCCGCAGCGGCCTGCCGCGCCAGGCCCGGGACAGCGAGCGGGCGAGCGAAGTGGCCGACGCCAGGCCGCTGTTGAGGCCACGGCCCGGCCAGAAGTGGATGGCGTTCGCCGCGTCGCCCAGCAGGAAGCCGTAGGTCCCCGGGGCCGTCGACGTGGGACGCCTGAGCTGGGCGGTGAAACGCGGGCGCTGCACCATGTCCAGGCGGAACGAGGTGATCGCGGTGAGATCGTCCTCCGGAACGCCGAACAACCGGAGCCCCTCCTGTATCTGCTTCCACAGCGGCGAGCTGCGCAGCAGCGCCGGGAGGAACAGCGTCCCGTGGGTGGGGCACACGAACTCGTTCTCCCCGTCGCGGGCCATCACGCAGGGGCGGGAGGCGATGCACTCCTCGAAGACCTGGCGCACGGGGTCGATGCCCACCACGTTCCTGATCTCGTCGCGGGTGAGGCGCATGTTCAAGAAGCCCTCACCCCGCAGCGAGTTGAGCAGGAACCGGTTCTGCGACACCGTGAGGAGCACGCTCATCGGGTCCGGCAGCGACGACTTGACGCGCAGGCCGAGCACCACGTCCTGGAGGTGCTCGCCGTCGAGGGAGTAGATGGACGCGTCCGCGGCGCCGAAGCGGTCGCTGAAGTGCTCGCGGGTGCGGGACCTCCCGCCGTCGCAGATCGCGAGGACATGGTCCCGGGCAGGCTGGTCCTCGTTCTCGGCGGGGTCGTAGTTCCGGGGCACCAGCCGGATCGCCCGGCGGGTGTTGGCCAGCTCCAGCAGCCGGTCCTCGATGTACGCGATACGGATGTTGCGCGGCGGCATGCCGTCGACCGAGTCCGGCCCGACCGGCCACATCTCCGAGTACTCGCCCGCGCCGAAGAGAGCGGTGCGCATCTCCTCCGTGAGGGCGAGGTACTGCCGGCTCTGCACGGTGACGACCTGCTGGCGCCGGACATTGCCCTGGCTCGCGTCCTTCCACACCACGCTGGACCCGGAAGTCGTCCAGCGCCCGTCGTGGACGGTGATGGAGACGCGCCCGGGCAGCGCCTCGTCCAGCATCAGCGCGAAGGCGAGCCCCACGGGCCCGCCGCCGGCGACGGTCACGAGCAGTTCGCCCGGGTTCGCGGGAGCGGAGAGCCCCGGCCGGTCGAGGTGGGAGAGGTCCATGACCGTCTCCAGCGCCTCCTGCGTCTCGAACAGGAAGGTCTCGTCGCCGATGCGTATGACGTCCCCGGCCCCGAGCACCTGCCGGGTCACACGGTTGCCGTTGACGTACGTCCCGTTACGGCTGTTGTGGTCGACGAGGACGAACTGGCCGTCCTCCGGGCGGATCTCGGCGTGCAGGCGGGAGGCGCTGGCGCTGACGATGACCACATGGTTGTCGCTCTTGCGCCCGAACCGCAGGGGAGCGGTGCCCAGCACCACGCTCTGCCCTGTGAAAGGGCCCGTGCGTCCAACGATGACCGACGACACTCGTACTCCTTGCGAACGTGCCCGGCCTGCCGGACGCGGCCGCGTCGCGCGGCCGGCCGGCACGCGGGGCGAACCGGGGGTGCCATCCCGGCGGGAGCCGGGATCACGGGAGAGGAACCGGCCCCGGGGTCGGGACCGGTTCGGGAGGGCGGACAGGCACTGCGTGCCGCGGCCCGTCAGCGGGTGAAGGCAGCTCCGTCCGCGGTGTCCGTGCACGTCAGCGAGAACGGCACGGTGTCCGACAGGGCGTGCAGGGGCGACTGGATCTCGACGCCCATGGCGCTGTGCAGGGCGCCGTCCTTCGCGTAGGTCGTCACGCGGATCGTCTCCTGGTGGCTGTGCGGGCCGCCCGCCGGGAACGACAGGGTGTGCCAGCGCGGGTCGACCACCTCGCCGCCCGCCGACACCCAGCGGAAGGAGAACTGCATGGGCAGCCGCGGGACCTGGAAGGTGGCCGTGAAGGCGGGAGCGCCCTGCGCGGAGGGCGGACACGGGCCCGAGTAGGCGGTGTTCGTGCCGGTCACGCCGACCGTCACCGCCTGTCCTGCGGCGGCGCCCGTCCCGTCGCCGTCCGCGGCGGCCGCCGCGCCGTCCGCCTGCGTCGTCGGCGCGCCGGAGGTGGCACCGGAACCCGTCGTGTCCGGGTGGCCGCCGCCCATGCCGAGCGCGTAGCCCACGCCCGCGACGAGCAGCACGGCCGCGGTGGCGG
>NZ_JAKGCV010000529.1 GCF_021556455.1 Streptomyces fuscigenes | reverse complement strand
CCCGCCCCCGCCCGCGCCCGGCGCCTCCGCGGCCGGTACGGCCGGTACTGCCGGCGCGGCGGCGGTCCCCTGCGCCGGCGCGGGGAGCCAGGGCGCGGGCGGTTCGCCCTTCCTCGGCGGCATGGTCTGCCCGCCGGGGCGGCACAGCATGGACCTCATCGCCGACGACGCGGCGCTCATCATCGACGAACTCGTCACCAACGCCGTCGTGCACGCGGGCACCACCGTGGAGGTCCGCTGCCGGCTCACGGAGCCGATCCCGGCGGCCTGGGCCGCGGCGCAGGGCGCGGAGGAGGAGCCCCCCGCGCTCCTCGTGGAGGTCTCCGACCACCACCCCTCGCGGGCGCCCGCCGACCCGGGCACGCCCTACGGCCGCTCCGGCCCGTACACGGCGGAGTACGGCCGGGGCCTGCAGATCGTGGCGTCGCTCGCGGAGCGATGGGGCGTCACGTACCGGACCGGGCTCAAGACGGTCTGGGCCCGCGTCGCGCTCGACGGGACCGGCACCGCCGGCCTGCTCCCCGCGCGGACCGACGAGGAGGAGCCCGGCGCGGCGCGCGGCTCCTCGGCGCGGGCGGAGACGGAGTGGCGGGGCCACGGCGCCCTGTCGTTCCTGGCCGAGACGTCCGACCTGCTGGCGGGCCAGCTCGACGAGGAGCTCGTGGCGGCCCTCGCCGGGCAGCTGCTGGTGCCGCGGCTCGCGGAGTGGTGCGGGGTCTGGCTCGACGGCCCGGGCGCCTCGGCCCGGCTCGCCGGGGTCTGGCACGCCGACGAGGGACGCCTCGGCGCGCTGCGCACGCTGCTGGAGAAGCAGGTGCCGAGACCCGCGGAGCCGCCCTATCCCGGGCCGGTCGAGATCCCGGCGCTCGGCGGCGACGCGGCGGACACGGGCCCCGACGGCGTCACCCTGTCCTGCCGGCTCGTCACCAACGGCAGGCCCGTCGGCACGCTCCTGCTCGGCAGGCCCGGCAAGGCCCCCGTACCGGACGAGATCGTCGAGCTGATCGAGGACTTCGCCCGCCGCGTGGCCCTCGCCATCGGCGCGGCACGCCGCTACACCCGGCAGGCCACCATCAGCCGGGTGCTCCAACGGGGCCTGCTGCCCAGCCAGGTCGCGCGCATCCCGGGCGTCGCCAGCGGCCTCGTCTACGAGCCGAGCGACGAGGGCCTGGCGGGCGGCGACTTCTACGACGTCTTCCACTGCCCCGGCGACCGCTGGTGCTTCATGCTCGGCGACGTCCAGGGCAGCGGCCCGGAGGCAGCCGTCGTGACGGGTCTCGCCCGCCCCTGGCTGCGGCTGCTGGGGCGCGAGGGGTTCCGGGTGGGCGAGGTGATGGACCGGCTCAACCGGCTCCTGCTCGACGACGCGACGGAGGCCGCGGAGGCCGCGTCCGCGATGGCCGCAGCCAGCGCCGCCGAGACGATGGCGGCGGGCGAGGCGATGGCCGCGGGCCTCCCGCTGACGGACCTGCCGCTGCCCGAACTGCCCGCCGTCGGCGCGTCCGAGGGCTACCACCCGAGGTTCCTGTCGCTGCTGTTCGGGGACCTCGTGCCGCTCCCGGGCGGGGGCGCCCGCTGCACGGTGGCCAGCGCCGGACACCCGCTGCCGCTCCTGCTGCGCCCCGACGGCAGCGTACGGCCCGCCGCGGAGCCGCAGCTGCTGCTGGGAATCGCCGAGGCCACCCGGTACGAGAGCCAGACCTTCGACCTGGAGCCGGGGGACACGCTGCTGTGCGTCACCGACGGGGTCACCGAGCGGCGCTCCGGCGGCCGGATGCTCGACGACGGCGACGGGCTCGCGCGCGCCCTGGCCGGCTGCGCGGGGCTCAGCGCGGACCGTGTCGCCGAGCGCGTCCGGCGGCTGGTGCACGAGTTCGACGCGGCCCCGCCCGACGACGACCTGGCACTGCTGGTCTTCCAGGCCGAGTGAGCGTCCGGCCGACGGGCGACCGGGCCGACCGTGGAACCTGCTGGCCGGTCGGCCGGGCGTCGGGCAGGTTCGTCGGCCGCGGGGTCGGACAGGCCGGGCGGAGCGGAGGAAGGGCAGGCCCGCCGCCCCTGGCAGCGGGCAGCCGGAAGGCCGGGCGGGGAACGCGCGCGCGTACGGGACAATGGAGGACATGCCCTCCGCACTGCCCGACGGCGACCCCGTGCCCGAGACCGGCGAGCTGCCCGCCTCCGCCCTCGACGGCGCGGCCGCCCGGCCCCTCGGCTTCTACCTGCACGTCCCGTACTGCGCGACCCGCTGCGGCTACTGCGACTTCAACACCTATACCGCGACCGAGCTGCGCGGCTCCGGCGGCGTGCTCGCCTCGCGCGACAACTACGCGGGCATCCTGACGGACGAGGTCCGCCTCGCCCGCAAGGTGCTCGGGGACGACCCCCGGCCGGTGCGCACGGTCTTCGTCGGCGGCGGCACGCCGACCCTGCTCGACGCCGGGGACCTCGTGCGGATGCTCGGATCGATCCGCGACGAGTTCGGCCTCGCCGACGACGCGGAGATCACCACGGAGGCCAACCCGGAGTCCGTGGACCCGGCGTACCTGGCGGCCCTGCGCGAGGGCGGCTTCAACCGGATCTCGTTCGGCATGCAGAGCGCACGGCAGAGCGTGCTGAAGGTCCTCGACCGCACCCACACGCCCGGCCGCCCCGAGGAGTGCGTCGCGGAGGCGCGCGCGGCGGGCTTCGACCACGTCAACCTCGACCTGATCTACGGGACCCCGGGGGAGAGCGACGACGACTGGCGCGCCTCGCTCGACGCGGCGATCGGCGCCGGCCCGGACCACGTGTCCGCGTACGCGCTGATCGTGGAGGAGGGCACCCGGCTCGCGCGGCGGATCCGGCGCGGCGAGGTCCCGATGACGGACGACGACGAGCACGCCGACCGGTACCTCATCGCGGACGAGGTGCTGTCGGCGGCCGGCTTCTCCTGGTACGAGGTCTCCAACTGGGCCACCACCGAGGCCGCCCGCTGCCTGCACAACGAGCTGTACTGGCGCGGCGCGGACTGGTGGGGTGCGGGCCCCGGGGCGCACAGCCACGTCGGCGGGGTGCGCTGGTGGAACGTGAAGCACCCCGGCGCCTACGCGGCCGCGATCGCCGGCGGGCGTTCGCCCGGGGCGGGCCGGGAGCTGCTGGGCACGGAGGACCGGCGCGTCGAGCGGATCATGCTCGAACTGCGGCTGCGCGAGGGCGCCCCCGCTGCGCCGCCGCCGCCCCGCCAAGGGCGCGTACGGCGAGGACTACGACGGCCCCGGCAGCGGCTCCCCCGCATCTACGACCCGCGCCGCGCGGAGGTCTACCAGCGGCTGGGCATCCCGACGGTGGCGACGGTCCGCTGGACGGCCGACCAGATGCTGCGGCGGCTGCTGCCGGCCGGCGCGGAGCCCCTGTG
>NZ_JAKGCV010000528.1 GCF_021556455.1 Streptomyces fuscigenes | reverse complement strand
GCGGGGGCGCGGGGCGCCCCGGCCCGCCGGTCAGATCACCGGCGGGCGGCCCAGCGCCGTCATGCGCCGCACCGTGCGCCACCGCATCGGCCGGCGGTCGCCGCAGGCCGTGCGGACGCCCTCGCCGAAGCCGGCGAACCACGCGCGCAGGCCCGCGACCGACCGGGTGCGTGCCACGGTCAGCAGGATCCAGGTCCCCAGGTAGACGGGGACGAGCGGGGCGGGCAGGTTGCGGCGGGCGAGCCAGACGCGGTTGCGCGCGGTCATCCGGTAGTAGACGTCGTGCCGCGCGGGCGACGTGCGCGGGTGCTGGAGCACCAGCTCCGGCTCGTAGCGGATCTTCCAGCCGGCGTCGAGCGCGCGCCAGGCCAGGTCCGTCTCCTCGTGCGCGAAGAAGAACGCGTCGGGCCAGCCGCCGATCTCGTCCAGCATGCGCATGGAGAGCGAGTGGCCGCCGCCGAGGAACGTGGTGACCTCGCCGCCGCGCATCGGGTCGTCCGCGCGCAGCCTCGGCACGTGCCGGCGCTGCGTGAGGCCGTTCTCGTCGGCGATGCGGAAGCTGACGACGCCGAGCCGCGGGTGCGCCTCGTAGAGGTCCGCGACCCGGGAGACGACGTCCGTCTCGATCAGCAGGCCGTCGTCGTCCAAGTCGACGAGGACGTCCACGTCACCGGCCTTGCGCAGCTCCTCGATCGCGACGTTGCGGCCGCCCGTGACGCCCAGGTTCTCCGGCAGCTCGACGCCGATGACCCCCTCGGGCAGCTCGGGCAGCGGCGCGCCGTTGCAGACGACCACGACGCGCTGTGCGGGTTCCCGCTGCTCGGCCACGGAGTTCAGCAGGGCGCGCAGCTCGGCGGGCCGGGTCCCCATCGTCAGGACCGCCACCCCCACACGTGGTCGCGTCACGCCGCATCACTCCGCTTCTGTTGAGGGGCCCGCAGGCCCTGGACGGACCGAGCTTATCGGGACCTCTCCATCGAGAGGTCACTGGAAGGTACCTTCCGCGACGCCACGGGTTCACTTTTCAGGGAAGGGAACGATCTTCTTCTGTCACGCCGTGACGCGTGGTGGTCGGCCCGGTGGAGCCAACCGGAAGAATGTGTACCGTGCAGCGCCTCAATCGATCTCGCTGTGTCAGACTGCCGGGGTCTTCGAAGGGGGAGAGGGGGTAGCGGTATGAGCGAGCCGCGTTCGGCGCCGACGATAGGTCAGCTCGTCCTCAGCAGGCAGCTTCGTGCCCTGCGCGAGGGGGCGGGGCTGACGCGGGAGGCGGCGGCGAAGCTGCTGCACGTGACGGTCGCCACGATCCGCCGCATGGAGTCCGCGGAGGTCGCGCTCAAGATCCCGTACCTCCAGGTCCTGCTGCCCGCCTACGGCCTGCCGCCCGCGGACGTCGCCTCGTACACGCAGCTCACCGAGGAGGCCAACCGCCCCGGCTGGTGGCAGCGCTTCCACGACGTGCTGCCCGGGTGGTTCGGCGGCTACGTCAGCCTCGAGGAGGCCGCCAAGACGATCCGCGAGTACGAGCCCCACTTCGTGCCGGGCGTCCTGCAGACCGAGGCGTACACGCGCGAGATCCTGACCACCACCGCGGTCGGCCAGCCCGATCCCGAACGCGTCGAGCGCCAGGTCGCGCTGCGGATGCGCCGCCAGTCGTTCCTGACCCGCACCGAGGCCCCGCCCAACTTCTGGGCCGTCGTCGACGAGACCGTCCTGCGCCGCCCGGTCGGCGACGCGAAGCTGATGGGCGAGCAGGTCGAGCGGCTGCTGGAGATGACCGAGCTGCCCAACGTGACGCTGCAGGTGGCGTCGCTGGCAGCGGGCCACCACCCCGGCACGTACAGCCCCTTCGTGCTCTTCCGCTTCGACGTCCCCGAGATCCCGGACATGGTCTACATCGAGTACCTGACCGGTGCGCTCTACCTCGACGAGGAGAACGAGGTCTCCGAGCACATGGAGGCCATGGACCGCATGGTCGCCATCGCCGAGTCCGCGACCGGCACCCGGCGGCTGCTCTCCGACTTCCGCAAGGACCTCCTGCGCGCCTGATCGCCCCGGGCAAGACGGGCGGCCCCCGGGGCGGGTCCCGGGGCCGGACGGGCGGCCCCCCGACGCGGCGACGGGTGTCACGACGCCGTGGCCAGCTGCCGCCGCCGGTCCTCGGCGGTCGCGGAACCCGAGCGGGCGCCGCCGCGCGGGGCGCCCGGGCCGCGCCGCCGCCAGCGCCGGTTCAGCGGCTGCTCGACCAGGTAGTGCGAGGCGGTGGCCGCGGCGACCGACGCGGCGAGCGTCGCCACCAGGTGCCCGCGCTCCACGCCGACGTCGGCCAGCAGCCGGCCCAGCGGGTAGTGCCACAGGTAGAGCCCGTAGCTGAGGTTGCGGCCGACCCACGCCAGCGGCGCCAGCGACAGCACCCACGACAGGGCCGAACGCGGCCGCAGCTCCAGCGCGGCCACGACCGTCGCCGACAGCAGGGCCGCCACGAGGAACCCGAGCGTGTACCAGCTCTCCGTCCAGGCCGTGTCGCCCGTCACCGGGACCTGCCAGACGATCAGCCCGAGCAGCGCGAGCGCCGGCCAGGCGAGCCGCGCCGACCAGCGCCGCAGCGCGGCGAGCCGGGGGTCGTCGGGACGCAGGCGGGCCACCGCGACGGCCAGGAGCGCCCCGGCCAGCAGCTGATCGGCGCGGGTGTCGGTGCCGTTGTAGATGCGGTGCGCCTGCGTCGGGTCCCACAGCAGCCACCGCCACACGACGGGCAGGAAACACAGCACGGCGGCCCAGATCAGGACCGTGCGGGGGCGGACCCGGCGCAGCAGCGTCCGCAGCAGCGGGGGCCACAGCAGGTAGAACTGCTCCTCCACGCCGAGCGACCAGTTCTGGGCGAGCAGCGCCGTGCCGTCCGAGTACGGGCCGGGCTGGGCCGCCCGCACGATGTTGACGAGGAACGTCACCGACAGCAGCACCGACGTCCAGGCCCCGTCGAAGCCCGCGAGACTGGTGCCGGCGGCGAGGACCGCGCACAGGGCGCACACCGTCAGCAGCGCCGGCACGAGCCGCAGCCACCGGCGCCAGTAGAACGCGCCCATCGAGATGTCGCCGGTCCGCGCGTACTCCGCGACGAGGAGGCGGGTGATGACGAAGCCGCTGATCGTGAAGAAGACGTCCACGCCGATCGAACCGCCCGGCAGCAGGCCGGGCTCCAGGTGGTAGACCATCACCAGCCCGACCGCGAGCGTGCGCAAGCCGTCCACTCCCCGCACCCGCCCGCCGGTGCGCAGCGCCGAGGGCCAGCCGCGCCCGCCGCCCGGCGCCGACGGCAGCTTCGGCTGGACGGGCATGCCGTCGCGCGTGCCGCCGGTCGCGTTCTCGTCCGTCGCGTCGGCCGTCGGGACGGACGCCGCGGTGCG
>NZ_JAKGCV010000527.1 GCF_021556455.1 Streptomyces fuscigenes | reverse complement strand
CTCGGCCGCGCCGAGTGGGGCGCCGTGGCGCTCGTGTGCTGCGGGCTCGCGCTCCTCGCCCTCGCGGCGGGCCCGGAGGGCGGGAGGCCGGGGCCCGGCGCGCTGCCCTGGGCGCTGCTCGGCGTCGCGGCCTGCGTCCTGGTGGCGGGTGGCGCCTGCGGGCGGCTGCCGGGACGGTCGCGGGCACTGGTGCTGGGCGTCGGTTCGGGCGCGGGGTTCGGGGTGGTCGAGGTCGCGGTGCGGCTCGTCGACTCGCTCGACCCCGCGTCCCGCGGCTTCTGGACCGACCCGGCCCTGTACGCGGTGCTGCTCGGCGGCGGCGCCGGGTTCCTGCTCCTGACGTCGGCGCTCCAGCGCGGCGCGGTGACCACCGCGACGGCGGGCATGGTCGTGGGCGAGACCGTCGGCCCGGCACTCGTGGGCGTGCTCTGGCTCGGCGACCGCACTCGCGCGGGGCTGGGCTGGGTCACGGCCCTCGGGTTCCTGGTGGCGGTGGCGGGCGCGCTGCTGCTCGCCCGGTTCGGCGAGGCGCCCGAGGCGACCCCGGTGCCGGAAGCAGCATAGGAGCGCCCCCGCACCGCCCGCCCCCGGAGCGCCCCCGGGAGCGCCCCGCGCGCGCCCCTCAGCGCACGACGTGCGGGACGAACCGGGCGTACTCGTCCGTCACCAGGCCCGACGACTCCCTGATGCCGAGTCCCGCCGCCTCGTCCTCCACGACCCACGCGCCGAGCACGACCCGGTTGCCGTCGAAGTCGGGCAGCTCCGCGAGCTCCTGGTAGCAGCAGCGCTCCGCGCGGACGGCGGGCGCCTCGCCCGGCCGGTGGATCAGCACGCCGTCGCCCTCGCGGCCGAGGAGCGGCTTGGAGACGTACCCGGGCCCCCGGACGGCGAGTTCGCGCGGTCCGTCGAGGTGGGCGGGCAGCAGGTTCGGGTGGTCCGGGTACAGCTCCCACAGGACCGCCAGCAGCGCCTTGTTGGACAGCAGCATCTTCCAGGCCGGCTCGATCCAGCAGGTGGAGCCGGTGCCGCCGCCGTTGTCGAGCGTGTCCAGGACGTGCGGGCCGAACTCGTCCGCCGTCAGCCACTCCCAGGGGTAGAGCTTGAAGCAGCCGCGGATGAAGCGGAGTTTGTCGTCCACGAACCGGCCGGCGATGTCGTCCCAGCCGATCGCCTCCACCGACAGCGCCTCCGTGTGGAGGCCGGCCTGCTCGGCGGTCTCCCGCAGGTAGGCCACCGTCATCAGGTCCTCGCCCAGTTCGTCCGCCTCGCTGTGGACGAAGTGCAGCGGCCCGGGCGGCAGCAGCGGCGCCTGCCGCTTCCACGCGTCGACGAGCCGCTCGTGCAGGGAGTTCCACTGGTCGGCGCCCGGGAAGCGGTCCTCCATCCAGAACCACTGGGCGCTCGCGGCCTCCACCAGGGAGGTGGGCGTGTCCGCGTTGTACTCCAGCATCTTGGCGGGCCCGCCGCGCCCGTCGTAGCGCAGGTCGAACCGGCCGTACACGGAAGGCAGTTCGGCCCGCCGGCGCCAGGACTCCGCGACCGCGCCGGCGATCCTGGGGTCCGCGATGCCGAGGTCGGCGAAACGCCCCTGCTCCACGATGTGCCCGGCGGCGGCCAGGCACATGGCGTGCAGCTCCTCGACCACGTCCTCCAGCGCCTCGATCTCGGCGAGGTCGAAGGAGTAGTACGCGCTCTCGTCCCAGTACGGCTTCAGCGAGCCGTCGGGATGGCGGGTCAGCGGGTAGACCACGCCCTGCTCCTCGACGATCCGCTGCCAGTCGGGACGGGGCTCGACGGTGTGCCGCCTCACCGGCCCGCCGCCGGGGTCGTGGCTTCCAAGGCCGGCACCGTGCGGGCCGCCGTCTCAGCCACCGCTGGAGCCGTGCTCGCCGCCGAAGCCGCCGCGCTTGACGGCCGACTTGGAGTAACCGCCGCCCGATACGCGGCCGTTGTGCACGGATCCGCCGTAGTAGTAGCGGCCGGTCCCGTTGCCCTTGCACCTGCTGTCCGGCAGCAGTTTGTGCGTCTGCGGGTCCACGCAGCGCTTGTCGGGATCGCTCCCGCACGCCACGAGCGTGGTCGCGAGCAGACCCATTCCCCCGAGCACGACCGCGCTCGACTTCAGCTTCCGGCGCGTGGTCACGCGCCACCCCCTCGTCGTGTCCTGCCCGTCGATGGCCGAATCCGGTTCACACTAGTACGCCTGTACGGCATGCCACCAGCGCGCGGCCGGGCCGCTCCGGGCGGCGGGGGCCGGCGGGCGGCCCCGGCTCACGGCAGGACGCGGCACAGGGCGTCGAGCGCGCCCGCCCAGGCGCTGTCCGGCGGCGTCGCGTATCCGACGACCAGCGCGTCCCGGTCCCTGACCTCGGGCCGCTCGCGGGCGTCCCCGTGGGCGAACGTGGACAGCCCCTCGACCGCGAGCCCCTGCCACGCGGCGGCCGAGGTGACCGACTCCTCGGTGCCCGGCGGGAGTTCGAGCACGGCGTGCAGGCCGGCCGCGATGCCGGTCACCCTCAGGTGCGGGGCGCGCTCGGCGACGGCGCGCACCAACTGGTCGCGGCGGCGGCGGTAGCGCAGCCGCTGGGCGCGCACGTGCCGGTCGTACGCACCGGAGGTGATGAACTCGGCGAGGGTCAGCTGGTCGATCGCGCCGGGCGTCCAGTTGACGGCCCCCTTGGCCGCGACCACCTCCGCCGTCACCGCCGTCGGCAGCACCATCCAGCCCAGGCGCAGGGCGGGCGCGAGCGACTTGCTGGTGGTGCCGAAGTACACGACGCGCTCGGGGTCAAGGCTCTGCAGGGCGCCCACGGGCTGCCGGTCGTAGCGGAACTCGCCGTCGTAGTCGTCCTCCAGGACCAGCCCGCCCGTCGCGCGGGCCCAGTCCACGACCTCGGCGCGGCGCTCCGGCGTCAGGGCGGTACCGGTGGGGAACTGGTGCGCGGCGGTGAGCAGGACCGCGCCGGGCCGCTCGGAGGCGGCGAAGGCGCCGAGGGCCTGCGTGCGCGTGCCCCGTTCGTCGGCCGGAAGGGACGGGACGCGCAGCCCGGCACTCGACAGCAGCGCGAAGTACTGCGGCACCCCGTACTGCTCCACCGCGACCGCCCGCACGCCCCGCGCCGCCAGTACGGACCCGATCAGGCGCAGCCCGTGCTCGAAGCCCGCGCAGACCACGATGCGGTCCGGGTCGGCGTCGACGCCCCGCGCCCGGGCGAGGTACCCGGCGAGCGCCGTGCGCAGCTCGGCGCGGCCGCGCGGGTCCCCGTACCCGAACGCCTCCGAGGGTGCCGCGGCCAGCGCGCGCCGCGCGGCGGCCAGCCACTGGGCGCGGGGGAAGTTCGCCAGCGTCGGGGTGCCGGGCAGCAGGTCGAAGCGGGCTCCGGCGTTCCGGCGCGGGTCGCTCCACCGGGG
>NZ_JAKGCV010000526.1 GCF_021556455.1 Streptomyces fuscigenes | reverse complement strand
CGGGCCCGCCGGGGACCCGCCCCCGGCCGGGCCGCGCGGTGCTCCGGCGCCGCTGCGGCCCCCGTAGGATGGGCGCATGGCGAAGACCGGCACGACGACCCAGGGGCTGCGCACGGCGATCGAGCGCAGCGGCTACTACCCCGCACTCGTGGCCGAGGCGGTGGAGGCCGCCGTCGGCAGCGAGCGGATCGCGTCGTACCTGGTGCACCAGGAGACCACGTTCGACTCCAACGAGGTGCGCCGGCACGTCACCGTCCTCGTACTGACCGAGCACCGGTTCATCGTCAGCCACACCGACGAGCAGGCCGCCGACTCGGACTCGCCCACGCCCTACGCGACGACGTCCACCGAGTCCGTGAAGCGGGACCGGATCTCCTCCGTCGTGGTCAGCCGGGTCGTCTCCAACCCCGAGTCGTACACCCCCGGCTCGCTGCCCCGCGAGGTCGTCCTGACCATCGGCTGGGGAGCCGTCTCCCGCATCGACCTGGAGCCCGCCGCCTGCGGAGACCCCAACTGCGAGGCGGACCACGGCTACACGGGCAACTCCACCGCCGACGACCTGAGTCTGCGGGTGAGCGAGGCGGGCGACGGCATCGACGCCGTCAAGGAGACCCTCGCCTTCGCGCAGGCGCTGTCCGAGGCCACGGCGAACCCGGCGACCGGCCGCGCATGACCGACCGCGCGCAACGGCCGGACGCCGCGGGCGAGTCCGGGCCGCTGGATCCCGCCACGGCGCCGCTGCCCGCGTACGGGTCGGGATCGCTCGCCGACCTGCTGCCCACCCTCGTCGCGGGGCAGGGCGTGCCCGGCTTCACCGCCACCCTCCCCGAGCTGGCCCCCGCCGACCGCAACTGCGTCTTCCTGATCGACGGCCTCGGCTGGGAGCAGATCTCGGCGCACCCCGACGAGGCGCCGTTCCTGCACTCGCTCCTCGGCACCTCGCGCGGGGGCAGCGGCCGTCCCCTCACCGCGGGTTTCCCCTCCACGACCGCCACCTCGCTCGCGTCCGTCGGCACGGGCACGGTGCCCGGCGCGCACGGGCTGCTCGGCTACACGGTCCGCGACCCGGCGACGGGCGCGCTGATGAACCAGCTGCGCTGGAAGCCGTGGACGGAACCGCACGCCTGGCAGCCGCACACCACCGTCTTCCGGGCCGCGCACGCGGCGGGCGTGCACACCGCCCAGGTCTCGTCCCCTGCGTTCGAGTCCACGCCGCTCACGCAGATCGCGCTCAGCGGGGGGACGTTCCGCGGCAGGCTCGCGGGGGAGGAGCGCGTCGACCTCGCCGCCGAGCAGCTCGCCGCCGGTGACCGCTCGCTGGTCTACACGTACTACAGCGAGGTCGACAGCAAGGGCCACCGCTTCGGCATGGACTCGGACGCCTGGCGCGGGCAGGTGAGGTACGTGGACGAACTCGCCCGCCGGCTCGCCGAGCAACTGCCGCCCCGCTCGGCCCTGTACGTCACCGCCGACCACGGCATGATCGACATCCCGTTCGACGAGGACTCGCGCATCGACTTCGACGAGGACTGGGCGCTGCGCGCGGGCGTCGCGCTCCTCGGCGGCGAGGGCAGGGCGCGCCACGTCTACGCGGTGCCCGGCGCGGCGGCCGACGTGCTCGCCGTCTGGCGCGACGTGCTCGGCGAGCAGTTCTGGGTGGCGAGCCGGGACGAGGCGATCGCCGCCGGGTGGTTCGGCCCTCCGGCCGCCGTCGAGGCGCGCACCCACGGCCGCATCGGCGACGTGGTGGCGGCGGCGCGCGACGACGTCGTGGTGACGGCGTCCGAGCGCGAACCGCGCGAGTCGGCCATGGTCGGCATGCACGGCTCGATGACCCCTGTCGAGCAGCTGGTCCCCCTCCTCGAAGTACGCTCCTAGAGCCGCGCGTCCGGCCCGCGCCCGAAAACGGCGGGTGCGCCCGCCGGCCGCGCACGAGCCCGCCCGTCCCCGAAAGGTTTCCCTCCCCCCATGCCTGAGCTGGTGTTCTTCTCCGGAACGATGGACTGCGGAAAGAGCACCCTGGCTCTCCAGATCGGCCACAACCGCTCGGCCCGCGGCCTCCAGGGCGTGATCTTCACGCGGGACGACCGGGCGGGGGAGGGCAAGCTCTCCTCGCGCCTGGGCCTCGTCACCGACGCCGTGGAGGCGGTCGAGGACATGGACCTGTACGCGCACGTGGTCGAACTGATCACGCGGGGCGGCCGGGTCGACTACGTGATCGTGGACGAGGCCCAGTTCCTGCTGCCCGGTCAGATCGACCAGCTCGCCCGGATCGTGGACGACCTGGAACTCGACGTCCACGCCTTCGGCATCACCACGGACTTCCGCACGAAGCTCTTCCCCGGCTCCCAGCGGCTGATCGAACTCGCGGACCGGGTCGAGGCGCTGCAGGTGGAGGCGCTGTGCTGGTGCGGGGCCCGCGCCACCCACAACGCCCGCACGGTGGGCGGCGTGATGGTCGTCGAGGGCGCGCAGGTCGTGGTCGGGGACGTGGACCGCCCCGCCGGCGAGGTCGGCTACGAGGTGCTCTGCCGGCGCCACCACCGCCGCCGCACCACGGCCGCCACCGCGAAGGCCGGGACGCTCTCGCCCGACGTGTTGCCCGTCACGTCCTCCTGAGCGGGGAGTTCACGGCGCGAACGGGTGTTCGCCGCGGGAAACAGGGGGTTCACGGCGGCATTCGGCGCGCGTACACTAGTTGAACTCGCAACAAGTGGAGTCGACGCAATCGTCATCGCCCGCGGCGCGCGGCCCCGCCCGCCACCGCGCACGCAACCGAGGAGCACGTATGCCGAAGCTGGGGATCATCATCGCGAGCACCCGCCCCGGACGGGTCGGTCTGCCCGTGGCCCAGTGGGTGGAGAAGGAGGCCCGGGCGCACGCGGGCTTCGACGAGGTGGACCTGATCGACCTCGCCGAGGTCGGCCTGCCGTTCATGGACGAGCCCAACCACCCGCGGCTCGGGCAGTACACGCACCAGCACACCCGCGACTGGAGCGCCCGCGTCGAGCCCTGCGACGCCTTCGTCTTCGTCATGCCCGAGTACAACTACGGCTACAACGCCGAGCTGAAGAACGCGCTCGACTTCCTGCACGGCGAATGGCGCTACAAGCCCGTCGGCCTGGTCAGCTACGGCGGCGTCGCGGCCGGCACGCGGGCCGCCCAGATGATCAAGCAGGTCGTCACCACCCTCAAGATGACGCCGGTCTTCGAGGCCGTCTCCATCCCGTTCGTCCAGCAGTTCCTGGACGACGAGGCCGCCTTCACGCCGAACGAGATGCTCGAGGGCTCCGCGAAGGCCATGTTCGACGAACTCGTCCGCAACGAGGCGGCCCTGCGCCCGCTGCGCAGCGCCTGACCGGGGCTGTCCCGGCCGGGCGGGCCCGCCCCGCCGGCCGCCGGGCCCGCCCCGCGGACCACG
>NZ_JAKGCV010000525.1 GCF_021556455.1 Streptomyces fuscigenes | reverse complement strand
CCGGGCGCGCGGCGCGCCGCTCGGGGATCCGCCTCCCCCGGCCCCGGCTTCCGGGTCGTACCCGCCTCGTCCCCCGCCTCCCGCAGGCCTCCCGCGCGCCGCGGCAAGGCGCCGCCCGCGTCCCGTCTCGTCCCGTCGCGGCCCGCGCCCCGGGCGCTGCGCAGGGGCTAGGCTCGCCGTCTGCATTCGCACCGCCGCAGCGACCGGGAGACACCCCACCATGGCCAAGAAGCAGAAGAAGGCGCAGCTCACGGACGGACCGATTCCGGTGGTCGGGGCCCGCGAGCCCTGCCCGTGCGGTTCCGGGCGCCGGTACAAGGCGTGCCACGGGCGTCAGGCGTCGCACGCGCCGACCGAGCTGGTGCATCGCCCGTTCGAGGGGCTCGCGGGGGAGCCGCACTGGGTCGCGATGCGCGAGCTGGTGCCGGCGGCGACGGCCGCGCTCACGCTGAAGGACGGGCTGCCCGAGGGGGTGCCCTCGGTGACGCTGGCGACGGTGCTGCCCATGGCGTGGCCGGCGCTGCGCCGCGACGACGGCTCCGTCCTGCTGGCCCTGCAGAACGACACGGCCTCGGGCGACCTGAGCCGCGACCTCGCCGACACGCTGCTGCGCGCGCTGACCGCGGAGCCGGGCAATCCGGTGGCGGCGCGGCGCGCGGAGGCCGAAGGGCCCCGCCTCCAGGACCTGCTGGACCCGTCCGCCGGCTTCACGCCCGCCGTCCACCCGGGCTTCGAGTTCTGGGTGCCGGACGCGCAGAACGCGACGTCCGAGGTGACGGCCTCCCTGGAGCGGGCCAACGCGGCCGCGATCCCGACCGTCCTGCTGTCGGGTTCCGAGGCGGCGTACTGGTGCGAGACGCCGGAGAAGAACCACCTGCGCTGGGTCATGCCCCACCAGGAGGAGCACCTGCTGGACGCGCTCGCCCGGCTGCACGCCGCCGGCGAGTCGTCGCTGGGCGAGGGCACCCGGCTCGTCGGGTCCTTCCGGGCGCACGGGCTGACGGTGCCGGTGTGGGACCTGCCGAGCGCGATGGGCGCGGACGACTGCGAGAAGCCCGCCGCCGCGTTCGCCGAGCGGCTCGCCGGGGCCCTCGCGGAGAGCGCGCCGCTGACGGCGGAACAGCGCCGCGCGCGCGGCGGACTGACGAACCGCCAGGTGACGCTGAACTGACTCTGAGCGACGAAGGCCGCGGCGGGCGGGCCAGGAGAGCCCGCCGCGGAGTGATACCCGTCACACGGTTCGTCGCGAGGCCCTTGCTTACCGGTAATTGGGCGGCCCGAAATCTCTGATCGAATTTGCTAACGGCCGATCTCTTGTTACCGTTCTAGAAGCCCGGTCGCTGGTGCATCCCCCGTCGCCAGCGACCGGGCCTTTGCGTTCTCCGGGGCCGGTTCGTCCATTGCCCGGCTTCAGCGGCGTTCACCTGCGTTTACCCGCGTTTACATGCGGGTTCCCGAAGCATCCCGGGCGGCGCGCCCGGCCCGGTGCGGGCACGGGCGGCGTCCCCAACTCCCCCTGGACGGCGCCGACCTGCGGCGCGGCCCGGGAGCACGCGCGGCGCCCGGCCCCGAGGGGCCCGGACGCCGTGGCAGCTGCTTTCGGGGAATTTCCGCGCATGTCCCGCCGGTGCGGCCATACGCGGGGAATTGAATTTTGTTCAGTACATCTCAGAACATCTCAGTACGCGAGTCTGCTGCCGCCGTCCGGCGCGCTCGTACTCGCCTGAACCAGCGCGTCGACAACTGCCTCGACATCCGGCAGCCAGGGCGCCGCGGAGCCGGGAAGCGGGCCGCGTTCCCACCGCACCTGCCCGTCCGCCGCCCCGGACGGCGGTAGCACCAGGTAACCGCCGTCGCCGTGGAAGCGCAGCGAGCTCGGCACCCATTCCTTCGCGTAGAGGAGGGCGCCGAGGCGTTCGAGGCCGTAGGGCGCGACGAGGAACGCCCAGCGGGTGGGCGTCGCGACGACCGGTCCGAGGCGCAGGTCCGCCCGGTCGAGCGCGGCGAGCGCCCGCGCGCCCGCGACGGCCGGCAGGCTCACCGCGCAGGGCGCCCTGCCGCCGGTCGCGAGGACGATCGGCGCGTCCGGGCGCTTCGTCCACCACCAGCGCAGCATCCGCTCGTCGGTGGTCGCCGCGAGCAGGCCGGGGTCGAAGGGGTGCGCGCCCGGCACGGCGCATTCGGGATCGGGGCAGGAGCAGCCCGGGCCGCGGGTGCCGCGGCCGCCGGCCGTCTTCAGGCCGGCGCCGGGGAGCACGGGCCATCTCCAGGCGGAGTAGGTGAG
Source organism: Streptomyces fuscigenes (assembly GCF_021556455.1). Taxonomy (GTDB): domain Bacteria; phylum Actinomycetota; class Actinomycetes; order Streptomycetales; family Streptomycetaceae; genus Streptomyces; species Streptomyces fuscigenes. The sequence goes on along the minus strand of NZ_JAKGCV010000525.1, from coordinate 1,194 downwards.
CGCGGCATCGACTGGGGCAGGCATCCCCTTGCGCCGGAACCGGAGCCTGCGTCGCCTTCCGAGGATCTCGCGCATGAGCGCTCGTTCCTTTCCGTTGAACGCCGAGTCCACATGACACTGACTGACACCATGTGTGCTTTTGTGTGCATCACTGCGTCGTGCATACAGTCGCGCGTACAGCTGTGCGTACATTCGGCCATGAGGCCGATCAGCGCGTCGCCTGCCCGTACCGGCCGAAGGAACACATGCCGCACGCGGTGCGGTGAACGGGTCGGGCGTCCGGCGAGTGGTGGCGCGCGCTTGGCGCTTGCTGCTGTCCCGCTGTGCTGTGCGTGGTTCTCGCCACTCCGGAGGACGGGTGGCGGTCCGGCCCCCGGCTGTGAGACGCCGGGCTGCCGCCGCGAGGTTCCGCGGGGCCCAAACTGCCCCTGTCCGTCACCTTTTACGTACCCATCGCGTACGGAATGACGCTCGGGAGAACGCTTCCACCGGGCCGCTTGCTTCCCTCCGGCTCCGGAAAAACCCCTCTTGAGTGACCTCAGTCGATCGCAGAAACCGAAGAGGGGGGACGTTTTTCGGTCAACTTCTCGCCACTCCCAGAGATCCGCCCGGGCCATGGCTCCATGCTGGACATTGCCCGAGTTGTGCGTGTACATGTGGGTACGTTGACGGCTGCGCAGAATGACATGGGGGTTTGCGATGCTATCGAGCGAAACGCACCGCCCGGAAGGTCGGCTGCCATGAGTGCCCAGCATGTGCCGAAAGTGGCCGGAATCAATTCAGTGGTGCCCGCTCCCGCTCACACACCCCCACCCCTCGACGACGTGAAGGCGCCGCCCGTCGTCCTCATCCAGGACCGCCTCGCCGGCTGGGTGTCCGACCTCACCACCCTCCACGAACTCACCGAACGCCTGGCGCGCACCGACCGCCTGGACGACGCCCTGACCGAGGTGCTGCATGCCGGCGGCGCGCTGGTGGGTGCGGGGCGCGGCGTCGCCGTGCTCGACCCCGCCGACGGGCTGGGACCGCGCAGGACCGTCGGCCTCGGCCTGTCGGGCTCGGACCTCGGGCACCTGGAGACCGTGCCGTGGGTCCCGGGGGCCCAGGGCGCCCTGCCGGGGCTCGGGCTCGGGGCGTGGGACGCGCCGCTGCCCGGCACCGGGCAGCACGCGGACGCGGACGGCCCGGACGGCC
>NZ_JAKGCV010000524.1 GCF_021556455.1 Streptomyces fuscigenes | reverse complement strand
CGCGGCGCGGGGCCGCCCGGCGGAGGCCGTCCGGCGACATGGCGCGGCCGTCCGGGCGCGCTCTTCCCGCCCCGGGGCCCGGCGCGTACAGTCGTGGATCTTGCGCCCCGCCCGGCGCCCCGCGCCCGGACGCCCCCGCAGCACCGCACCCGGAGGTCGAGAGCCGATGACGTCGCACCTGCGCAGCGCCCAGTGGTACGGCGGCGACGACCGCGACGGCTACATCCACCGCGCCTGGATGCGCAGGGGGCTGCCGTCCGACGCGTTCTCCGGCCGGCCGCACATCGCCATCGCCAACACCGCCTCCGACCTCACCCCCTGCAACGCGCACCTCGACGAGGTCGCCTCGTCGGTCCGCGACGGTGTCCACGAGGCCGGCGGCATCCCGCTCAACCTGCCCGTCGTCTCCCTCGGCGAGACGCTCCTGCGCCCCACCGCGATGCTGTGGCGGAACATGGCCGCCATGGCCACGGAGGAGATGCTGCGCGGCAACCCCGTCGACGGCGTGGTGCTCCTCGGCGGCTGCGACAAGACCATCCCGTCCCTGCTGATGGCGGCCGCCTCCGTGGACCTGCCCGCCGTCGTGGTCCCCGGCGGCCCCATGCTCACCGGCACGTTCCGCGGGAAGGCCCTCGGCTGCGGCACCGACGTCTGGCGGCTCAGCGAGGAGGTGCGCGGCGGGACGCTCGGCCGTGAGGACTTCATCCGGTCCGAGTCCGCGATGATCCGCAGCCGCGGCCACTGCAACACCATGGGCACCGCCTCCACCATGGGGCTGCTCGCCGAGGCGCTCGGCACGGTCGTGCCCGGCATCGCGGGCACCCCCGCCCCCGACAGCCGGCTGCTGGAGTCCGCGCACGCCACCGGGAAGCTCGCCGTCGAACTCGTGCGCGAGGACCGCACGCCCAGCTCGGTGCTGACGCGCGCCTCCTTCCACAACGCGATCGTGGCCCTGGCCGCCATCGGCGGCTCCACGAACGCGGTCGTGCACCTCCTCGCGATCGCCGGGCGCCTCGGCGTCGCCCTCACGCTCGACGACTTCGACCGCATCGGCTCCCGCGTCCCCCTCCTCGTCGACCTCCAGCCCGCCGGGCGCTTCCTCATGGACGACCTGCACCGCGCGGGCGGCCTGCTCGCCGTGCTCAGGGAGGTGCGCGACCTGCTCGACCCGAGCGCGCTCACCGTCACCGGCCGCCCGCTCGTGGACCACCTGGACGACGCGCGGATCTGGGACCGCGAGGTCATCCGGCCCCGCGAGGAACCGCTGCGGGAGGCCGCCGGCATCGCCGTGCTGCGCGGCAACCTCGCGCCCGACGGCGCGATCGTCAAACCGGCCGCTGCCTCCCCGCACCTGCTGCACCACCGCGGGCGCGCCGTCGTCTTCGACAGCATCGAGGACTTCCACGCCCGCGTCGACGACCCGGACCTCGACGTGGACGCCGATTCGGTGCTCGTCCTGCGCGGCTGCGGCCCCAAGGGCTATCCGGGCATGCCTGAGGTGTCCAACATGCCGCTGCCCAAGAAGCTGCTGGCCGAGGGCGTGCGGGACATGGTGCGGGTGTGCGACGGGCGGATGAGCGGGACCGCGTACGGCACCGTCGTCCTGCACGTCGCGCCGGAGGCCGCGGCGGGCGGGCCGCTCGCCCTGGTGCGCACGGGGGACGTCGTCGAACTGGACGTCGAGGGCCGGACGCTGACCCTCGACGTGCCGCAGGACGAACTCGCCGCCCGCACGCCCGACCGGGCGACCACGGACGCGTACGCCGCGCCGGCCCGCGGCTGGGAGCGGCTCTACATCGACCACGTCTCCGGCGCCGACACCGGCGCCGACCTCGACTTCCTGACGGGCTCGTCGGGGCGCGGGGTGGGCCGGGAGTCCCACTGAGCGGCGCGGCGGCCGGCCCGCCCGGACGCCCCCCGACGGCGGGCCTCCTGACGGGCCGGCCGCCCCGCGGCGGGTCGCCGCGCCCTTCGCGTCCCCTGGGCGCGGCTCGCCCGTGCGGCCGGGCGGCCCCTGTGCCGCCTTCCGGCTCCGGCGTCGCCGGCAGGCCGTACGATCGGACGCATGATCGAGACGGAACGCCTGGTGATACGCCCCCTGACGTGCGCGGACACGGACGCGTTCGTCGCGCTGCACGCGGACGACCGGGTCAACCGGTTCGTCGGCTCCTACACCCGGGAGCGCGCGCAGGAGCGCCTGGCCGGCATCGAGAAGCAGTGGGCGGAGCGCGGGCACGGCCTGTGCGCGGTGGAGCTGAAGGACGGCGGCGCGTTCGTCGGCCGCACCGGCCTCCAGTACTGGGAGCAGTTCGACGAGACCGAGCTGGGCTGGACGTTCGCCGCCGAGGTCTGGGGCCGGGGGTACGCGACGGAGGCCGCGCGCGCCTGCCTGGACTGGGCCTGGGACACCCTGCCCGTCCCGTACGTCACGGCCATGATCCGGCACGGCAACACGCCCTCTGTACGGGTCGCCGAGCGGCTCGGCTTCGCCCCCCTGCGCGAGGACGATCTGTACGGCGCCCCGGTGACGGTGCACGGCCTGAACCGGCCCCTGGGCTGACCGACCCACCCACCCGCCCGCTCGGTCGCCCGCCGGCCCGGGCGCGACACGCCGGTACGCCCCGGAGCCCTCTCACGCCCCGGGCCGCGCCGCGACACGCCGTCAGGTACCGGCCGCGTGGTACGTCAACGCCCGCGACCGGCTTGCCGTGTGACAGGTTGGAGGGCGTGAGCGAGAACGTGATGGCCTGGATCGTCGAGGGCACGTGGCCGGCCTGTGTCGACGCCGTACGCGCCCACGCGCCCGACGGCGCGTCAGTGACCCTGCTGCACGTGAGCGATGCGGAGGTGCCCGGCATCGCGCACGGGGCGTTCGCGGGGCTCCTCGGCCGGGGACGGGCGAGCCACGACCCCGGCAGGGAACTGGAGGACCTGGAGGCCGCGTCGGCCGCGGAACTCCTGGAGGAGGCGGCGGCGAGACTCGGCCTGCCCTGCGAGCGGCGCGCCCTGACGGGACGGGTGGAGCGCGAGGTCGTGGCGGCGGCGGGCGACGCGGACCTGCTGGTCGTCGCGCGCGACGGTGACCGGGAGCGGCTCGGCCCGCACAGCCTCGGGCCGACGAGCCGGTTCGTCGTCGACCACGCGCCCTGCCAGGTCCTGCTCGTCTGGCCGGAGCACGTCCCGGACCTCACGACCATCCCGCCGGAGCCGCCGGGACACCCGGAGCCGCCGGAACACCCGGGACCGGCGCGACACCCCGGGCCGCCGGGAGCGCCGCCGCACCGCCCCTGACCTCCCGGGGCCGCGGGCGGGGCCGCGCACCCGGACCCGTGGCTCCGCGCGTCCTCCGAGAGGCGGCAGGCCGCGCCCGCCGCGCGTCGGCGCGCCGCACAGCCGAGGGAAGCCGCCGTCCCGACACGAGCGCGGCGCGGGGGTCTTGAGGCGAGGTCACGCGGCGTGTCGTGTCGCTGTGCCGCGCAC
>NZ_JAKGCV010000523.1 GCF_021556455.1 Streptomyces fuscigenes | reverse complement strand
GCCCCGGAGGACTCCCGCGCCCCGGCGCCGCGGTCCGCGCCCGCCGCCGGCACCTCGCCCGGCGCGGACCCCACGGATCCCGCCGACCTCGACCCCGCCGACCCGGGCGGGCTCAAGGACGACGACGGGCGGCCCAAGCGGTTCGCGTACCCGCCCCAGCTCGTCGTCGTGGACGGCGGGCAGCCGCAGGTCGCGGCGGCCAAGAGGGCCCTCGACGAACTGGGCATCGACGACGTCGCCGTGTGCGGCCTCGCCAAGCGGCTGGAGGAGGTCTGGCTGCCCGACGACGCGGACCCGGTCGTCCTCCCGCGCTCCAGCGAGGGCCTCTACCTGCTCCAGCGCGTGCGCGACGAGGCCCACCGCTTCGCCATCACCTACCAGCGCGCCAAGCGGGCCAAGCGCATCAGGTCGGGACCGCTGGACGACGTCCCCGGCCTCGGCGACGCGAGGAAACAGATACTCGTCAGGCATTTCGGCTCGGTGAAGAAGCTCCGGCAGGCCACAATCGAGCAGATCTGCGAGGTTCCCGGCTTCGGCCGCAAGACGGCCGAGGCCGTGGTCGTGGCCCTCGCGAAGACGGCCCCGGCCGCGCCGGCCGTGAACACGGCCACAGGAGAGATCATGGAAGACGGCCGGGACAGCGGGGACGGCGGGCATGACTGAGGACGACCGGCACACCGAGCACGACCGGGACGGAGCGGGGCACATGAGCACGGGCGGCACGTACACGAGCGGCTCAGGCGGCGAGGCCCTCCCGGCCGACGCGGCCGGACACGAACCCGGCATCCCCGAGCTGGTGATCATCTCCGGCATGTCCGGGGCGGGCCGCAGCACCGCGGCCAAGTGCCTGGAGGACCTCGGCTGGTTCGTCGTCGACAACCTTCCGCCCGCGCTGATCCCGACGATGGTCGAACTCGGCGCCCGCTCCCAGGGCAACGTGGCGCGCATCGCCGTCGTCGTCGACGTGCGGGGACGGCGCTTCTTCGACAATCTGCGCGAGTCGCTCGCCGACCTGGACGCCAAGGGCGTCACGCGCAGGATCGTCTTCCTGGAGTCCTCCGACGACGCGCTGGTGCGCCGCTTCGAGTCGGTACGGCGCCCGCACCCCCTCCAGGGCGACGGCCGCACGCTCGACGGGATCGTCGCCGAGCGGGACCTGCTGCGCGAGCTGCGCGGTGACGCCGACCTCGTCATCGACACCTCCAGCCTGAACGTGCACGAGCTGCGCGCCAAGCTCGACGCCGGGTTCGCCGGCGAGGAGGAGCCCGAACTGCGGGCCACGGTCATGTCGTTCGGCTACAAGTACGGGCTCCCGGTCGACGCCGACCTCGTCGCGGACTGCCGCTTCCTGCCCAACCCGCACTGGGTGCCCGAGCTGCGCCCGTTCACCGGGCTCAACGAGGAGGTCGCCGGCTACGTGTTCAACCAGCCCGGCGCGAAGGAGTTCCTGGACCGCTACACGGAACTCCTGGAACTGGTTGCCACGGGCTACCGCCGCGAGGGCAAGCGCTACGTGACCATCGCCATCGGCTGCACGGGCGGCAAGCACCGCTCGGTCGCCATGTCCGAGCGGCTGGCGGCCCGCCTCGCCGGCGCCGGCATCGAGACGGTCACCGTCCACCGCGACCTGGGGCGCGAGTGACCGGCCGCACGTTCAGACTCCGCAGGCTGCGCACCGGCACCCCCGCGCCCTCCGCCCGCGGCCCGCGCGGCGCGCAGCCCAAGGTCGTCGCCCTCGGCGGCGGCCACGGCCTGTCCGCCTCGCTCACCTCGCTGCGCCGCATCACCGGCGACCTCACCGCGGTCGTCACGGTGGCCGACGACGGCGGCTCCAGCGGCCGGCTGCGCGAGGAGCTCGGCGTGCTCCCGCCCGGCGACCTGCGCAAGGCGCTCGCCGCGCTGTGCGGCGACGACGAGTGGGGCCAGACGTGGTCGCACGTCATCCAGCACCGCTTCGAGTCCCAGGGCGACCTGCACGACCACGCCGTCGGCAACCTCCTGATCGTCGCCCTGTGGGAGCAGCTCGGCGACCACGTCAAGGCGCTCGACCTCGTCGGCAAGCTCCTCGGCGCGCACGGCCGCGTGCTGCCGATGTCGGCGGTGCCGCTGGAGCTCCAGGCCCTGGTGCGCGGCCACGACCCGGCGCGCCCGGACGACGTGGAGACCGTGCGGGGCCAGGCGACGGTCGCGCTCACGCGCGGCGAGGTCCAGTCCGTCCACCTCGTGCCCCCCGACCCGCCCGCCGTCCCGGAGGCCGTCCGGGCCGTGATGGACGCCGACTGGGTGGTTCTCGGACCCGGGTCCTGGTTCAGTTCGGTCATACCCCACCTGCTCGTGCCCGAACTGCTGACGGCCCTGGTGGAGACCAGGGCGCGCCGGGTGCTCTCACTGAACCTGGCACCGCAACCGGGCGAAACAGAAGGCTTCTCACCGCAGCGTCATTTGGAGGTTTTGGCGCGACACGCCCCTAAACTCGCCCTGGACGTGGTTCTGGCCGACCGGGCCGCCGTACCCGACAGCGATTCCCTCGCCGAGGCAGCGAAACGCTTCGGTGCCGCCGTCGAGCTGGCCCCGGTCGCCGCGCACGACAGCTCCGCGACACACGACCCGGAGCTGCTGGCCGCCGCGTACGACCGTATTTTTCGCATGCATGGAAGGATCGGCCCATGGCGATGACGCCAGCGGTGAAGGACGAGATCGCTCGGCTCCCGGTCACCCGGACGTGCTGCAGGAAGGCCGAGGTCTCGGCGATCCTCCGGTTCGCGGGCGGGCTGCACCTGGTCAGCGGCCGCATCGTGATCGAGGCGGAGCTCGACACCAGCATCGCGGCGCGGCGCCTGCGCAAGGACATCCTGGAGATCTTCGGGCACAACTCGGAGCTGGTCGTGATGGCGCCGGGCGGACTGCGCCGCGGCAGCCGTTACGTCGTCCGGGTGATCACGGGCGGCGATCAGCTGGCCCGGCAGACGGGCCTGGTGGACGGCCGCGGCCGGCCCATCCGCGGCCTGCCCCCGCAGGTCGTCTCGGGGGCGACCTGCGACGCGGAGGCCGCGTGGCGGGGCGCGTTCCTCGCGCACGGCTCGCTGACGGAGCCCGGGCGCTCCTCCTCCCTGGAGGTCACCTGCCCCGGGCCCGAGGCCGCGCTCGCGCTGGTCGGCGCGGCGCGCCGGCTCCAGATCCCGGCGAAGGCCCGTGAGGTCCGTGGGGTCGACCGGGTCGTGGTCCGCGACGGCGACGCGATCGGCGCGCTGCTGACGCGGCTCGGGGCGCACGAGTCGGTGCTGGCGTGGGAGGAGCGGCGGATGCGCCGCGAGGTCCGCGCCACCGCGAACCGCCTCGCGAACTTCGACGACGCGAACCTGCGCCGCTCTTGCCGTCGTAGACCGTGTTGTTGCCGTACATGTCGATCTGGCCGAAGCAGGTCGACTTGTCGATGCCCTTGACCTGGAGGGTCGCGTGGTCGTTGTCCTTGGACAGCGTGGCCTGGT
>NZ_JAKGCV010000522.1 GCF_021556455.1 Streptomyces fuscigenes | reverse complement strand
CGTCGCCGCCACCGGGCGCCGGCGTGCCGGGCCGCCTCGGCGGCTGGCGCAACCTGCCCTCGGGCCCGGCGGTCAAGTCCTACGAGGTGCGGGACGGGAGCGGCGCCGCACGGCACGTGGAGGTGCGCTACCGCACGCTGCGGGACGGATGGGCGGTCGAGGGCGCCGTCGCGAGCGCCGTCGGGTACGCGGCCGCGCGGGAGGACGCAGGCGACGCGGGACCGGGGCCGGGCGGCGGTGCCGACGGCGACGTGGACGGCGGTCCGGGCCGCGGGGGCGGGCAGGTGCTCGCCGTGACGCCCGGCCACGTGACTTTCGAACTCGACGGCGTCGTACGGCACTTCGACGTGTCGACCTATCCCGCCGACGCCCGCGCCCATCCTCGTGGCGGCAGGGAGGCGGGCGGCCCGGGCGGCCCGGGTCCGGACACGGCCGGTACGCGGGAGGACGACGGCGAGCGGATCGTGTACGTGGACTGCGCGGGTCTCGGCTCGTACCGCCTGCGTGCGCTGCCGCGCTTCGCCGATCCCCGCGACCGCGCGGAACCGGGCTCGCTCCTGGCCCCCATGCCGGGCACGGTCGTCCGCGTCGCCGAGGGGATCGCCGAGGGTGCAGTCGTGGCGGCAGGCGACCCGCTGCTGTGGCTGGAGGCCATGAAGATGGAGCACCGCGTCACCGCGCCTGCCGCCGGCCGGCTGGCCCTGCTGCGCGCGGTGCCTGGACAGCAGGTCGAGACGGGCGCGGTCCTCGCGGTCCTCTCGCCGCTCGAAGGGGCGGCCGAGGCGGCCCGGGCGGTCGTCGGGAGCGGGGGGAGCAGAGGCGGGCCCGGCGGGCCGGAGCCGGACACCGCACCGGCCCCCGCACCCGGCGGCCCGCACGACTGACTGCCCCGGGCCTCGTACGCCCGAGGCGCCCGGCGCACCGCACCCGCCGCACCGCACACGGCGGAACGGCACGGACCGCACGCCGCACCACGATCACACGGGACGAACCGCATACGCACGACGCACGCACGACGCACCGCACGACGCACCGCGACGACCAGCGCGGCAGAGCCGAGGAGAGGCCATGACCGTCGGGAAGGCAACGGCGAGCACCGTCATCGAGAGCGAGGAGCAGCGCGACCTGCGGGCGGCCGTCGCCCGTCTCGGGGCCCGGCACGGCGCCGAGCACGAGAGGGCCGCGCTGTGGGCGGAGGCGGGCAGGCTCGGCTACCTCGGGGTCAACCTCCCCGAGGAGTACGGCGGCGGGGGGCGCGGCATCGCCGAACTGTCCATCGTGCTGGAGGAGCTGGGCGCGGCGGGGTGCCCGCTGCTGCTGCTCGTCGTCTCGCCCGCCATCTGCGGGACCGTCATCGCCCGCTTCGGCACCGAGGAGCAGAAGCGGCGCTGGCTGCCGGGGCTCGCGGACGGCACGGCGAGCATGGCGTTCGGCATCACCGAGCCCGACGCGGGCTCCAACGCGCACCGCATCACCACGACCGCCCGCAGGGGCGCGGACGGCGGCTGGACGCTCAACGGCCGCAAGGTCTTCGTGTCCGGCGTCGACATCGCCGACGCGACCCTGATCGTCGGCCGCACCGAGGACGCCCGCACGGGGCGCCTGAAGCCGTGCCTCTTCGTCGTCCCGCGCGACGCCCGCGGATTCGGGCGCTCGCTCATCGACATGGAACTGCACGCGGTGGAGAAGCAGTTCGAGCTGACGCTCGACGACGTGCGGCTGCCCGCGGACGCGCTCGTCGGCGACGAGGACGCGGGCCTCCAGCAGTTGTTCGCGGGCCTCAATCCCGAGCGGATCATGACGGCCGCGTTCGCGATCGGCATGGGGCGCCACGCGCTCGGCAAGGCCGTGGCCTACGCCGGGCAACGCGCCGTGTGGGACACCCCCATCGGGGCGCACCAGGCCGTCGCGCATCCCCTCGCGCAGGCGCACATCGAGCTGGAACTGGCCCGCCTCATGATGCAGAAGGCGGCCCGGCTGTACGACGCGGGCGAGGACGCGGCCGCGGGCGAGGCAGCGAACATGGCGAAGTACGCGGCGGGCGAGGCATGCGTGAGGACGGTCGACCAGGCCGTCCAGACGCTCGGCGGCAACGGCCTGACCCGGGAGTACGGACTTGGCCGGCTGATCACGGCGTCCCGGGTGGCCCGGATCGCCCCGGTCAGCCGGGAGATGATCCTCAACTACGTGTCGCACCAGTCCCTCGGGCTGCCTAAGTCGTACTGAGCCGGGGACCGGCGGCGGAAAAGCCGGGGCGCGGCGGCTCATCTCCCCGGTGGGGAAAGCTCCGACCGCTGCGACCGGGCGCCGTCCGGCCCGGCGCCGCACCCCAGGTGCCGCGCACCGACCCGTGCGGCACCCCTGCCACCGGCCTCACCACCGCACCGGCCGCGGGCTCCGGCACCGACCCTGGCGCCGTCCCCGTGCGGCTCCGCGCACCGTCGGCCCGCCGGGGGAGCCGTGCGGCGGGGAAAGCTCCGACGGCTGCGGCGGCACGCCGCGTCGCCCGGCGCGGCGCGCCCTCCCGGGGGCCGCAACCCCTCGGGGTCCACGCGGGGGAGGGCGTACATTGTCCGTTTCCACCGGGCCGTCCGGCCCGCCGGGCGCCTGGGGCCCCGGGACCACGAACGACACGAGGGGAAGTTGACGCGTGAGCGGACATTCGGCAGCGCGGGGCACGGGCGCCGGGTCCGGGGAGCCGGAGGCGGGTTCCCCGGTGGTGCGTTCCGCGCACGAACGGGGGATCACGACGCTGACCCTCGACTCGCCCGCGAACCGCAACGCCCTCTCGGCGCGCCTCGTCGCCGAGTTGGCGGACGCGCTCGCGCGCTGCGCCGCGGACCCGGCCGTACGGGCGGTCGTCCTCACGCACAGCGGCTCGACGTTCAGCGCGGGCGCGGACCTGAAGTCGCCGGCCAACCCGTACACGTTCGTCGCGCTGCTGCGCCAGATCGTGGAACTGCCCAAGCCCGTGGTGGCGCGGGTCAGCGGCCATGTGCGGGCGGGCGGGCTCGGGCTCGTCGGGGCCTGCGACATGGCGGTGGCCGACCGCGCCTCGGACTTCGCGTTCACCGAGGTGCGGATCGGCGTGGCACCGGCGGTGATCTCCATGCCGCTGCTGCCGCGCTTCCGGCCGCGCGCGGCGGCCCGCTACTACCTGACGGGCGAGCTGTTCGACGCGGCGGCGGCCGAGGACGCCGGCCTCCTCACGACGGCCGCCGACGACCTGGACGGGGTGCTCGCGGGGCTGCTCGACGGGCTGCGCAGGGCGTCGCCGCGGGGGCTCGCGGAGGCGAAGAAGCTCCTGACGGTGGACGTGCTGGAGACCTTCGACCGGCACGCGGAGGATCTGGTGCAGCGCTCCGCGTCGTACTTCACCACGCCGGAGGCCCGGGAGGGCATCGCGGCGTTCATGGAACGGCGGGACCCGGCGTGGGTGAGGTAGCGGCGCGCGGGGGGCACGGCCCCGGGCCCGCACCCGCCGCGACGGCGCCGGCATCCGCCGCACCGGGCGTCCCGGCGGC
>NZ_JAKGCV010000521.1 GCF_021556455.1 Streptomyces fuscigenes | reverse complement strand
CGCCGGAGCCGCCGCTCTGGGGCCCCGCGCCGGAGCCGCCGTCCCTGGGCCCGCCCGGGAGTCCCGGGGCCGCCGAGCGCCGCGCGGCGACCGTTCTCCGGGAGGCCCGGAGCCCGGAGGCGCCACGCCCCGGATCGGGTGACCCGCACACAGCGCACACCGCGGACGTCGCCGAGCGCACGCGAAAGGGGCCGGGCCCCGGACCGATGATCGGTCCGGGGCCCGGCCCCTTGCTTCCTTCGCGAGCCGCGCCGAAGCGCGCCGCCCGCTACGGGCGTCGGGTCACGCTTCCTTCGTCAGGTTCGGGCCGCCGCCGGCCGCCTGCTCGATGGGAGGAGCGTCCGGCAGCGCCGCCTTCTCCTCGCCGCGGAACGTGAACTTCTCGTCGTCGCCCTCGCCCTCGGTGCCGACGACCACGATGTGGCCCGGGCGCAGCTCGCCGAAGAGGATCTTCTCCGAGAGCGCGTCCTCGACCTCGCGCTGGATCGTCCGTCGCAGCGGCCGGGCGCCCATCACCGGGTCGTAGCCCCGCTTGGCGAGCAGGTCCTTCGCGGCCTGGCTGAGCTCGATGCCCATGTCCCGGTCCCGCAGACGCTCGTCCATCTCGTGCACCCGCAGGTCGACGATCTTGAGGATGTCGTCCTGGGTGAGCTGCGGGAAGACGATGACCTCGTCGACACGGTTGAGGAACTCGGGGCGGAAGTGCTGCTTCAGCTCGTCGCTGACCTTCGCCTTCATCCGCTCGTAGTTCGACGTGTCGCCCTGCGCCGCGAAGCCCAGGTTGAAGCCCTTCGAGATGTCCCGGGTCCCGAGGTTGGTCGTCATGATGATGACCGTGTTCTTGAAGTCCACGACCCGGCCCTGGGAGTCGGTCAGACGACCGTCCTCCAGGATCTGCAGAAGGGAATTGAAGATGTCGGGGTGGGCCTTCTCGACCTCGTCGAAGAGGACGACGGAGAACGGCTTCCTGCGGACCTTCTCGGTCAGCTGGCCGCCCTCTTCGTAGCCCACGTATCCGGGCGGGGAGCCGAAGAGCCGGGAGACCGTGTGCTTCTCGCTGAACTCCGACATGTCGAGGGAGATCAGCGCGTCCTCGTCGCCGAAGAGGAATTCCGCCAGCGCCTTGGACAGCTCGGTCTTACCCACGCCGGACGGGCCGGCGAAGATGAACGAGCCGCCGGGACGCTTCGGGTCCTTCAGGCCCGCACGCGTACGCCGGATCGCCCGGGAGAGCGCCGCCACGGCGTCCACCTGGCCGATGACGCGGCGGTGCAGCTCGTCCTCCATGCGCAGCAGGCGCGAGGACTCCTCCTCGGTGAGCTTGAAGACCGGGATGCCGGTGGCCGTGGCCAGGACCTCTGCGATCAGGTCCTCGTCGACCTCGGCGACGACGTCCATGTCGCCGGCCTTCCACTCCTTCTCCCGCTTGGTCTTCGCGGCCAGCAGCTGCTTCTCCTTGTCCCGGAGGGAAGCTGCCTTCTCGAAGTCCTGGGAGTCGATCGCCGACTCCTTCTCCCGGCGGACCCCGGCGATCTTCTCGTCGAACTCGCGCAGGTCCGGCGGCGCGGTCATGCGGCGGATGCGCATCCGGGAACCGGCCTCGTCGATCAGGTCGATCGCCTTGTCCGGCAGGAAGCGGTCCGAGATGTAGCGGTCGGCCAGGGTGGCCGCCGCGACCAGCGCCGAGTCGGTGATGGAGACGCGGTGGTGGGCCTCGTAGCGGTCCCGCAGGCCCTTGAGGATCTCGATCGTGTGCGGCAGGGAGGGCTCGGCGACCTGGATCGGCTGGAAGCGGCGCTCGAGGGCCGCGTCCTTCTCCAGGTACTTGCGGTACTCCTCCAGCGTGGTCGCACCGATGGTCTGGAGCTCGCCGCGGGCCAGCATCGGCTTCAGGATGCTGGCGGCGTCGATCGCGCCCTCGGCGGCACCCGCACCCACGAGCGTGTGGAGCTCGTCGATGAACAGGATGATGTCGCCGCGGGTGCGGATCTCCTTGAGGACCTTCTTCAGGCGCTCCTCGAAGTCACCGCGGTAGCGGGAGCCCGCGACCAGCGCGCCGAGGTCGAGGGTGTAGAGGTGCTTGTCCTTGAGGGTCTCGGGCACCTCGCCCTTGACGATGGCCTGCGCGAGTCCCTCGACGACGGCGGTCTTGCCGACGCCGGGCTCACCGATCAGCACCGGGTTGTTCTTCGTGCGTCGGGACAGGACCTGCATGACCCGCTCGATCTCCTTCTCGCGCCCGATGACCGGGTCGAGCTTGGACTCGCGGGCCGCCTGGGTGAGGTTGCGGCCGAACTGGTCGAGGACCAGCGACGTGGAGGGCGTGCCCTCCTGGGGGCCGCCGGCGGTGGCGGACTCCTTCGTCTGGTAGCCGGAGAGCAGCTGGATGACCTGCTGCCGCACCCGGTTGAGGTCGGCGCCCAGCTTCACGAGGACCTGGGCGGCGACGCCCTCGCCCTCGCGGATCAGGCCGAGCAGGATGTGCTCGGTGCCGATGTAGTTGTGGCCCAGCTGAAGAGCCTCGCGGAGCGACAGCTCCAGGACCTTCTTCGCACGGGGGGTGAAGGGGATGTGGCCGGACGGGGCCTGCTGGCCCTGGCCGATGATCTCCTCGACCTGCTGGCGGACCGCCTCGAGCGAAATCCCGAGGCTCTCCAGGGCCTTAGCGGCGACACCCTCACCCTCGTGGATCAGTCCCAGGAGGATGTGCTCGGTGCCGATGTAGTTGTGGTTGAGCATCCGGGCTTCTTCCTGAGCCAGGACGACAACCCGCCGCGCGCGGTCGGTGAACCTCTCGAACATCGTTATCGCTCCTCAGAGCGGTCAGGCAGTAAAAGGGGTCGGTCCCCTCTCTGTCCTTCCGCAGCTTAGTCCCGCAAGCGGGGACCGCTCGGGTCCATCCCCGCATCCGCGGGGAGCAGCGTTCCTCCTGAATCGCTGACGAACGCTCCAACCCGATGGTGCGAGACGATGTTCCCCCAGGCCAAGCAGATACCGCCGCCATCACTACGCCGATGGCGAACGGGAGTCGCCCGGGCCCGTGTGGCGCCCCTCCCCACTAGGGATGTCTTACCCGCGGGCACCGGCAGTCCATGCCGTGTGCCCCCCTCCCCTCAGCTACGGGCGAACAGGCTCCACCACTCGTCGCGGCCGCCGGCGGGGACCGGCGGGAACGTTCGGTGATCGAGCAGGGACCCAGCGTAACCCGGCGGGTCGCCGGGGCGTTGGCCTTTCATGTCCTTCACCGTTCCGGGCCCCCGGGGCCGCCGCTCGTACGACTCCGCGCACCCGGGCGCCCGCGAGCGGATCGCCCGCTTCCACGAGGAGGCCTTCGGCCGGTCCGTCCTGCGGGCGGGGCCGGACGGGGCGCCCCGCCTGGCCACGGGCGTCGCGTTCGACGTGCTGGAACTGCCGGCCCGGGCCGGGCGCGCGGTCGTCGAGCGGCTCGACCGGCTCGTCCGGTCCGCCCGGCCCCACGGGCTCGATCCGGCGGTCCCCGCCGGCGGAGGCCCGGGGGGCGGCGGGCA
>NZ_JAKGCV010000520.1 GCF_021556455.1 Streptomyces fuscigenes | reverse complement strand
AGGCGCCACGGCGACACGCTCGTGTCCTGCGACGGCTCCCACGCGCTCGTGGACCTGCCCGTGCCCGGCGCGCAGGCATCCCTCGGGGACCTGATGGACCCGAGGGACCCGGACGGGACTGTCGGTGGCGGGCTATACGGTGAGCGCCATGGCCACCCGTACCAAGACCGCCAAGGACAGGCCGTCCTTCCGCTGCACCGAGTGCGGCTGGACGACCGCGAAGTGGCTCGGCCGCTGCCCCGAGTGCCAGGCCTGGGGCACCGTCGAGGAGTACGGCACGCCCGCCGTGCGCACCACGTCGGCCGGCCGTGTGACGGCCGCCGCCGTGCCGATCGGCGAGGTCGACGGCCGCCAGGCGACGGCCCGTTCCACGGGCGTGCCGGAGCTGGACCGGGTGCTCGGCGGGGGGCTGGTGCCCGGCGCGGTGGTGCTGCTGGCCGGCGAGCCGGGCGTCGGCAAGTCGACGCTCCTGCTGGACGTGGCGGCGAAGGCCGCGAGCCCGGAGCACCGCACGCTGTATGTGACGGGCGAGGAGTCCGCGAGCCAGGTCCGGCTGCGCGCCGACCGCATCCGCGCGCTGCACGACGATCTCTACCTGGCGGCGGAGACGGACCTGTCGGCGGTGCTCGGCCACCTCGACGCGGTGAAGCCGTCCCTGCTGGTCCTCGACTCCGTGCAGACGGTGGCGTCCCCGGAGATCGACGGCGCCCCCGGCGGCATGGCGCAGGTGCGGGAGGTGGCGGGCGCGCTGATCCGGGCGTCCAAGGAGCGCGGGATGGCGACGCTGCTGGTCGGCCACGTCACGAAGGACGGCGCGATCGCGGGTCCGCGCCTCCTGGAGCACCTGGTGGACGTGGTGCTCCAGTTCGAGGGCGACCGGCACGCCCGGCTGCGGCTGGTGCGCGGCGTGAAGAACCGCTACGGGACGACGGACGAGGTCGGCTGCTTCGAGCTGCACGACGAGGGCATCACCGGCCTCGCGGACCCGTCGGGCCTGTTCCTGACCCGGCGCGACGAGCCGGTGCCCGGCACCTGCCTGACGGTCACGCTGGAGGGCCGCAGGCCGCTGGTCGCCGAGGTGCAGGCGCTGACGGTCGAATCGCAGATCCCCTCGCCGCGCCGTACGACGTCCGGCCTGGAGACGTCCCGCGTCTCGATGATGCTGGCGGTGCTGGAGCAGCGCGGCCGGATCTCCGCGCTCGGCAAGCGCGACATCTACAGCGCGACGGTCGGCGGGGTGCGGCTGACCGAGCCCGCCGCCGACCTGGCGGTGGCGCTCGCGCTGGCGTCGGCGGCGAGCGACACCCCGCTGCCGAAGAACCTGGTCGCCATCGGCGAGGTGGGGCTCGCGGGCGAGGTCAGGCGGGTGACGGGGGTGCAGCGCAGGCTGGCCGAGGCGCATCGGCTGGGCTTCACGCACGCGCTCGTTCCGGGGGACCCGGGGAAGGTTCCCGCCGGTATGAAGGTCACGGAAGTGGCCGACATGGGCGACGCGCTGCGTGTCCTGCCGCGCCGGGCTCGCGCGGACGCCCCGCGGGGCGAGGATGTGCGCCGGTAGACTTTGCCCTGGTCTCGCCCATCCGTACGAGCCGGAGGAATGCAGTGGCAGCAGGCGACCGGGGGTCGGCACCCGGAAAGTCCGGCGCGGGCTCCGGCGGTTCCGGCGGTGAATCGCTCATGCGGTCGTCGCTCAGCGCAGTCGCGCCGGGCACGACGCTGCGGGACGGTCTGGAGCGGATCCTGCGCGGCAACACCGGCGGCCTCATCGTCCTCGGCATGGACAAAACGGTCGAGTCGATGTGCACGGGTGGCTTCGTGCTCGACGTCGAGTTCACGTCGACGCGGCTGCGCGAGCTGTGCAAGCTCGACGGCGCGCTGATCCTCGACAAGGACATCACCAAGATCCTGCGGGCCGGCGTCCAGCTGGTGCCGGACGCGTCCATCCCCACGGAGGAGACGGGCACCCGCCACCGCACGGCCGACCGGGTCTCCAAGCAGTGCGGCTTCCCCGTCGTCTCCGTCTCCCAGTCCATGCGGCTGATCGCGCTGTACGTCAACGGCGAGCGGCGCGTCCTGGAGGAGTCCGCGGCGATCCTGTCCCGCGCGAACCAGGCGCTCGCCACGCTGGAACGCTACAAGCTGCGCCTGGACGAGGTCGCGGGCACGCTGTCGGCGCTGGAGATCGAGGATCTCGTCACGGTGCGTGACGTGACGGCGGTGGCGCAGCGCCTGGAGATGGTGCGCCGGATCGCCACGGAGATCGCCGAGTACGTGGTGGAGCTGGGCACGGACGGCCGCCTGCTGACCCTCCAGCTGGACGAGCTGATCGCGGGCGTCGAGCCCGAGCGGGAGCTGGTCGTGCGGGACTACGTGCCGGAGCCCACGGCGAAACGCTCCCGCACGGTCGCGGAGGCGCTGGACGAGCTGAACGCGCTGACCCACACCGAACTGCTCGAACTGCCCATGGTGGCGCGCGCCCTCGGCTACACGGGCTCGCCCGAGACGCTGGACGCGGCGGTGTCCCCGCGCGGCTACCGCCTGCTGGCGAAGGTGCCCAGGCTCCCGGGCGCGATCATCGAGCGGCTGGTGGAGCACTTCGGCGGACTGCAGAAGCTGCTGGCGGCGAGCGTCGACGACCTCCAGACCGTGGACGGGGTCGGGGAGGCCCGGGCCCGCAGCGTCCGCGAGGGCCTGTCGCGCCTGGCCGAGTCGTCCATCCTGGAGCGCTACGTCTGACGGTCCGCCGGACCGCGCGGGCAGGACGGGCCGGGCCGAACGCTGCGGCCACCGGGAGACCGGTCGGCGGGCCCGGACGGGCGCCGGACACCTCCGGGCCCCGGAACGGGAACGGGCACGGTCCGTGACCGCGTCGGCAGCCCGGCGCGGCAGCCCCCGAACGCGGCGGCCCCGAACGCTCCGATCGCCGGGCGGGCCGGCCACCGAAGCCGACGGCCGTGCGGCGGGCCGTCCACCGTGCGAGGGGCCGGCGCCCGCCGGGACGGCCCCCGTGCCTCAATCCTGGTCCAGGCGGATGGACTTCTGCGACTGGTCCTTCGGGACGGTGGCCGCACCCGTGGCGATCTGCGCCAGGTACGTGCCCGCGGCCGCGGCGGGCGGGGTGGCGCCGGAGCACTTCGTCGTGGAGTGCCTGCGGTCCCAGGTGACCGTGCGGGCGACGGTGGAGTGGGCGGGGATCTCGAAGTACTGGCCGCTGCTCGCCGCGCAGTCCTTGGACGTCCAGATCCGGTCGTCGTCGGAGTTCGTGATGGTCAGGACCATGCTTTTGGGCCCGAGGTCGACCTTGCAGGCCGTGCCGGAGCCGTTCGTCGCCACCAGCCGGAACGTGGGCTTCTCGTCGGGGTCGTAGGCGACCTTCGTGCTGGCGAGGCCGATCTTCAGGGCCCCCTTGCCGCAGGTGGGCAGGGCCGACGAGGACGCCACCCGGCGCGCCTCGGGGATGGCCGCGAGTCCGGAGCCGCCGGCCGCGCCCCCGGCCGCCGCGGCCCCGCCACCGCCCGAGCCGCCCGAG
>NZ_JAKGCV010000051.1 GCF_021556455.1 Streptomyces fuscigenes | reverse complement strand
CGGCGCCCCGCGCCGGTCGTGCCACCGAGGCGGCCCCGGCCCGTCGGCCGGCCGTCCGGCCTCCTGTCGTGCCTCCTGCCGGTTCGCGGGCCGCGCCTCCGGGCCCGTGCGCTGCCGCGCCTGCCGAGGACGTCGTTTGACGGCGCGTCGGGCCCGCACGTGCCGTCAGATCGCGCCTCGGCCACTTCAGCGCCGCATCACCATAGATTAATGTGAGTTCCCCAGAATCTGATGTGAGCCGGGACATCGGTCAGGAGTCGCCCCCATGGCGCAGCGCACCGCTCAGGGCAGGGACCACGGCCGCGACCCGGGCCGGCGCCGGCGCGAACTCGCCGAGCACGTCCTGAACGCCGGACCGGTGCCCGCCGCCGAACTGGCCGTCCGCTTCGGCGTGAGCCTCATGACGGTCTACCGGGACATCGAGGAACTGGAGGGCGAGGGCGTCCTGCGCAAGACGCGCGGCGGGGTGACCGCGCAGCCGTCGGGCGTCTTCGAGTCGAACGTCGCGTACCGCAGGAAGTCGATGCGCGCCGAGAAGGCGGCGCTCGCGGCGCATGCCCTCGCACTCGTGGAACCGGGCATGTCGGTGATGCTGGACGACTCGACGACGGTGCTCGAACTGGCCAGGCTGCTGCCCGCGGTCGAGCCGCTCACCATCGCCACCAACTTCCTCGAGGCGCTGAACCTGCTGTCCGGCCGGCGCGGCCTGCGGCTGCTCGGGCTGGGCGGCGAGTACGACCCGCTGCACGACTCGTTCCTCGGTCCCGGCTGCGAGGACGCGGTGCGCGCGCTGCGGGTCGACGTGTGCTTCGTCTCCACGTCGTCGGTGACGGGCGGCTTCGCGTACCACCAGGAGCAGCGCATCGTGGCGGTCAAACGGGCCATGATCGAGTCGGCCGGCCGGTCCGTCCTCCTGGTCGACCACACGAAGCTGTCCCGCCGAGCGCTCCACCGGCTCGCGCCCCTCGACGCGTTCGACCTGGTCGTCGTGGACGGCCGGGCACCGGCGGAGGCCCTGAGGGCGCTGGCGGCCCTCGGGATCCCGTACGAGGTGGCGCCGGTCCTGCCGACGACGCCGCCGGGGCAGGCCGCACCCGAGGGGCCGCCGGGAGCCGCGATGCCGCAGGTGCCCGTGAGGGGAAGGACCCCCGGGACGGCCGCGAGGGGCGCGATACCGGAGGTGCCTGCGACGGTCGCGGTGTCGGAGTCCCCTTCCGACGAAGCCCTGCTCGCTGAGGCCCCTCCCTCCGCCGGGGCCCCGTCCGACGAGGTCCGGGCCCGGCCGGCGGCGGGACGCCCGGTGCCCGCCCCGCGCACACCGCCGGCAACCTGAAACGGGCCGCCGCCTCCGGCCTCCCCCCATCCTCCGTCTCCTCCCCGACCGACACTTCTCCCCCTGCCCCTCCCCTCCCGCCGCCCCCGCCCCCTCTCCCGTCTCCGTCCCGGCGTTTCCGGCCTTTCGCTCTCCGTCCCTCTCCCACTCCCACCCCCTCTCCCACTCCCACCCCCTCTCCCTCTCCCGCTCGCACTCCTGTCCCGTACTCCGCCCGCCGCGCCCCACGCACCCCAAGGAGCCCCGTCCGATGAAGATCCTGGCCGCCGGCGACCACTTCGTGGCCCCCGGCCTGTTCGAGCGCGAACTGAACGCCGTTCTCGGCGACGACCACGGACACACCGTCACCCCGCTGACGCTGCCCTGGCCGCTGACGCCCTTCGGGCCGGTGTCCGAGGTGGACGAGGCGTCCGGCGACGAGAGCACCATGATCGAGGCCCTCCGGGACGCGGAGATCTGCCTGACGCAGATGGGACCCGTCACCGAGAAGGTCCTGGAGGCCGCCCCGGGACTGCGGCTTGTCGTCGTCGGCCGCGGCGGGCCCGTCAACGTGAACCTGAGGGCGGCCGAGGAGCGCGGCGTGCAGGTGTGCAACACACCCGGACGCAATGCCGCCGCGACCGCCGAGTACACCGTCGCGATGATGCTGGCCGCGATGCGCCGCATCCCCGAGACGTCCGCCGCCCTCGCCTCCGGGCGCTGGGCGGGCGAGTTCTACACGTACGAGAACTGCGGGCCGGGCCTCGACGGCGCGACCGTCGGGCTGGTGGGATGCGGCGCGGTCGGCAGCCGCGTCGCACGCGCCCTGAGCGCGTTCGGCGCGCGGGTGCTGGTCTACGACCCGTACGCGGACGACGCGGTGCTGCGCGAGTCGGGCGCCGCGCCCGTCGGGGACCTGGACGAACTGCTGCGGTCGAGCGACGTCGTCTCGCTGCACGCCCGCCTCACCGCCGAGACCCGCGGGCTGCTCGGGGCGCGGGAGCTGGCGCTGCTGCCGGAGGGCGCGGTCGTCGTGAACTGCGCGCGTGGCGCCCTGCTGGACGAGGACGCCCTGTGCGAGGGCCTCGAGTCGGGGCGGCTCGCCGGCGCGGCGCTGGACGTGTTCGCGGTCGAACCGCCGCCGGCGGACAGCCGGTTGCGCAAGGCGCCGCGTCTCGTGATGACGCCCCACCTCGCGGGGGCCAACACGGCCGTGGCGCACAACGCGGCACGGATCGCCGCCGCGGAGGCGGGCCGCTACCTGCGCGGGGAGCCGCTGGCGCACCGCGTCGTCTGACGTCCCGCGCTTGCCGATGCGACGTCCGGCGCCGGGCGCTTGCCGGTGTGACGTCCGGCGTCCGACCACACTCCAGGTGCGGTGCGCGGCCCGCCGGATCTGCGCGGAAGGCGGCGCACCTCCCCGGCAACCGGGTGTCAAGAAGTGTCCAGGTGCCCAGGTGCCCAGGTGCCCAGGTGCCCAGGTGTCCAGGCGACCGGATGTCCGGACGGCCGGGTGTCCGGACGGTCGGGTGTCCGGACGTGGTGCCCGGTGCCGGTGGTCCCAGCGGGTGCGGTGGACTCGGAGCGCCGCATCCGCTCGGGCGGGCGCGGCGAGCCGCCGGCCGCCCGCGCCGTCCGAGAGCCGAGAATCTGCCCCTCAGGCGCCCGCCCTTCCGGGCCGGGTGCGAGGGGCGCCCCGCAGGGCTGAGAGGAGTGCACTGTGTGTGCGGTGTTCGTCGGGCTTGACATGGGAACGTCGGTTGCCAAGGCGGTGGCCTTCGCCGAGGACGGCACGGCGCTGCGCGTCGAATCGCTGCCGGTCTCGCTGGGCGGCAGCGGGGAACGGGTGGAACAGGACGTCGAGGAGGTCGTACGCGCCGCGGTCCGCGTGATCGACGCGGTCTGCGACGGCGGCCTGCCCGACCTGGTCGCGATCACCGGGCAGGGCGACGGGCTGTGGCTGGTGGACGAGGCGGGACGGCCCGTACGCCCCGCCCTGTCGTGGATGGACGGGCGGGCGGGCGCGCTGGTCGCCGACTGGATGGACGACGGCACGGCGCTGCGGCTGTTCCGCCACACCGGCAACGTCCTGTTCCCCGGCTCGCCCGGCGCCCTGCTCGCCTGGCTCGACCGCAACGAGCCCGAGTCGCTCGACGCCGCCGCGACGGCCGCCTGCTGCAAGGACATCCTGCATCTGCGGCTGACCGGCGAGCGGGCCACGGACCTGTCGGACGCGTCGGTCCCGTTCCTCGACCCGACCTCGCGCACGTACTCGCCGCAGGTGCTCGAAGCGCTCGGCATCGAGCACCGGGCCGATCTGCTGCCGCCCGTGCGCACGCCTGTCCCCTTCGGGACGGCGCTCGGCGGCCGCCGGGGCTCCGGACTGTCCGCTGGCACGCCCGTGAGCTCGGGGCCGTACGACCTGCCCGCCTGCGCGCTCGGCGCGGGCATCACCGAGCCCGGCGACGGGCTGCTCATCATCGGCACCACCCTGGCCTGCGAGGTCGTCGCGGAACAGGTGGCGCGCGACGGCGATCCGGTCGGGTTCCACCTGGCCACCGACCGCGCCGACCGGCAACTGCGGGCGCTGCCCGCCATGACCGGGACCGTCGCGCTCGACTGGGTGCTCCGCATCACCGGCACCCGGCACGACCAGGTGTCCGGGATGCTGGAGGAGACCCCGCGCGGCGCCCGGGGGGTGCGGGCGCTGCCGTACCTCTCGCCGTCCGGTGAACGCGTCCCGTTCGTGGACCCGCGCGCCCGCGCCGAGTTCACCGGCCTCGACCTGCGTGCCTCACGCGCCGAACTCGTCCGCGGCATGTGCGAGGCCGTCGCCTTCGCGGCCCGGCACTGCCTGGAGGCGGCGGGACTCAGCGGCGAACTCGGGGTGTGCGGCGGCGGGGCGCGCAGCCTGCCCTGGCTCCAGGTGTTCGCGGACGTCCTCGGGCGGCCCCTCAAGGTCGCGCGCGGCCCCGAACCCGGCGCACGCGGCGCCGTGCTGGCCGCGCTCGGCTCGTCGCTCGCGAACAAGTACGCGGAGGGCTATCCGGGCGCCCGCCACCACGGCGGCTGCGAGATGGCCGACGCCGCGGAGCGGATCGCGATCGACCGGGCCCGCGAGCTGTTCGGCGCGGAGCACGCGAACGTCCAGCCGCACTCCGGCTCCTCGGCCGTCCTCGCGGCGTACGCGGCCCTGCTGCGCCCCGGGGACACCGTGCTGGCCCTGGGGCTCCCGTACGGGGGGCACCTCACCCACGGGGCCCCGGTGAACTTCTCCGGACGCTGGTTCGACTTCGTCGGCTACGGCGTCGACCCCGCCACCGGGCTCATCGACTACGACCAGGTCCGCACGCTGGCCCGCACCCGTATGCCGAAGGCGATCGTGTGCGGCTCCATCGCCCACCCCCGGCACATGGACCACGCCGCGTTCCGGGAGATCGCCGACGACGTCGGCGCGTACCTGATCGCGGACGAGGCCCATCCGATGGGCCTGGTGGCGGGCGGCGCGGCGCCGAACCCGGTGCCGTACGCGGACCTCGTGTGCGCCACCACCCACAAGGTGCTGCGGGGGCCGCGCGGCGGCATGATCCTGTGCGGCGGGGAGCTGGCGGAGCGGGTGGACCGCGCGGTGTTCCCCTTCAGCCAGGGCGGCGCGCAGATGCACGTCATCGCTGCGAAGGCGGTCGCGTTCGGGGAGGCCGCGACGCCCGCGTTCGCCGCGTACGCCCGGCAGGTCGTCGACAACGCCCGCGTCCTGGCCGGCGCGCTGGCCGCCGAGGGCCTGGACATCACCACGGGCGGCACGGACACCCACCTCATCACCGCCGACCCCGGGCCCCTCGGCATGGACGGCAGGGCCGCCCGCGGCCGGCTGGGCGCCGCCGGGATCGTCCTGGACACCTGCGGGCTCGCGCCGGGCGCGCGGCGCGGCATGCGCCTGGGCACGGCCGCAGTGACCACCCAGGGCATGGGCGAGGAGCAGATGCGCCGGATCGCCGGGCTGCTCGGCCGGGCGCTGACCGGCGGCGAACGGCAGGTCGCCGCGGTGCGGGGGGAAGTGCGCGATCTTGCACACGGGTTCCCGCCCTATACTGCGTAACCTCCCGCGCCCCCAGGGCGCGGCGGCCCCGGGGCCGGTACGGATCCCCGCCCCCGGCACCCGTGCAACCGCCGCCACCGCCAGGATGTCCTTGGCTGTGGGGGCCGCCGTGCGACGACGCGGTATCCGGCGCCGACCGCGGCGAGGGCTAGGGTGTGGGGCTGAGATGGCCAGCGATTCCTGTGGGGCAGCCTGTGCGTGATTACCTGCTGACGCTCTGTGTGACGGCTGCGGTGACCTACCTGCTGACCGGCCCGGTGCGGAAGTTCGCCGTGGCCGTCGGCGCGATGACCGCGATCCGCTCGCGTGACGTGCACCGCGAGCCCACACCGAGGCTCGGCGGCGTGGCCATGTTCATCGGCCTGTGCGCGGGGCTGCTGGTCGCGGACAACCTGCACAACCTCAACGGGGTCTTCGCCCAGTCCAACGAACCGCGCGCCCTGCTGTCCGGGGCCGCGCTGATCTGGCTGATCGGCGTCCTCGACGACAAGTTCGAGATCGACGCCCTGATCAAGCTGGGCGCGCAGATGATCGCCGCGGGCGTCATGGTCATGCAGGGCCTCACCATCCTGTGGCTCCCGGTCCCCGGCGTGGGCACCGTCTCGCTGACCCAGTGGCAGTCCACCCTGCTGACCGTCGCCGTCGTCGTGATCACCATCAACGCGGTGAACTTCGTGGACGGCCTCGACGGCCTCGCCGCGGGCGTCGTGTGCATCGCGGCGGCCGCGTTCTTCCTGCACGCCTACCACCTCTGGTACGGGTACGGGATCGAGGCGGCCGCGCCCGCGACGCTGTTCGCCGCGATCCTGATGGGCATGTGCCTGGGCTTCCTGCCGCACAACATGTCCCCGGCGCGGATCTTCATGGGCGACTCTGGCTCGATGCTGATCGGGCTCGTCCTCGCCGCGGGCCCCATCTCGGTGACGGGACAGGTCGACCCGGACACCCTGAAGCTGTTCGAGGGCGGCACCCGGGGCGCGACCCACGCGGCGCTGCCGGTCTTCATCCCGCTGCTGCTACCGCTGACGATCATCGCGATCCCGCTCGCCGACCTGCTGCTCGCCGTGGTGCGCCGGGCGTGGAACGGCCAGTCGCCGTTCGCGGCCGACCGCGGCCACCTGCACCACCGGCTGCTGGACATCGGGCACTCCAAGACCCGCGCGGTGCTGATCATGTACTTCTGGTCCGCGCTGATCGCGTTCGGTGTCGTCCTCTACTCGGTCATGTACTCGACGCAGGGCTCGAACTGGGTGCTGCCCGTCCTGGTCGGGCTGAGCGCGGTGGGCCTCGTCCTCCTGCTCCTGCCGCGGTTCAAGCCGCGAGCCCCGCGGTGGGCCGAGTCCTTCGTGCCGCCCCGCTACCGCCGCCGGCGCCGCAGGGGGCACGGTGAGGAGGCGGAAGCCGGCGGCGGGGCCGAAGAGGCGGCGGGCGGCCTCCCCTTCGCCGAGGGCGGCGCGGACGCCGGCGCGGGCCCGGAGGCGGCCGCGGTGCCGGCGGGCGTCAACGGGGCGACCGCCCTGGGCGCCCGGTCGCGGTTCACCGATCGCGGGAAAGCCGGATCGGCTCGTTGACTTCCACAGGTACAGACAGGGTCAATTCGGGTAATGCGGTGCATTACCACGCCACCCTGTGTCGTGTCCTGCACACGCGAGCGGATTAACCCTCACGTGTGACCGTTAGCACACTGAAGAGGTAAAGACCTCATCAAATAGTTTGTGATACCGTTCACTACCAGGTGAGGGACTCCGAAAGGCCTTGGCAGGACTGGCCCTTCAGCCGGGGTGCACCCGAGGCGCGGCAGTGCCGGGGAGCTAACCTCTGTTCGACGTCGGAGAGTCGGCGCATCACAGTCCTCCGCCCTCTGCACACCCACCCCCAAGTCCCGCTGGAGCTGTCCTCATGCAGTCCAACGACGCCCGGATTCTCCGGGGTTCGGCGATCATCGCCGCCCCTGTGGGAGTCGTAGCCACCGTTGTGAGCGCGATCGTCGCCGGTGAGAAGGGCCTGATCGGCGGACTTGTCGCGCTTGCCGTCGTCGCCGTCTTCTTCGGCCTCGGCACCGCCGCCCTCATGCGCTTGACCCGGGACACCCCGCAGGTCGCCATGACGGCGGGACTCCTCGTGTACACGGTGCAGATCCTGCTCATCGGCGTCTTCATCGTCGTCTTCAAGAACACAACGCTCTTCAACGGGCGCGCGTTCGCATTGACGCTGCTGGTGGCCGCGCTGTCGTGGGTGGGCGGACAGGTCAAGCAGAGCCTGACCTCCAAGATGCTCTACGTGGACCCCGAAGCGACGTTCCCCGCCAAGTCCGGTGCCGGCAAGGGGGCCGGACGCGCCTCGAAGGCGAAGTCCTACGATGCGGCGTAAGGGTGGCGTGAAGAGGCCTGATCGCGATCTGCTATCGTCCAAAATCGCTTCCGGCTGCGGGGGCCGTTCCCTGCCCACGGGCGGAACGGAACACACTCCTGGCAGCCTGCGGCAGCCGCTCTTTGACAAGTCTGACGAGTCTGACGGGGCCGGCGGCTGTGGCGACAGCGAGGCGTCGGGTCTGCCCGGTCCTCGGCCGATACCCCGAGTGGATCGCGGCGGCACCGCCACACCACATTCCCAGTGCCGAACCGCGGCTCCACCGGCCGCGCTGACACGCAAGGTTGCCGTTTCTCATGCATCACGACGAAGGAGTCACGGGTGAGTGCCCACACGCTGCTCGCTGAGAGCGGATGCCACCTCTTCACGGGTTGTGGCTTCCCCGCGCCGGGCCTCGACGCGTTCGACTTCAAGCCCTTCCTCACGATCGGCGGCGTGAGCTTCACCAAGCCGATGCTCCTGGCGGTCATCTGCATGGTGATCGTGATCGGTTTCTTCTGGCTCGCCTTCCGCAAGCCGAAGTTGGTGCCGGGCAAGCTGCAGCTGATCGGTGAGATCGGCTACAACTTCATCGCACGCAGCATCGCCCGCGAAGTGATCGGCAAGGAGGGCTCCAAGTACGTGCCCTTCCTGGCGTCGATCTTCTTCTTCGTCTGGATCATGAACATCATGTCGGTGATCCCACTGGCACAGTTCCCGTCCGCGTCGCGGTTCGCGTACCCCGTCGTGCTCGCGGTCTGCGTCTGGGTCACGTACATCTTCCTGACGTTCAAGAAGCACGGGTTCAAGGGCGGTGTGAAGAACCTCGTGTGGATCGAGGGACTGCCCAAGCCCCTCGTGCCGCTCATCGTGCTTCTCGAGTTCATCCAGAACGTCATCACGCGCCCGTTCACGCTCGCGGTACGACTGTGGGCCAACATGTTCGCCGGGCACATGCTGATCCTCGTCTTCAGCATCGCCAGCTGGTACCTGCTCACCCCGTCGATCATGTCGGCGGTCGCGGCCGGATCCTTCGTCCTGGCAGCGGGCATGACGGCCTTCGAGGTGCTGATCCAGTTCCTCCAGGCCTATATCTTCACCCTGCTCACCTCGATCTACATCAGTGGAGCGATCGAAGAGGGTCACTGACCCCGACGATCAACTGCACTGCCTCCCACCCGACTTCCGCCGGGAAGCCTCCCGGGGATCCACATCACTTAAGGAAGACAGGAAGATGTCTGCCGAGCTTGTCAATCTCGCCGCCAGCAACGTCACGGGCAGCCTGGGCGCCGTCGCGTACGGTCTCGCCGCCATCGGCCCCGGTGTCGGTATCGGTGTCGTCTTCGGTCACTCGATCGAGGCCATGGCCCGCCAGCCCGAGGCCATGCCGGTCATCCGGACCAACATGTTCCTGGGCTTCGCCCTCTGTGAGGTGCTGGCCCTCCTCGGTCTGGTCGCCCCCTTCATCTTCGGCAAGTAACCGGACCGACGAAAGGTTCAGACATGATGACCTTCCTGGCCGCTGAGGGGGCGCAGAACCCGCTCATCCCGGACACGACGGAACTCGTCGTGGGCATCCTCTGCTTCCTGATCGTCTTCGGTCTCCTCGGGAAGAAGCTGCTGCCGAACATCCAGAAGACGCTCGAGGAGCGGCACGACGCGATCGAGGGCGGCCTGGAGCGTGCGGCTGAGGCGCAGGCCGAGGCCAACCAGACCCTTGAGCAGTACAAGGCACAGCTCGCCGAGGCCAGGCACGAGGCCGCGCGTCTCCGCCAGGAGGCGACCGAGCAGGGTGCCACGATCATCCAGCAGATGCGGGAAGAGGGTCAGCGGCAGCGCGAGGAGATCGTCGCCGCCGGTCACACGCAGATCGAGGCCGACCGCAAGGCCGCCGCGGTCGCGCTGCGCCAGGACGTGGGCAAGCTCGCCACCGAGCTGGCCGGCAAGCTCGTCGGCGAGTCCCTGGAGGACCACGCCCGGCAGAGCCGGACCATCGACCGCTTCCTCGACCAGCTGGAGAACAACGCCGCGAACGCGGAGGCCACGCGATGAACGGCGCGAGCCGTGAGGCGCTGTCCGCAGCGCGCGAGCGCCTCGACGCGCTGACCGACAACGCGTCGGTCGACGCGGCGGGCCTCGCCGAGGACCTCGCCTCCGTCACGTCGCTGCTCGACCGGGAAGTGTCGCTGAGGCGCGTCCTGACCGACCCGGTCCAGGGCGAGGAGGCCAAGGCGGAGCTCGCCGGGCGCCTGCTGAACGGCCAGGTCCAGGGCAGCGCCGTCGACCTTGTCTCCGGCATGGTCCGGTCGCGCTGGTCGCAGTCCCGCGACCTGGTCGACGCCCTGGAGGAGCTGGCCGCCACGGCCGACCTCACCGCGGCGCAGCGCACCGGCCGCCTGGACAACGTCGAGGACGAGCTGTTCCGGTTCGGCCGCATCGTCGAGTCCGAGCCCGGCCTGCGCGCCGCGCTCACCGACAGGACGGCGCCGGCCTCCGCCAAGGCCACGCTCCTGACCAGCCTCCTCGGCTCCCGTGCCGAGGCGGTCACCGAGCGTCTCGTCGTCCGTCTCGTGACCCGGCCGCGTGGCCGTAGCCTGGAAGACGGGCTCAGGTCCCTGTCCGGACTCGCGGCGGCACGCCGTGACCGGATGGTCGCCGTGGTCACCTCGGCGGTCCCGCTCACGGACGCCCAGCAGC
This sequence comes from Streptomyces fuscigenes, assembly GCF_021556455.1. Lineage (GTDB taxonomy): Bacteria > Actinomycetota > Actinomycetes > Streptomycetales > Streptomycetaceae > Streptomyces > Streptomyces fuscigenes. The sequence continues at coordinate 10,780 of NZ_JAKGCV010000051.1, read as the reverse complement.
GACGCCTCGGCGCCGCACTGGCCAGGACGTACGGGCGGGAAATGCACCTGAACCTCGACGTGGACCCCGAGGTCCTCGGCGGGATCTCGGTCCGCATCGGTGACGAGGTCATCGACGGCTCGATCCGGGAGCGTCTCGACGAGGCGAACCGGCAGCTCGGCGGTCGCTGACGGCGGCACGGCCGGCGGCGCAGGCCACCGGCCGCGAAACAACAGCAGTACGCAGGGACACAGCACGACATGCGGCCCGGTTGGGCCGTGCAGCAACTGCAGAAGATTCCTGGGGGTCGCCCCCAGACCCCAAAGAAACTTCGGGCCCAACAAGGAGAGCAGGGAACCCAGATGGCGGAGCTCACGATCCGGCCGGAGGAGATCCGGGACGCGCTGGAGAACTTTGTCCAGTCGTACCAGCCGGACGCGGCCTCGCGCGAGGAGGTCGGTACGGTCAGCGTGGCCGGCGACGGCATCGCCCGGGTGGAGGGACTGCCCTCCGCCATGGCGAACGAGCTGCTGAAGTTCGAGGACGGCACCCTCGGCCTCGCCCTCAACCTCGAGGAGCGCGAGATCGGCGCGATCGTCCTCGGCGAGTACGAGGGCATCGAGGAGGGGCAGCCCGTCACCCGCACCGGAGAGGTCCTCTCCGTGGCGGTCGGCGACGGTTACCTCGGCCGTGTGGTCGACCCCCTCGGCGCCCCGATCGACGGCCTCGGCGACATCGAGACCGAGGGACGGCGCGCCCTGGAGCTGCAGGCTCCCGGCGTCATGGTCCGCAAGTCGGTGCACGAGCCGATGCAGACCGGCTACAAGGCCGTCGACTCGATGGTCCCGATCGGCCGTGGCCAGCGTCAGCTGATCATCGGCGACCGCGGCACCGGCAAGACGGCGCTCGCCGTCGACACGATCATCAACCAGCGCGACAACTGGCGCTCGGGCGACGTGAACAAGCAGGTCCGCTGCATCTACGTCGCCATCGGCCAGAAGGGCTCCACCATCGCGTCCGTGCGCGGTGCCCTGGAGGAGTCCGGCGCGCTCGAGTACACGACGATCGTCGCCGCCCCCGCGTCCGACCCGGCCGGCTTCAAGTACCTCGCCCCGTACACGGGCTCGGCCATCGGCCAGCACTGGATGTACCAGGGCAAGCACGTCCTGATCATCTTCGACGACCTCTCGAAGCAGGCCGACGCCTACCGCGCCGTGTCCCTGCTGCTGCGCCGCCCGCCGGGCCGCGAGGCCTACCCGGGCGACGTCTTCTACCTGCACTCCCGCCTGCTGGAGCGCTGCGCGAAGCTCTCCGACGACATGGGCGCGGGCTCGATGACCGGTCTGCCGATCGTCGAGACGAAGGCCAACGACGTCTCGGCGTTCATCCCGACCAACGTCATCTCCATCACCGACGGCCAGTGCTTCCTGGAGTCCGACCTGTTCAACGCCGGCCAGCGGCCCGCGCTGAACGTCGGCATCTCGGTCTCCCGCGTCGGTGGCTCGGCCCAGCACAAGGCCATGCGGCAGGTCTCCGGCCGTCTGCGCGTCGACCTCGCCCAGTACCGTGAGCTGGAGGCGTTCGCGTCCTTCGGTTCCGACCTGGACGCGGCGTCCAAGCAGCAGATGGAGCGCGGCAAGCGCATGGTCGAGCTGCTGAAGCAGGCCCAGTACAAGCCGATGCCCGTCGAGGAGCAGGTCGTCTCGATCTGGTCCGGCACCAACGGCAAGCTGGACGACGTTCCGGTCGAGGACATCCGTCGCTTCGAGGCGGAGCTTCACGAGCACCTGCGCCGCGAGCGCAAGGAGCTGCTGACCAGCATCGCCGAGGGCGCGAAGATGTCCGACGACACCACCACCGCCATCGGTGACGCCGTCGACGCCTTCAAGCGGCAGTTCGAGACCTCGGACGGCAAGCTGCTGGGCGCGGACGCCCCGGCCGACGCGGCCAAGTGACGACGGAAGGGACCTGACTCATGGGAGCGCAGCTCCGGGTCTACAAGCGTCGCATCAAATCCGTCACCGCGACCAAGAAGATCACCAAGGCGATGGAGATGATCGCGGCCTCGCGGATCATCAAGGCTCAGCGCCAGGTGACGGCCTCCACGCCGTACGCGACGGAGCTGACGCGCGCCGTCACCGCCGTCGCGACGGGGTCGAACACCAAGCACCCGCTGACGACGGAGGCGGCGTCGCCGACCCGTGCCGCGCTGCTGCTCGTCACCAGCGACCGGGGTCTGGCGGGCGGCTACTCCTCCAACGTCATCAAGGCGGCCGAGCGGCTCACCGAGCGGCTCCGCGGTGAGGGCAAGGAGGTCGACGTCTACATCGTCGGCCGCAAGGGCGTCGCGTACTACGGCTTCCGCGAGCGCAAGGTCGTGGAGTCGTGGGGCGGTTTCACCGACAACCCCACCTACGCGGACGCCAAGGCGGTCGCGGCCCCGCTGATCGCGTCGGTCCAGCAGGACACGGCCGAGGGCGGTGTCGACGAACTCCACATCGTCTTCACCGAGTTCGAGTCGATGCTGACGCAGACCCCCGTCGCGAACCGGCTGCTGCCGCTGCGCCTGGAGGAGGACCCGTCCGCGGAAGCGGTCGGGAAGCCCGAGGCGCTGCCGCTGTTCGAGTTCGAGCCGTCGGCCGAGGGCGTCCTGGACGCCCTGCTGCCGCGCTACGTGGAGAGCCGCATCTACAACGCGCTTCTCCAGGCCGCGGCCTCCAAGCACGCGGCCACGCGGCGTGCGATGAAGGCGGCGACCGACAACGCCGGCGAGCTGATCAAATCGCTCGGACGGCTTGCCAACGCGGCCCGACAGGCCGAAATCACCCAGGAAATCAGCGAGATCGTCGGTGGCTCCAGTGCCCTGGCCGACGCGAACGCGGGGAGTGAAAAGTAATGACGACCACAGCTGAGGCGCCGACCACCACGGGCCGCGTCGCCCGGGTCATCGGCCCGGTCGTCGACGTGGAGTTCCCCGTCGACGCGATGCCGGAGATCTACAACGCTCTCAAGGTCGAGGTCGACGACCCGGCCGAGGCGGGCAAGCGCAAGACGCTGACCCTCGAGGTCGCCCAGCACCTGGGTGACGGCGTGGTCCGCGCGATCTCCATGCAGCCCACCGACGGCCTGGTCCGCCAGGCCCCGGTGACCGACACCGGCGAGGGCATCACCGTGCCCGTCGGCGACGTCACCAAGGGCCGCGTGTTCAACACGCTGGGCGAGGTGCTCAACGACCCGAGCGCCGAGTCGGAGATCACCGAGCGCTGGTCCATCCACCGCAAGGCCCCGAACTTCGACCAGCTCGAGTCGAAGACCGAGATGTTCGAGACCGGCATCAAGGTCATCGACCTGCTGACCCCGTACGTCAAGGGCGGCAAGATCGGCCTGTTCGGCGGCGCCGGCGTGGGCAAGACGGTGCTCATCCAGGAGATGATCTACCGCGTAGCCAACAACCACGACGGTGTGTCGGTGTTCGCGGGCGTCGGTGAGCGCACCCGTGAGGGCAACGACCTCATCGAGGAGATGACCGACTCCGGCGTCATCGACAAGACCGCGCTGGTCTTCGGACAGATGGACGAGCCGCCGGGCACGCGTCTGCGCGTCGCCCTGGCCGGCCTGACCATGGCGGAGTACTTCCGCGATGTGCAGAGCCAGGACGTGCTGTTCTTCATCGACAACATCTTCCGGTTCACGCAGGCCGGTTCCGAGGTCTCCACCCTGCTCGGCCGCATGCCCTCCGCGGTGGGCTACCAGCCGAACCTGGCAGACGAGATGGGCCTCCTCCAGGAGCGCATCACCTCGACGCGCGGTCACTCGATCACCTCGATGCAGGCGATCTACGTGCCCGCCGACGACCTCACCGACCCGGCCCCGGCGACGACGTTCGCGCACCTCGACGCGACGACGACGCTCTCCCGGCCGATCTCGGAGAAGGGCATCTATCCGGCGGTGGACCCGCTGGACTCGACGTCCCGCATCCTGGACCCGCGCTACATCACGCAGGAGCACTACGACACGGCCAGCCGCGTCAAGGCGATCCTGCAGAAGTACAAGGACCTCCAGGACATCATCGCCATCCTCGGCATGGACGAGCTCGGCGAGGACGACAAGCTCACGGTCTACCGTGCCCGCCGCGTCGAGCGCTTCCTGTCGCAGAACACGCACGTCGCCAAGCAGTTCACCGGCGTCGACGGTTCGGACGTGTCCCTCGACGAGTCGATCGCGGCCTTCAACGCGATCTGCGACGGCGAGTACGACCACTTCCCCGAGCAGGCGTTCTTCATGTGCGGTGGCATCGAGGACCTGAAGAAGAACGCGAAGGAGCTCGGCGTCTCCTGACGCTCCGGGCCCCCGTGAGCACCGCGGGCCGGGGCGGCCGGTCGGATTCGGCCGCCCCGCTCCCCGCGCGCTCACGAGCACCCCATAGAATTGACATCGACACCCGGAGAAACCGCCGGGTGCTGACCCGAGGAGCCACCCTTGGCTGATCTGCACGTCGAGCTGGTCGCAGCCGACCGCAACGTGTGGTCCGGCGAGGCCCACCTGGTCGTCGCGCGCACCAGCTCCGGCGACATCGGCATCATGGCCGGCCACCAGCCGGTCCTCGGTGTGCTGGAGTCGGGCCCGGTGACCATTCGTACGAGTGACGGCGGCACGGTCGTCGCCGCGGTGCACGGCGGGTTCCTGTCGTTCGCCGACAACAAGCTTTCGCTGCTCGCCGAGGTCGCCGAGCTCGCGGACGAGATCGACCCCCAGCGCGCCGAGCGTGCGCTGGCCCGTGCGAAGTCGGACGACGACTCTGCCGCCGAGCGGCGTGCCGACGTCCGGATGCGCGCGGTGGCGGCGAAGTAGCGGCCGCACAACTGCTTTACCCTCAGCCGCGGCCCGTTCCGGACTCTCCGGAACGGGCCGCGGCTGAGGCGATGCGGTGGACGAACGGCCGGGCCCGCCCGGTGCGAGCCACCCGACAGGCCCTTGGTTTTGAGGTGCGTGACCGGTTGAGGCGAGGAGGTCGGTACAGATGACCCTCGCTCTGCTTGTCGTGGCACTGGTCGTCGTCCTGGTTGCGTTGGGTCTCTTCGTGTTCGGCCTGCGCCGGCGCCTGATCCAGCGTTCCGGCGGAACATTCGACTGCAGCGTCCGCTGGGACCTGCCGGAGCAGCCCGACCCGTCCGGCAAGGGCTGGGTCTACGGAGTGGCGCGGTACAACGGCGACCGCGTCAACTGGTTCCGCGTCTTCTCCTACGCCCCGCGCCCCCGTCGCTCGCTGGAGCGTTCCGCGATCGAGGTGGTGGCCCGCCGCGCGCCCGAGGGCGAGGAGGAGATGGCCCTCCTGTCCGACGCGGTCGTCCTGACCTGCCGGCACCGGGACGTACGCGTCGAACTCGCGATGAGCGACGACGCCCTCACCGGCTTCCTCGCCTGGCTCGAAGCCGCCCCACCGGGCCAGAGGGTGAACGTGGCCTGATCGGCCCGCCCTCTGGACGGGGGTCCCCCGCTCGGAGAGTGGGGTGGGGGTCCCCCCGCTCGGAGAGTGGGGGAGGGTGAACACCGCCTGATGGCCGCGCCCCCCCCGGGAGCGGTGGAGGGCCGTCCGGCCGCGCGGCCCGACGACGAGAGGGGCGGCACCCGCCGGGTGCCGCCCCTTCGCCGTGGTGGTGCGGTGGTCCGTCAGCCGATGCCGTTGGACAGCGCCGTCACGAGTTCACCGTTGGACGTGTCGCCGCTGAACTCCCAGAAGAACGCGCCTCCCAGGCCCTGCTGCTTCGCCCAGGCCATCTTGGACCCGATGGTCGCGGGGGTGTCGTAGCTCCACCAGTTGGTGCCGCAGTGCGCGTACGCGGTGCCCGCGACGGTGCCGGTGGCCGGGCAGGTGTTCTTGAGGACCTTGTAGTCCTCGATGCCCTGCTCGTAGGTGCCCGGGGCCGGTCCGGTGGCGGTGCCGCCCGGGGCGTCCTGCGTGACGCCGGTCCAGCCGCGGCCGTAGAAGCCGATGCCGAGGAGCAGCTTGGCCGCCGGGACGCCCTGCGCCTTGAAGGCGGCGATGGCGTCGGCGGAGTCGAAGCCCGGCGTGGGGATGCCGCTGTACGACGTGAGCGGCGAGTGCGGGGCCGTCGGGCCCTGCGGGCTGAAGCCGCCGAAGAAGTCGTACGTCATCACGTTGTACCAGTCGAGGTACTGCGCCGCGCCCGCGTAGTCGGTCTTGGTGATCTTGCCGTCGGCGGAGGCGTCGGCCGTGGTGGCGGCCGTGACCAGCGCACTGCTGCCGAACTTGGCGCGCAGCGCCTGCGTCAGGTTCTTGAGCGCCGCGGGCCCGCTGCTGTCGCAGGACAGGCCGCACGCGTTCGGGTACTCCCAGTCGATGTCGATGCCGTCGAAGACGTCGGCCCAGCGGGGGTCCTTGACCAGGTCGTAGCAGGACTGCGCGAACGCGGCCGGGTTCTGCGCGGCCTGGCCGAAGCCGCCGGACCAGGTCCAGCCGCCGAAGGACCACAGGATGCGGATGTTCGGGTACTTCTTCTTGAGCTCGCGCAGCTGGTTGATGTTGCCCGCGACCGGCTGGTCCCACGTGTCGGCGGTGCCGTCGACGCTCTGGTCGGCCGTGAACGTCTTCTGGTAGTCCGCGTACGCGTCGCCGATGGCGCACTTGCCGCCGGTGACGTTGCCGAAGGCGTAGTTGATCGTGTTGATCTTGGCGGCGGAGCCCGAGGTCACGAGGTTCTTGACCTGGTAGTTGCGCTCGTAGGTGCCCCAGTTCGTCAGGTAGCCGAGCTTGACCTTGCCGGAGGTGCCGGGGTTGCCCGGGTCGGTGGTGCCGCCGCCGGTGGTGTGCACCGCGGTGGAGCCGCTGACCGGACCGGTCTGGCCGGCGGTGTCACGCGCCTGGACCGTGTAGGAGTAGTCGGTGCCCGCGGTGAGGCCGCTGTCGGTGTACGTGGTGCCGGTGACGGTGGCGACCTTGGTCCCGTTGCGCAGGACGTCGTAGTTGGTGACGCCCTTGTCGTCGCTCGCGGCGCTCCAGGTCAGCTTGACCGACGTGTCGGTGACGGCCGAGGCGGCGGGGGTGCCGGGTGCGGAGGGCGGGTTGTCGCCCGGCACGGACGTCCCGCCGTCGCACGAGGCGCCGTTGAGGGTGCAGGCGCTGGGGGAGCCCGGCCCGCTGCCGTTGAAACCGAAGCTCACGGAGGCGCCGGGTGCCAGCGTGCCGTTGTAGCTCTTGTTCTTGGCCGTCCAGTGGTTGCCGGAGTTCGTCACGTCGGCGTCCCACGCGGAGGTGACGGCGGTGCCGGTGGGGAAGTCCCACGCGACGGTCCACGAGGACAGGGACGTGGTGCCGGTGTTCTTGACGGTCCACTGGCCGCCGAAACCGGTGCCCCAGTCCTGCGTCTTGGTGAACGTGGCGGTGGCGGAGGCGGCCGCGTGGGCCGGGCTCGCGAGGCCGACCAGGGCCGCGAGCGGCAGGAGGAGGGCGGTGAGTGCGGCGGCGGCCCTGGATCTCAGCCGCGGGCGGAAGGAGAGAAGGGTAGGGCGAAGCATCACGGGTGCTCCTTGGAATGCGTACCGGACAGAACGGGTGGTCCGTGCACTGCGCGTCGCCGTGTCGAGACCCGGCGTGTCCGGTGACAGTAAAGAGGTCTGGACCACTCGTCAATAGGTCCAGACCAAAGTCGGCGCGCTCCGTGCGCCGGGCGGCCCCGCGGCTCCGCCGGCCGCGACCGGGCCGGGCGGCCGCCGGGAACGCCGGCCCCGCAAGCGCTCGCCACCGATGGCGCTCAGGTGTGTCGCGAGAGTGCCCGGGCGGTGGGTCAGCGCTCCCCGCCCGGCACCCACAGCACGTCGCCGACCTCCCGGTTGGCCACCCGCGCCAGCACGAACAGCAGGTCGGACAGCCGGTTGAGGTAGGTGGCCGCCAGCGGGTTCATCGTCTCGCCGTGCGTCTCCATCGCGGCCCAGGTCGAGCGCTCCGCCCGCCGCACGACCGTGCAGGCCTGGTGCAGCAGCGCCGCGCCCGGGGTGCCGCCGGGCAGGATGAAGCTGCGCAGCTTGTCCAGCCCCTCCAGGTAGTGGTCGCAGTCCGCCTCCAGCTTGTCGACGTACGACTGCTCGACGCGCAGCGGCGGGTACGCGGGATCCGGTACGACGGGGGTGGACAGGTCGGCCCCGACGTCGAAGAGGTCGTTCTGCACCCGTGTCAGGACCTTCACGACGTCCCCGGGCAGGTCCCCGAGCGCGATCGCCGTGCCGATGGCGGCGTTGGCCTCGTTGGCGTCGGCGTAGGCGCCGATCCGGGAGTCGGTCTTGGGCGCGCGGCTCATGTCGCCGAGCGCGGTGGTGCCCTTGTCGCCGGTACGGGTGTAGATGCGCGTCAGATGGACCATGTGCCCAGGGTAGACGCGCGGTCCCGGGCGCCCGCCGGCCCTCGGCGGGTGCGAGGTTTTGCGGTGACACCAAAAATGGTGAGCTACCAATATTGAGCACGATGCAGCCATGGCGTGACAGTGCGGGCAGGGAGGATGGGCCCGTGGAAGAAGGGCGCAGGGAGCGCAAGAAGCGGCAAACGAAACAGCAGATCTCGGACATCGCCACCGGGCTGTTCCTTGAGCACGGCTTCGGGACCGTCACCGTCGCGGAGATCGCGGAGCTGGCCGACGTGTCCGTCAACACCGTGTACAACTACTTTCCGGCGAAGGAGGACCTGTTCCTCGACCGCGGCGAGGACGTGGTCGGCCGGCTCTCCCGGTTCGTCCGCGGCCGGGACGTCGGCGAGTCCGCGGCCCGCGCCGTACTGCGCGAGACGCGTGCGGAGGTCGCCGCCGTCTCCCCGCGCGTCGGGCTGGTCGACGGCTACGACCGCTACCTGCGCGTCGTCGAGGGCGCGCCCGCCCTCCAGGCCCGGCTCCGGCGCGTCCAGCAGGAGGCCTGCGAGGACATCGAGCGGACCCTGCGCGAGGAGGCCGGGGCCGCGCCCGGCGACCCCCGGCCCCTGCTGGTGGGCGGTCAGCTCGCGTGGCTCCAGCGCTGCTTGACCGACTTCGTCGCGCGGGAGATGGTGAAGGCCCGTCCCGCGGCGGAGGTTTCGCGCGACGCGCTGGTGCTGCTGGACGACATCGAGGACCTGTGGGGCGAGCAGGTCCTCGCCTACGCGGTGCGCGCGGCCTGACGGGCGCCCCGGCGCCGCCCCGGTGTGACGTCCGTCATCTGAGACGTGACGCGTGTCTCTCCGGCGCCACACGGCCGCCTCGGGCCGCTAACCTCCGCTAAGCGCCGCGTTCGTAAGGGCGCGTTAAAGAGCCGCGCGCCGCCGCAGGCCCGGCTGCTCACCCGAGAGAACCGAGAGGTGTGTCGTGGCCAGGAAGCTCGCCGTCATCGGGGCCGGACTCATGGGGTCCGGCATCGCGCAGGTCTCCGCCCAGGCCGGCTGGGAGGTCGTGCTGCGCGATGTCACCGACGCGGCGCTGACGCGGGGCACCGACACCATCAAGGCCTCCTACGAGCGGTTCACCGCCAAGGGCAAGCTGGACGCGGCCGACGCGGAAGCGGCCCTCGGCCGCATCACCACGACCACCGACCTCGACGCCGTCGCCGACGCCGACCTGGTGGTCGAGGCGGTGTTCGAGCAGTTGGACGTGAAGCACGAGATCTTCCGGGCCCTGGACAAGATCACCGCGCCGGAGACCGTCCTCGCCTCCAACACCTCGGCCATCCCGATCACCAAGATCGCGGCGGCCACCGGGCATCCCGAACGGGTCGTCGGCGCCCACTTCTTCTCGCCGGTGCCGATGATGCAGCTGTGCGAGCTCGTACGCGGCTACAAGACCAGCGACGAGACCCTCGCCACCGTGCGGGAGTTCGCCGAGTCGGTGGGCAAGACCTGCGTGGTCGTCAACCGCGATGTCGCCGGCTTCGTCACCACGCGGCTGATCTCGGCGCTGGTGGTGGAGGCGGTCAAGCTCTACGAGTCGGGCGTCGCCACCGCCGAGGACATCGACCTCGCCTGCAAGCTGGGCTTCGGCCACGCCATGGGCCCGCTCGCGACGGCCGACCTGACGGGCGTCGACATCCTGCTGCACGCCGCCGGCAACATCTACACGGAGTCGCAGGACGAGAAGTTCGCCCCGCCCGAGTTGATGCGCCGGATGGTGGACGCGGGTGACATCGGCCGCAAGAGCGGGCAGGGGTTCTACAAGCACTGACGTTTCGGGCGGACCGCTGGGGGCCGACGACTCTCACCCGATCGGGTGAGAAGCGGTCGGGTTCGATATCGGTTCGCTCACAGGCAACAACGTGTCGCCCCTGCGGGCAGTCAGTTGTTGCATCGGGGCAGACCGCCGGTGGCGGGGCGTCCGACGCCACGGTTCGACGCACGACGCGGGCGCTGCCAGAACACACCGCACTCTCGGGGAGCGCATATGCACATCAGGGGCGACCACGCCGAGCTGGTCGTCGGGGGCCGCCTCGACGTCCGCAGCGCGGCGGACGCCCGTACGGTCCTGCACGCGGCCGTGGACGACGGAGTCGGCGACCTCGTGCTGGACCTGACCGAGCTGGACTCCTGGGACGCCACCGGACTCGGCGTCATCATGGGCGTCCACCGGCGCGCCGGACGGTGCGGGCGCAGACTCGTGCTGCGCGGCGTGCCGCCGCAGATGCAGCGCCTGCTGGTGGCCACGCGGCTGCACCGCATCCTCGCCATCGAGGGCGGCATCGCGGCGGAGTCGCTGCCCCGCGTCTGACGGCCCGCCGGGTTCGGACGCCGGGCGCCCGACGCGCCGCCGGCCGCCCGTCCGCGCTCCGCTTCCGG
>NZ_JAKGCV010000519.1 GCF_021556455.1 Streptomyces fuscigenes | reverse complement strand
CCGGCCAGGCGGGTCAGCGCCAGGCGGGAGGCCGGGCAGAGGCCGGCGCCCCGCAGCGCCCCGGTGGCCGCCGCGACCCGCTGCGTGATCATGTCCTCCACCCGGCCGCGGGCTCCGGTGCCCTCCACGAGGGAGCGCACGCGCCGGAGTTGGGCGTCGCTCAGGCTCGCGCGGCCGAGCAGCGCGTCCAGCTCGCGCCGCTCCGCTGGGGAGGCGGCCTCGTGCGCGAGGGCGACGAGCGCGGTGGGCCGGGCGCCGGTGATGTCGTCCGTGTTCGCCTTGCCCGTCGTCGCGGGCTCCCCAAACAGTCCGATCACGTCGTCGCGCAACTGGAACGCCTCTCCCAGCGGCAGCCCGTAGTCACTGAAGACCGCGCGCAGCCCCTGGTCGGCCCCGGCCAGCGCCGCCCCGATGTGCAGCGGGTGCTCGACGGTGTACTTGGCGGTCTTGTAGCGGATCACCTTCAGCGACCGCCGCACCTCGTGCCCGCCGGCGGTGTGCAGGATCTCCAGGGCCTCCCCGGCGATCAGCTCGCGCGCCAGGACGCTCCACGGCGCGCGGGCCTGCGCCAGATAGGCGGCGGGCAGGCCGGAGGTGGCGAACAGCTGGCCGGCCCACGACATCAGCAGGTCCCCGCACAGCATCGCCAGCGAGCGGGCCCGGGTGGCGGGCCGCGGGCGTCCGGCCAGTACGTCCCGCAGCACGACGTGCGCGGTCGGCAGCCCGTGCCGCAGGCCGCTGTCGTCGATCAGGTCGTCGTGGACGACGGCCGCGGCGTGCACCAGCTCCATGCTCGCGGCGGCCCGGACCATCGCACCGCTGTCCGGCTGCCCGGCGCCCCGCCAGCCCCAGTAGCAGAAGGCCGAGCGCAGGCGCTTGCCGTGCGACGTGACGGATCTGAGCGCCGCGCCCAGCGGCGCCAGCTCCTCGTCCACCGCGAGCAGCGCCTCGACCTCGCTGCCGACGAACTCGTCCAGCTCGCGGTCCACCCGCGAGCGGAGCACGGCGAGGTCGTCGCCCGCCTCAGGCACCGGTGCCGCCTGCCGAGCGGGCGCGCGCGTGGCGGGCCAGCACCTCCATGTGGGCCTCGCCCCCGGTGCCCAGCCGATCCAGCGCCAGCCTCCCGCGGGCCCGCAGGTCCCGCTGTCCCTGCTGCGCGAGGTCGCCGAGGTCCGAGCGCCCCAGCAGCCCCCGTACCGTGCGCAGGGCGCCGCCGCACGTGCTCCAGGCCAGCTCGGCCAGCCCGGCCGCCAGCAGCACCGCCTGTTCCCCCGCGTCCTCGCCCCGCCGCATCCGCTCCGACACGCCCACCATCCCCGCCCCTGCGCCGCCCTGCCCCTGTGCCGGCCTGTCCGGCCCCGGTCAGCAGCTTGCCCAGCCGGGAGCGCGCGGACGACACGGCCACCCCCATCGGGCGAGCGCTCGTTCGGCAGTGCGGCACCGTCCGCTCCCGGGCGCGCGCCGTCACCGGCTCCGGTGGCGCGGGGGCCTTGCGGACCCGCGCGCGGTGTGCCGCGAGGGGGCGCCGCCCGGGCGCCGGTGCGGGCGCGGTGTGCGCGGAGGGAGAGGCGGCCGGTTCGGCGTGCGTGCGCGGTGTTCGCCGAGTGGGACGGCGCCCGGGCGTCGGCGCCGTCGGCGCGCGGGCGGCGTAAGGTGGGACAAACGCCTTAAATACTACTTAATATAGTTATATGGAGGGTGCGATGCGTAGTGTCCCAGCCCCCCAGGCTGGCAGGCGCGCGACCTCCGAGGCACTTGAGGCCGAACTGCGCGCCGAACTCCCCGGCGCCATGGCCCGCAGCGGGATGGGCGCATTCCTGTGGGACGTGCGGACGGGGAGGGTGTACATGCATCCGGGGGCACTCGCCGTGTTCGGGCTGAAGCCCGACGAGTTCGACGGGCAGGTGTCGACGCTCGCGCGGCGGGTGATCCCCCGGGAGATGGCGGAACTGCGAAAGGCGGTGCAGAGCGAAGGCTTCGAGCGGACGGGCCTGAGCTTCCACTTCCGCGCGTGCTGCCGGCCGCGCGGCCAGACCCGCTGGGCGCACGCCCAGGTGCAGGTCATCCGCGACGGGAGGGGCAGCGCGCAGAAGGTCGTGGGCGTGATCCGGGACGCCTCGGCGGAGCTCCAGGGCGCCGTGGACCAGGCGACGAGCGACGCGGTGCGCCGTCGCCAGAGCGACGTCGTCCACGCGACGACAGCCGCCCTGGCCAAGGCGCTGACCTTCGACGACGTGCTGGAGTCGCTGAACGACGCCGAGACGCTGCGGGGCATCGGCGCCGCCGGCATCGCGCTGACCACCTTCAAGGAGGACGGCGATCCCCGCCTGGTCACGAAGGGGCTGCCCGCCGTGGTCTTCCGCGGCTTCGAGGTGCTGGACGTCGAGGCGCCGACGCCCTTCGCCGAGGTGGTGCGCACCCAGCAGCCGCTGTTCGTGCGGCGGCCCGACTTCGAGGAGAAGTACCCGCTCATGTGGCCGAACGTCGAGGAGAGCCCGGTCACCTCGACCGCCATCGCGCCGCTGGTGGCGCAGGGCCGCCCCACCGGCGCCCTGACCGTCCTGTACGAGGGGCGTACGAGCTTCACCAGCGTGGATCGCGACCTGCTCCTCGCGCTCGGCTCCGCCGTCGCGCAGTCCCTGCAGCGGGCCCGTCTCTACGACCACGAGCACGCGGTCGCCGTGGGGCTGCAGCGCGCCATGCTCCCCGCGCGCATCCCCCGCGTCGAGGGCCTGGAGACGGCCGTGCACTACCAGCCGTCCAGCAACAGCCAGGAGGTGGGCGGGGACTGGTACGACGCGGTCCCGCTGCCGGACGGCGGCATCGCGCTGATCGTCGGGGACGTGGAGGGGCACGACTTCGACGCCTCGGCCGTCATGGGCCAGTTGCGCACCGCCCTGCGCGCCTACGCCTCGGAGGGCCACCCGCCGTCGACCGTCATGGCACGCGCCTCCGCCTTCCTCACGGAGCTGGAGACGGACCGCCTGGCGACCTGCGTGTACGTGGCGGTCACGCCGCGCACGGGGGAGGCCCTCCTCGCGCGCGCGGGACATCCGGACCCCTTCGTCCGGTACGCGAACGGGGACGTCGCCCACCTCGAAGTCGACGGCGGGCTGCCCCTCGGGATGCCCGGCTTCGCCACCGCGCCCCACCCCACGACGCGCCTGCTGTTCGAGCGCGGCGACACGCTCCTCCTGTGCACCGACGGCCTGCTGGAGTCGGGGCGGCGGAGCCTCGACGCGGGCTGCCGGCGCGTGGTGGAGGCGATGGCCGAGGGCCCGGTGGAACTGCGCGCCCTGGCGGCCCACATCGTCGGCGCCGTCGCCGACAGCCGGGGGCAGGAGGACGACGTGGCGCTGCTCCTGGCAACGCTGTCATCGCCCGGCCCGGAGCGAGGGTCCGGCCCGGACTCCCCGGGCGTCGCAGCTTCCTGACGGCCGGTCGGCCCGCGCCTCCCCGCGACGGGCCGCCGTCGTGTCCGGCCCCGGCCGGGGCCCCGGCTCCTCGCCGGTGTCCTCGATCATCAGCAGGCCGCCGGCC
>NZ_JAKGCV010000518.1 GCF_021556455.1 Streptomyces fuscigenes | reverse complement strand
AGGCGGGCCGGGTCGGCCGCCGGTGGCTCTCCGGGCGCGACCGGGCCGCCGGCGGCGGGCGGCGGCGGGCCCTGGGGCGGCGCTTGAGGCGTTGTACTGGCCGGCACGTCGCCACCCCTCGTCAACTGCGGTCAATTCATCGGTCAAAAGCGGTCATAGCATCACAAGACATGTGCACTGTGCGCAAGCACCCGATAACTCCGTGTTGGCGACTATCTGCCACTTAAACACCAAATGCCCCACGTCATCCCGACGTGGGGCAGAAGGTGAAGGGGGATCAGAACTCGTAGTCGGCGATCACCCAGGTGGCGAACTCCCGCCACAGCGCGACCCCGGCCAGGTGGTCGGGGTGGTCGGCGTACCGGCGCAGGGCGTCCAGGTCGGCGACGGACGTGTTGATGGCGTAGTCGTACGCGTTCGGACGGCCGCTCAGGTTGCGGGCGAACTCCCAGGACGCGACCTCGGGCACCTTGTCCCCGAGTGCCTGGAACGCACGGACGCCGGCGAGCACGCGTTCGTCGTCGTGGGAAACGCCCTCGTTGAGCTTGAAGAGAACCAGATGGCGGATCACGGGGCACTCACTTCCGGGAGGGGCGGGGTGCCGCGCTTCCGGGCCCGGGGCTACTGGATCAGCTGGGTGAAGAAATCCCCCACGCCCTGCGCGGCGTTGGATATCCCCTCGAATCCTACTTGCACCAGATCGGCCGCTCTCGCCGGGGAAGTGATGATCGTATAGAGGATGAAGACGACAATCGCATAGAGGATGACCTTCCGTGCGGTCGCCATCGGCCCTCCCCGTCCCACCGGCTGTCTCGTCGGTCACTTGGGTCCACGTGCAGTAGCCGTGAGTTTAACCATACGAACGCCAGTTTCCGGTGTGGGATCGGTGTTGACCGGGCGTCGGGAACGGGACGGACGGCGGGCGGGAGCGCGCGGGCCGGGCCCGCGCGGCCCACTCGGCTGCCGGGCGGCGCCGTTCCCGATGTCCCCAGGCCGTGGCGCCCGCGGAAGGCGTCCGCTCGTTGCCGGGGGGGCCCGCCTCGGGAGGCTCCTTCGCACGGAACGCCGATCGCCCCGGAACGGAAGGTCGTGTACCGCGCGGGGCGCCCCGGGAACCAGGGACGCGCGCCGCAGGACCGGGTGTCCCCGTACCGGTCTCGGGGTCCGGTGCGGGCGGCTCCGCCGCCGTCTGCGGGCGCCGGCCCGGCCGTCTCCGTCGCCGGACGTCAACGCGGCGCCGTCGTTCACCTGTAGTGCATTCGTGCGTAGCAGCGGCCGGGTGGCGGGAGGTCCTACCGGGCGTACTCGGGCCCGCAGCGGACTTCTGGCATATGCCGAACGACGTGCATCGATTACCTGTAGTCATCAACATAATGCACAGCGTGAGATGCTGGGACGGTCTGCCCGTTGACGGCAGAAATGGTGTGGGACGGCAGGAGTTAGGCCGTCGAGAAACTACGAGTGACCGCTCACGGAAGGCTGATGACGTGGCCACGTTGGCTCCCCGTTCCGACTGTTCCGACCGCCCCGGCGGGCCGGACCGTACCGACCCGGCGGCGCCCCCGCCCCGTGCGCCCGGCTCCGTGCCGGGGGTCGGTCATGTGATCCCGCTGCTGCGTGATCCGCTCGGGTTCATCGAGTCGCTCTCCGCCGTCGGCGGCGTGGTCGAGATCCAGCTGGGCCCGCGCAGGGTGTACGTGGTCACGGCGCCCCCGCTCGTGCACGAACTCCTGGTCGCGTTCGCCCACGACGCGCCGCGCGGCGCAGTGCAGCAGACGCTGAAGGACGCCTTCGGCGACGGCCTGCTGATGTCCGAGGGCCAGGCGCACCGCGACCGCAGGCGCAGCATGACGGCCGCGTTCACGAAGGGCCGGGTGGCCGGCTACCTGCCCCTGATCCAGGAGATCGTGCGGGAACGTATCTCCCGTTGGGGCGACGGACGGGTCGTCGACGTGGCGAAGGAGATGAACCACCTCGCCCTGGACGTCGTCACCCGCACCCTCTTCGGCGCCCGCCTCGACGACGGCCTCGCGGAGGCGTTCCACCGCGCGCTGCCCGACCTGGTGAAGGGCCAGATCTTCCACTCCCTCTATCCGCACCCCTCCCTCGCGCGCGTGCCCGTGGCCGTCAACCGGCGCTTCGACGAAGCGGTGCGCGTCATCAACCAGGTCGTGGACCGGGCCGTCGGCGAGCAGCCCGCCGGGACCGGGACGGGCGGGACGGCGGCCGCCGGATCCGGTACTGCCGCCTCCGGGGCCGGGGCCGGGGCCGGGGCCGCTTCCGGGGCCGGGGAGCGGGGAGGCGAGGAGGCGGACGTGACGTTGCTGTCGCTGCTGCGGCGGGCCGTCGACCCGGCGACGGGCGAGCCCCTGACCGAGGCCGACGTGCGCTCCGAGGCCATCACCATGTTCGGCGCGGGCACCGAGACGGCGTCCACGACCATGACGTGGTTCCTGCACGAACTCGTCCGGCGCCCGCACGTGTACGAGCGCATCGTCGCGGAACTCGACGCGCACTTCGGAGACGTGTCGGAGGCCGCCCGTGACGTCATCACGCCCGAGACGTTCGAGCGCCTCCCGTACACCCTCGCCACCCTGCGGGAGCTGCTGCGGCTGCACGCGCCGAACGCCTTCCTCATGCGCACCGCGGGGAAGAACCTGACCCTCGGCGCGTACCGCGTCCCCGAGGGCGCCGAACTCCTCTTCAGCCTCACCGCGCTGCACCGGCACCCGGAGTTCTTCCCCGACCCGCACACGTTCGACCCGGACCGCTGGAACACCGGCGACGAGGCGGCCGGCATCTCACGGCGTGCCGCCATGCCGTTCGGCGCGGGCAAGCACAAGTGCGTCGGCGAGGACCTGGCGTGGGCCGAACTGGGCGTGGTCGCGGCGACGCTGCTGCGCACTCTGCGCCTTGTTCCGGCCGAGGGCGCCGGCGCCAGGGAGGTCGTCTGGACGACGGTCCAGGCCCAGGGCCTGTCCCTGCGTTTCCTTCCGCGCGAGGAGGCCGACGAGGTGACGGCCCGATGATGATGACGGCCGGAGCGGTCGGGCGCCGTGCGGCGCACGACCACGCCACCTGGCTGCTGCGCCACGGCCTCGTCGCGGAGGCCGCCTTCGACCGCTACGCGGCCTACGGGCTGCCCCAACTGATCGCGTACGCCTATCCGCGGGCGGAGGGCGAGGAGCGCGATCTCCTCGTCGACATCCTCGGCTGGTTCACCGTCCTCGACGACCACTTCGACGGCCCGGCCGGCCGCGACCTGGCCGGAACCCGCGACCTCGTCACCCGGCTGCTGGACTCCCTGGACGACCCCGGGACGCGCAACCCGCGCACCGAGGAGGCCGATACGCGGGGCCCGGCGCAGGAGACCGATCCCGTCGCGCACGACCCGGGGGCGGACGAACCGGAGGGGGGCGGCCTGGAGGGGGGCGGCCCGGACGGACCGCGCACGGCCGCCGACGCGGCGAAGTCGCGGTCGCGCGACGCGCGTACCCGCGAGGCGAGGGCCCGCGAGCTGCGCGCCCGGGAGGAGAGGGCCCGCGCG
>NZ_JAKGCV010000517.1 GCF_021556455.1 Streptomyces fuscigenes | reverse complement strand
GGCGGCCGTGAGCGCCCAGGTGCCGGACGCCGTGGCGGAGGCGGCGGTGGGCAGCTCCTCGCCGTGCGGCACGCGGGGGTCGGCGGGCGCGCCGCCCGGGCCGGACTCCGCGTCCCGCACCACGAGCCGGAGCCCCCGTGCCGCCTCCTCCGCGGACATCCGCTCGGCGGGCTCCTTGCGCAGCAGGCCCTCCAGGACGGCGGCCAGCGGGCCGGCCCGATCGGGGAAGGGCGGATCCTCGTCGACGACGGCACGCAGCGTGGCCAGGGCGCCGGTCTTGCGGAACGGCCCGCGGCCCTGCACGGCGGCGTAGAGGAGCACCCCCAGGGACCACAGGTCCGAGGCGGGGCCCGGGGTCCGGCCCAACGCTCGCTCGGGGGCGAGGAATTCGGGGGAGCCCACCAGTTCGCCGGTCATCGTCAGCGCCGTGTCCCCTTCGATCACGGCGATGCCGAAGTCGCTGAGGACCACCCTGCCGTCGTCCGACAGCAGCACGTTGGCGGGCTTCACGTCCCGGTGCAGCACGCCCGCGGTGTGCGCGGCCCGCAGCGCGTCCACGACCTCGGCGCCGATGCGCGCCGCCTCCCGCGGCAGGAGCGTCCCCCGGGACTTGAGCAGATCCGCGAGCGAACCGCCCTGGACGAGCTCCATGACGATCCAGGGGCGGCCCCCGTCGGTGACCACGTCGTGCACGGTGATCACATTGGGTGCGGTGACCCGGGCGGCGGCCCAGGCCTCGCGCTGCAACCGGGTGTACATCAGCTCGACCTTGGCGGCCGGCAGTTCCGCCGGCGCGCGCACCTCCTTGACGGCGACCTCGCGCTGCAGGCTCTCGTCGAGGGCGCGCCACACCGTCCCCATGCCGCCCTCCCCGAGCGCGGACAGCAGGCGGTAGCGATCAGCGATCAGCCGGCCTGATCCCGCGTCGGGAACGGCTGAGTCCTGCTGGTGCATCGCGGCGGTTCTCCCTAGTCATCCGGACACGCACGACCGTCGCCCGGCGAGCCGGTCGAGTGGTTTCGACACCCTAGCCTCCTTCGCGGACGTGCCGGTTGCCGCGTCCGGGTACTCCCGGGCAGGACGGTCGTCCGCCCCGCCACCCTCTCCTCCCGAGTACGTGTGCCGCCGCCCGAAAGTTCAGTTCGTTCCCTCGACCGACCCCCGCGACCCGCCGGGCCCGGTACGACGTGAGACCCGGACCCGTCGGCTGGGGACGGGTCCGGGCCTCACGGGGGCTCGGTCAGACGCGGTCGGCCGCGATCAGCACGTACTGGAAGGAGCCGTCCTTGTACGAGTTGATGAACGCCTCCTCGATCCCGGTGACCAGCGAGGACGTGGCCCGAAGCTCCCAGTAGGGCAGCGTCGCGGGGGTCAGGTCGACGACGGCCTGCGGTACGAGGCGGTTGTCGGCCATGGCCCGCAGGTACTCGCGGCGGGAGTGGATGTTGCACTCGAAGTGCGCGTTGATCTGGGACACCCACTTCGACGGCTGGCCGTAACGCGGGTTCCAGCAGCCCGTGATGGTCACGTACCGGCCGCCGACCGACAGGATGCGCGAGTGCTCGGCGAAGAGGTCCTCCAGGTCGACGTACATGCTCGACTCGTTGTTCCAGGACGCCGCGGCCTGCCCGGTCTCGAAGGGCATGTTCAGCATGTTGCACACGCGGGCCCGGACGCGGTCGGCGATGCCGAGTTCACCGGCCCGGCGGTTCGCGAACTCGGCCTGCTTGGCCGACAGGGTGACGCCCTCGGCCCGGCAGCCGAAGCGCTGGTTCGCCATCACCAGCGAGCCGCCGCGGCCGCAGCCGGCGTCCACGAGCGTGTCGTCGGCTCCGATGCCGCCCAGGTTGTCCAGCAGGACGTCGGTCTGCGCCGACTCCAACCGGTGCAGTTCGGCGATCAGCCGCTTCTCGTACCCCTCGTCCTTCGGGTCGCCGAGGGCGGTGCGGTCGACGTCACCGATGCCGTAGTGGTGGTGGTAGAGCCCGTCCACGTCGCCGAGGCGCAGGTTCACCGGCCTGGCCTCCTGGTCCCAGTAGCGGGCGATGTCGCCCTGGTAGGGCGACGCCGGAGCCGGGATGAACGGGGTGGTGATGTCGGTGCTGGTCACTGTGCAGTGTGCTCCTTACCAGAAATCGGGCAGGGTGTATCGGTAGGTGTTGGTCTGGTGCCAGTAGTGGTTGCCGTCGACCCAGGCGGCCACTCCGCGCAGGAAGCGCACTACCGCCGGGACGGGGCACGCGGCGGCCAGGGCCGCCGCCTCGGCCTCGAAGGTGTGCATGAGTTCGTTGTGGACCTCGACCGCCTTGAGATACGCGTCGCGTTCGTCGGCCTCCTCGCGCTCCCCGATGACCACCGGCAGGTTCAAGTGCCGCCCCGGGCTCTTGAGTTCCTTGGTGTACGAGTACAGGTCGTTGACGATCGTGGTGGCGTTGCTCGCGAGCGCGATGACGCGCTGCATCGACGGCTGCGCGTGCAGGTCGGCGGGCAGCTCGTAGCCGCCCACGGTGTCCGTGATGGTCGGGCAGGGGCGGAAGTTGTTGAACTGCCGCATCGCCAGGTACTCCCAGACCTCCGGCACCTCGTCGGCCTGCGCCCAGGCAGCCTCCGCGAGGTAGCCCAGGTGCAGCCGGGCCATGTCGTGCCGGTAGCGGTCGGCCTGGGAGGGCGTCGCCTGGGCCCTGAAGTACTCCATGGCGGAGCGGTACGCCCTGCGCGGCGCGTCGGAGCCGAGCGACTCCGCCCACCGGGGCCCGTACTCCAAGGTGGTGTGCAGCGGGTCGAGCGCGGTGTGTGCGAGCAGGAGCCGGCTGCCCAGGCCGATGGGCGAGCCGCCGTGGTCCTCGCAGTAGCAGTCGTCGACCGCGTTCTCGGCGACCATCAGCCGCGTGGCCACCATGACGTGCTCGACCGTGGGCGCGTCCGGGTGGCAGGCGACCATGTAGCGGCCGACGGAGAAACCGTCGAACTGGTCCTCCCACTCGGGCGGGAACGCCTGGACCTCGTCGACCGCCCATTCCTTGATGCGCCGGCTGACCTCGGCCACCCGCGCCGGGTCGGGAGGCACGATCGGGTGGTGGTACAGGCCCGGAACGGGGACTCCCTCGTCCGCCGGGACGGCCCCGGCCGCCGGGAGCGGCCGCTCGCCGTCCGGCACCGGGACTTCGTGCTCGTGCTCGCGCGACGGCGCCGACGCCGGGGGCGTCTCGGGCTCGGCGGGCGGGGCGGTGCCCCCGCGCGGAGCGAAGTGCAGGCTGGCGGTGCCCAGTCCGCTCGGGCCGCCGAGCAGGCGGTCCAGGAACGGGTGCGGGGCCGGCGGAGTGCCCGTGTCGCCCTGCGAGGGCTGCGAGACGATGCCGCCGGTCGGGGCGTTGCGTGCCGCCGGGGCGGTCCGGGCGCGCGCGCCGAGGAGCGCCGCGACGGTGGGCGGGCTCGACGGGAGGGGGAGGGGCCCGGGTTCGGGCATCCGTGACTCCTTGGTGGGTGGGTGGACCGCTTCCCGGCCCGGAGGGCGGGTCGTGCGGGCCCTGGCGGTCGCCGGCGGGGG
>NZ_JAKGCV010000516.1 GCF_021556455.1 Streptomyces fuscigenes | reverse complement strand
CCGCGCCGGCCGCCGCCGGCCGCCCGGGCGCCGGCGTCGCGGGACGGGGGGCCTGCGTGCTCGGGGCGCCCGGTGCCGCGGGGGCGCCCGGTGCTCCCGGGGCGGCCGGATCCCTCGGGGTACTCGCCGCGATCCGTCCGGAATTCGCGGTCGCCGGAGTCACCGGGGTCGCTCGCGTCCCTCCTGACCCTCCTGTGCGCGGGCACCAAGCCTCCTCGGCTGTACGCCCGTTCTGACTGGTCAGGGCGCTACGGCCGGATATTCCGACCGGATCGGCGAGCGGAAACCATCTCAGTCGGCCCGCACAAGGGCGGACCGGGTCCGAGGAATGAAGATTATCTAGTCGCTCTACGGTGCCGTCTACGACCCCAGAGAAGAATTGACCAGACCGAGTTGGCCGTACGACGAGGGCAATTGCCGGATGCAACCAGCAATTCGATCACGATGCGCCACGGGCTGAACAAGACCGACCGGACGGTTCGCGGATTGCTTCCGGTTGCGCGCACCGGGTGCCAGTCGATGTCAATCAGTGACATGAAAAGCTTGACGGGCGGGGCGCCCCTGGCTTGGATCGACACCATGTGTGTGCAGGGGTTGTCAAGCACGCGCGCACGGCTGCCTCTGTCTCTCCACATGTGCGCTCGACCCACCAGTCCTCCGAACGACTTCAGGTTGGCAAACGTGACCGTAACCGGAAACAGCCGCAAACGCGCCATCACAGCCGCGGTCGCCCTCGTGGCCGCCGCCACGGCGCTGGCGGGCTGTTCGTCCTCCTCCTCGTCCGACAAGGGCTCCTCGGACCCGCTCCAGAAGCCCGCGGCAGGCGGCGACACCGTGGTCGTCGGTTCCAACAACTTCGCCGAGTCGATCCTGCTGGGCGACATCTACGGCGAAGCACTCAAGGCCAAGGGTTTCAAGGTCAGTTACAAGCCGAACATCGGCAGCCGCGAGACCACGTACGGCCTCATGAAGAACGGCACGCTGACGGTCCTGCCCGAGTACAACGGCGCGCTGCTCGCGTACCTCGACTCCAAGGCCGCGCCGAAGACCGTCGAGACCACGCAGGCCGCGGTCACGGCGAAGCTCGACCCGAAGCTCGCGCTGCTGGACCCGGCTCCCGCGCAGAACAAGGACGCCGTCGTCCTCAACGCGGAGACGGCGAAGAAGTACGACCTGACGACCAAGTCCACGATCGCCGACCTGAGCAAGGCCGCGCCGGACCTGGTCATCGGCGGCTCGCCCGAGTTCCAGACGCGCCACCAGGGCCTCGTCGGCCTCAAGTCGGAGTACGGCCAGACGTACAAGTCCTTCAAGGCGCTCGACGCGGGCGGCCCGCTGACGATCGCCGCGCTGAAGGCGAACAACATCCAGGCCGGCGACGTGTTCACCACGGACCCGAGCATCCCGAAGGACAAGTTCGTCGTCCTCCAGGACCCGAAGAACCTCTTCGGCTTCGAGAACGTCGTCCCGCTCGTCTACAAGTCGAAGCTCTCGCAGAAGGGCGTCGACGCGCTCAACGGGGTGTCGGCGAAGCTCGACACGCAGTCGCTGCTGGAGATGGACACCAAGGTCCAGTCGCAGAACGCGGACCCGCTGGCCGTCGCGAAGGAGTGGCTCACCAAGGCCGGCCTCGGCTGACCCCGTTCCGGCACCGGCCGGAACACGCACCACGCGGCACCGCCGCCGGACGACGGCTCCGGCAGCGGTGCCGCGCCCGTTTCCCCAGGTCCCCCGTGCGGGCCTCCGGGGCGCCCGCGCCGGCCCCGCTACGATGCGCGCGGCAAAGGGGCGCGCACATGGGGGAGTGGATACGGCCGCGCGGAGTGGTGGATCTCCGCGTCGGGGGGCAGGTGCCGGCCGGTGCCGGGGAGGCCCGCGCCGGGTCCGCGGCGGGCGGTCCGGACGGTCCCGGGCCGGCCGGCATGGTGGTCCTGGAGTACCCGCCGGGCGCGGTCGTCGTGGTCTCCGGGCTTCCGGGCAGCGGCAAGTCGACGCTGCTGGGCCGCCTCGCCGCGAGCGGCGGCGGCGTCCGGGTCGTCGACCCCCGGGCGGCGCACGAGCGCTGGGAGGCCCGCATGCCGTCGCGGCTTCCGTACGCCGCCTACCGGCCCCTCGCCCGGCTCGCCCACCTGGCGGGACTCTGCTCGGCGGTGCGCTCCGGCGCTCCCCTGCTCGTGCACGACTGCGGCAGCCGCGCCTGGATGCGCCGCCTGCTCGCCCTCGCCGTACGGCTCCGGCCCCGCCGTCCGGCGACGGAGCCCGGCCGTCCCCGGCCGGACGCGCATCGGCAGGCCCGGGACGCGGGTGTCCATCTCGTCCTCCTCGACATCACGCCCGCCGAGGCGCTGCGGGGGCAGCGGGCGCGGGGGCGGCACGTTCCGCGGCGCACGTTCGGCGCCCATGTGCGGGGCCTGGCGGCGCTGACGGAGGCGATCGGCGCCCGCGGCCGCGGGGCCGTTCGGGGGACGGCCTCCGTCGTCCTGCTCGACCGGGCGACGCGTTCACTGCTCGCCGGCGTCGCCTTCGGTCCCCCGGGCCCGGCGGGGGCGCCTCCCCGTACCCCTCGGCCCACCTGCGGCGACGCCGCCGAGAAGGACTGAGCCGCGCCGCGTGCAGGAGGGCGGCGGCCCGCGAGGGGAGAGCCCGGGCGGCTCCCGGTGCCCGGGGCGGGGGCCTTAATTCGGTTGCCGCCCCGTCGGCCCTGCGCTGCACTGGTCGGGCAACGGGCAGTCGACCGAGGAGATGTTCATGCGAGGAGCGTTCGCGACCTACCGGATGGCCCTGACGGGCCGGCAGGCACCCACGCTCTCCTCGAAGGACACGAAGCCACGTGCGTACGTTGAACCTCGGCATCCTGGCGCACATCGACGCCGGTAAGACCAGCCTCACCGAGCGCCTGCTGCACACCGCGGGCGTCATCGACACCGTCGGCAGCGTCGACGCGGGCTCGACCCGCACGGACAC
Source organism: Streptomyces fuscigenes (assembly GCF_021556455.1). Classification (GTDB taxonomy): domain Bacteria; phylum Actinomycetota; class Actinomycetes; order Streptomycetales; family Streptomycetaceae; genus Streptomyces; species Streptomyces fuscigenes. The sequence goes on along the minus strand of NZ_JAKGCV010000516.1, from coordinate 601 downwards.
GCTCGCCCTGGAGCGGCGCCGCGGCATCACCATCCGCTCGGCGGTGGTGTCGTTCCCGGTCGACGACGTCACCGTCAACCTCATCGACACCCCGGGACACCCGGACTTCATCGCCGAGGTGGAGCGGGTGCTGTCCGTGCTGGACGGCGCCGTGCTCGTCGTCTCCGCCGTGGAGGGGGTGCAGGCGCAGACCCGGGTGCTGATGCGCACCCTGCGCCGGCTGCGCATCCCCTCGCTCGTGTTCGTCAACAAGATCGACCGGTCGGGCGCGCAGGGCGCCGACGAGCGGCTGCCCGCCGACCTGGCACGCCGCCTCGGCGGCCCGTTCGTGCCCCTGGGCCGGGTCGCGTCCGCGGGCGGGCCCCGCGCGGCGTTCGTCCCGTACGGGCCGGACGACGCGGACTTCGTCGCCGGGCTCGCCGAGCGCCTCGCCGAGCGGGACGACGCGCTGCTCGCCGCCTACGTGGCGGACGAGGCCTTGCCGTACGAGCGGCTGCGCCGCGATCTGGCCGCGCAGACCGCGCGCTCGCTCGTGCACCCCGTCCTGTACGGCTCGGCGATCACGGGTGCGGGCGCCGGCGCGCTGCTCACCGCCGTGCGG
>NZ_JAKGCV010000515.1 GCF_021556455.1 Streptomyces fuscigenes | reverse complement strand
CGGCGCGCTCGCGGCGGCCGCCGCGAGCCGGGTCGCGCTCCGGCGCCCGTGAGGGCGCCACGGCCGCGTCGCGCCGGACGTAGCCTTGAGGACATGGACGAGCGCACCACGGACCCGGAGCACGACGGCGCGGCGGACGGCCCTGCGCCCCGCGCGGAAGGGTCGCCGAAGACAGCCGGGACGGTCCGGTACGCGGCCTGCGTGCAGTGCGCGGAGCCCACCGAGTACCCGGAGACGACCCGCGGCGCGACGCTGTGCCCGGTCTGCGAGTGGCAGGAGGGGCAGCGCCTCGCCTGCTCCGGCTGAGTCGGGCTCAGGGGGTCGCGAGCAGCCGGTCGCGGGCCGCGGCCACGTCGAAGCCCGCCGCGGGGAAGCGCGGGTCCATGGCCGCCAGGTGTTCGCGCAGGAGCGTGCTGATGGCCCAGTTCCGGTACCACTTGCGGTCCGCCGGCACGAGATACCAGGGCGTGTCCTCCCCGGCGCAGCGGGTCAGCGCCGTCTCGTACGCGTCGCGGTACCGCGGCCACAGGTCCCGGTCCTCCAGGTCGCCCTCGCTGAACTTCCAGTGCTTGTCCGGGTCGTCCAGCCGGGCGAGCAGCCGCCGCCGCTGCTCCTCGTAGCCGATGTGCAGGAACACCTTCACGACCCGCACGCCCCGGTCGGCCAGTGACTGCTCGAAGCGGTTGATCTGGCCGTACCTGCGCCGGATCTCCCGGTGCGGCACCAGCGAACGCACCCGGGCCACGAGCACGTCCTCGTAGTGCGAGCGGTTGAAGATGCCGATCTCGCCGGCGGCGGGCAGCGCGCGCTTGACGCGCCAGAGGAACGCGTGGGCGAGTTCCTCCTCGGTCGGTTCCTTGAACGACCTGATCCGGCAGCCCGCCGGGTTGAACAGGCCGATCACGTGCTTGACCGTCCCGTCCTTGCCGCTGGTGTCCATGCCCTGGAGCACGAGCAGCAGCCGCCGGACGTCGCCCGCGGTGCTCGCTGCGTACAGGCGCTCCTGGAGTGAGCCGAGCGGCTCGGCCAGCGCCGCGGTCTCCCGCGCGCCGGCCGCCTTGCCCTTCGGGCCGCCGGGGGTGGCACGGGAGTCGTGGGCGGACAGGTCGACGGCCTCGCCCGGCGGGAGACGCAGCAGGTCGCTCAGCGGCGGCCCGGGCGGCGCGCCCTTCCCGCCGGCCTTCGCCTTCGCGCCGCCGCCCTCCTTGCCGCTCCCGTGCTTCTTCGCCATGGCGCGCCCTTTCCGTCGATTCCTTTTCGAGAATGCGGTGCGGCGGCCCGGCCCGCGAGCCGCGCGCACCCGGTGCGGGACGGCGCGGGACGGCGCGGGACGGCGCGGGACGGCGTCGGACGGCGTCGGACGGCGTGGGTGGGGATGCGCGGGGTCGCAGTGCCCGGCGGTGCGCACCGCACACGAGGGGCCCGGCACGCGGGCGCGTGCCGGGCCCCTTCCGCGGGTGCGGGGATCAGGCGAGCGAGGCGCTCAGCGTGATCGTGGTGCCCGTAAGAGCCTGGCTCACGGGGCAGTTCGCCTTGGCGTCCTCGGCGGCCTTCACGAAGTCGGCCTCGTCCATGCCCGGGACCTCGCCCTCCACGGTGAGGTGGATGCCGGTGATGCCGGTGCCGGGCTGGAAGGTGACCTCGGCCTGCGTGGTGAGCCTGGTCGGCGGGGTGCCGGACTTGTCGAGGCCGTTCGACAGCGCCATGGAGAAGCAGCTGGAGTGGGCGGCGGCGATGAGCTCCTCGGGGCTCGTCTTCCCGTTCGCCTCCTCCGCGCGGGAGGCCCAGGTGACCGACTGCTGCGGGATGCCGGAGGAGTCGAACGTGACGTTGCCGGCACCCTTGAGGAGGTTGCCCTCCCAGACGGTGTGCGCCTGGCGCTTGGTGGCCATGGTGGAACCCTTTCTCTGGTTGCGTACGGCTCCGGTCGGTCGTACCCCTCGAGAACCTACCCGGTGCCCGAACCTAGTCGTTGATCAGCTCCTCCGCTTCCCTGGCCAGGGCCGTGAGCCGGGAGATCGCCCGGAAGTACTTCTTGCGGTAGCCGCCGTTCAGCATGTCGTCGCCGAACAACCGGTCGAAGGGCACCCCGGAGGCCACGACCGGTATCTCCCGGTCGTAGAGCCGGTCGGCGAGCACGACGAGCCGCAGCGCTGTGGACTGGTCGGGCACCGGCCCCACGCCGGTCAGGCAGACGGCGGCCAGCCCCTCCGTGAGCGCCCCGTAGCGGCTGGGGTGGACCTTGGCGAGGTGGCCGAGGAGCGCCGGGAAGGCGTCGAGGCTCGCTCCCCGCGTGCTTCGCGCCACCCGCTCGACCTGCTCGGCCGTGTACGGGGCGGGCGCCTTCGGCAGGCCCCGGTGGCGGTAGTCCTCGCCGTCGATGCGCACCGGCCGGAAATGGGCCGACAGCCCCTGGATCTCGCGCAGGAAGTCGGCGGAGGCGAAGCGGCCCTCGCCCAGCTTGCCGGGCAGCGTGTTGGAGGTCGCCGCGAGCGCGACGCCCGCCTCGACGAGCCGCGCGAGCAGCGTCGAGACGAGGACCGTGTCGCCCGGGTCGTCCAGCTCGAACTCGTCGATGCACAGCAGCCGGTGGCCGCTCAGGGTCCGCACGGTCTCCTGGAAGCCGAGCGCGCCCACCAGGTTCGTGAGCTCGACGAACGTCCCGAACGCCTTCAGCTCCGGCTCGGCGGGCGTCGCGTGCCACAGCGAAGCGAGCAGGTGGGTCTTGCCGACGCCGTAGCCGCCGTCCAGGTAGATCCCGCGCGGACCGGCCGGCTCGGCGGGCTTCCGGGCGAACCAGCGGCGCCGGCCGCCCTCCGCGCCCGCCGCGAGGCCCGCGGCGAAGCCCCGCAGGACCTCGACCGCCAGCGCCTGGCTCGGCTGCCCGGGGTCGGGGACGTACGTGTCGAAGCGCACGGAGTCGAAGCGCGGCGGCGGCACCATCTCGGCGACGAGCCGGTCGGCCGGCACGTGGGGGGATCGGGCGCACAGGGACAGGGGGGCCGCCGCGGTGGCGGAGGCGCCTGCGTCGGCGGAGGAGGAGGTCACGTTGCTCAACTCTAGGAGTCCGGCGAGACTGCTTCGCATGCGACGCCTGTTCCCTGTGACCGATCAGACATCCGCGGCCGGGGCGGCGGCCTCCGCGCCGCCCGAGGCCGACCGGGAGTGGACCCTCGACGAGCTCGCCGACGCCTACGCGTATCCGGCGCGCGAGGACGGCCGGGCGTGGCTGCGGGGGAACATGGTCTCCACGCTGGACGGCGCCGCGCAGCACGGGGGCCGCTCGCACTCCATCTCCTCGGCGGCGGACATGCGCGTCTTCGGGGTGCTGCGGGCGCTCGCCGACGTGGTGGTCGCCGGAGCGGAGACCGTACGGCGGGAGGGCTACCGGCCGGCGCGCGCCCGGGAGGCGTTCGCCGCGCGGCGCGCCGCGGCCGGGCAGGGGCCCGCGCCGGCCGTCGCCGTGGTCACCGCCAGTTGCGACCTCGACTTCTCGCTGCCCCTGTTCACCTCGCCGCTCGTGCCGACGCTGGTGCTGACGGGCGCCGCCGCGCCGGCGGAGCGGCTG
>NZ_JAKGCV010000514.1 GCF_021556455.1 Streptomyces fuscigenes | reverse complement strand
GGCAGGCTGCGCGCGGCGCGCGAGGCGGGGGCCGAGGTGGTGGTCGCGGGCGACCGCGCGGGCGTCGATCCCGCGCGGGCCGTCGAGGCCCTCGCGGAGCGCGGCCACACGCGGCTGCTGACGGAGGGCGGACCCCGGCTGCTCGGCCAGTTCGTCGCGGCCGGCGTACTGGACGAGCTGTGCCTCACCCTCGCGCCGCTGCTGGCGGCCGGCGGCGCCCAGCGCATCGCGGGCGGGCCCGAGACGGCGGTGCCGGCCCGGTTCGAGCCGGCGTCACTCCTGATGGAGGACGGTTTCCTGTTCGGCCGCTACACGGCGGCGGACACCCCGTGGATCTCTCGCGATCAGGGGTAGAGGAGTCGAAGAACGGATTTTCGAGACCGGCGGCGAAGCCTGTACTGGAATTTATCGTTCCGCTTAGCTCCGGCTGGGCAGACTAGATCCAGCCCCTGCCACGGCGGGGAAGGATGGTTTCAGCAGTGGGCCGCGGCTGCGGTCCACCGGACCGCACGGAAGGGCGCCTGTCGTGTTCACGAGCGTACTGATGATCGAGAAGGCACTGACGCCCGAGGACGTGGAGTTCGTGACGACGCTCCACGGTGACCAGAAGGTGTCGTTCGTGGTGCTCATGCAGCCCCGCGGCGACCAGGCCGACGTACTGCTGCGCGCGATCGACGACGTGGCCTACGGCGAGATCAAGGAGGCGGCCCAGGAGGCCGAGGAGCCCGAGGGCCGCGAGGCGAGACACCCCGCCGAGGCGGCCCTCGCCCGCACCATCACCGCGCTGCGCGAGACCGGCTCCGAGGCCAGGGGGGAGGTCGTGGAGAAGCACCCGCTGGACCGGCTCACCGCCGTGGTGGACGACGTGACGGCCGACGAGGTCGTGGTCCTGACCGAGCCCCACTACGTGGAGGAGTTCTTCCACCGCGACTGGGCCTCCAGGGCGCGCCACCAGGTCGGCGTCCCGGTGCTGAAACTCTTCGCGCACAGCGAATAGGGTGAGGCGCGACCCACGACCTGGCACCACAGGTCCTCGCGCGACCCCGCACTGGAGAGACGTATGGCATCCGCCCCCGGCATCCCGGCCGCCATGGAACGGCCGCACTTCATCGGCATCGGCGGTGCGGGCATGTCGGGCATCGCGAAGATCCTCGCCCAGCGCGGCGCGAAGGTCGCGGGCAGCGACGCCAGGGATTCGGCCACCGCGGACGCGCTGCGGGCCCTTGGCGTGACCGTGCACATCGGGCACGACGGCGGTCACCTGGCGGACGACGCCACCTGCGTCGTCGTCTCCAGCGCCATCCGCGCCGACAACCCGGAGCTCGTGCGCGCCGCGGAGCTCTCCGTGCCCGTGGTGCACCGCTCGGACGCGCTCGCCTCCCTGATGGCGGGCGGGCGCGCCCTCGCGGTGGCCGGCACCCACGGCAAGACGACGACCACGTCCATGCTGGCCGTCGCGCTCGGCCGGCTCGGCCTCGACCCCTCGTACGCCATCGGCGGCGACCTGTCCGGCCCCGGCACCAACGCCTCCCACGGCGACGGCGAGATCTTCGTGGCCGAGGCCGACGAGAGCGACCGCAGCTTCCAGAAGTACGACCCCGAGGTCGCGATCGTCCTCAACACCGAACTCGACCACCACGCGAACTACGCGTCGATGGACGAGATCCACGAGTCGTTCCTGACGTTCGTCGGCAAGATCGTCCCGGGCGGCACGCTGGTGGTCTCCGCCGACCAGGAGGGCGCCGTCGAGCTGACCCGGCGGGTGCGCGCCGCGGGCGGTGCCCCGCGCATCGTGACCTACGGCGTCGCGCGGGACGCCGACGCCCGGATCCTCGCCATCGAGCCGGACGGGCTGACCAGCCGCGTCACCGTCGTCCTGGACGGCGAGGAGCTGGCGTTCACGGTGTCCGTGCCCGGCCGCCACTACGCCACCAACGCGGTCGCCGCCCTGGTCGCGGGCGCGGCCCTCGGCGTCCCCGCGGCGGACCTGGCCACGGCCCTCGGCGCGTACACCGGCGTCGGCCGCCGCCTCCAGCTCAAGGGCGAGGAGGGCGGGGTGCGCGTCGTGGACTCCTACGCCCACCACCCGACGGAGATGACCGCGGACCTGGAGGCGATGCGCGCCGCACTGCCCGACGGCGCCCGGCTCCTCGTCGTCTTCCAGCCCCACCTCTTCTCCCGGACGCAGGAGCTCGGCCGCGAGATGGGCGCGGCGCTGGCCCTCGCCGACGCCTCGGCGGTCCTCGACATCTACCCGGCGCGCGAGGACCCGGTCCCGGGCATCACGAGCGCCCTGGTCGTCGACGCGGCACGGGCCGCGGGGGCCGAGGTCGAGGCGGTGCACGACCAGGCGGAGGTGCCCGCCCTCCTGGCGGGAATGACGAGGGGTGGCGACCTCGTTCTCACCATGGGCGCGGGTGACGTCACGGATCTCGGTCCGCGGATCCTCGCCCGCCTCGCCGACTGAAGGGAGACTCCGTGGAATCCGGAATCAAGAAGGCATACGACGTCGTCAAGCCGGACGAGCAGTGGCGTGCCGAGCTGTCGGACAAGGAGTACGCGGTGCTGCGGGAAGCGGCCACCGAGCCGGCCTTCACCGGTGAGTACACGGACACCACCACCGAGGGTGTCTACTCCTGCCGGGCGTGCGGAGCCGAGCTGTTCCGCTCCGACACGAAGTTCGAGTCGCACTGCGGCTGGCCGTCCTTCTTCGACCCGAAGGACAGCAGCGCGGTGGAGCTGATCGACGACCGTTCGTACGGCATGGTCCGCACCGAGGTGCGGTGCGCCTCGTGCGGCTCCCACCTCGGGCACGTGTTCCGGGGCGAGGGCTATCCGACCCCGACGGACCAGCGCTACTGCATCAACAGCATCTCGCTGCGGCTCACGCCCGACGGGAGCTGACCCGCGGACCGGTCGCGCTCCGGCGCGACCGGCACCGCACCCGGGCACCGGGCCGTCCCCGAGAGGGGCGGCCCTTCGCCGTGTCCGGGCTCCCGGGGGACCGTTTCTCGGGCCCCGCCTCTCGCACCCGCCGTGCCCGCGCCCGGCGGACCCGGGGACCCGCCGGTCAGGAGCGGCGGCCGAGCCCGCCGAGGCGGCGGCCGAGCCGGCTGAGGGGAGACTCGCGCTGCCACAGGCGGAACTCCTCCGCCCGGTGCGCGCCCGCCTCCTCCAGACAGTGCTCGACGGCCGCGAGATCCGCCGGGGACAGCGCCCGCACGGCGGGCCGGGCCACCTTCTCCAGCAGCGCCGTCCGCGTCTCGTCCCAGGCCCGCGTCGCCCCGGGCAGCGACGTCCAGGCCGCGAAGCAGTCCGCCGCGTACGCGGGCACCGCCCGCAGCCGGGCCCGGACGCGCTCGGTGCGGGCCGTGTCCGCGTAGGCGGCGAGCAGATCGGGATCGCCGCGGTGGATCAGCGCGTACAGCTCCCCGTCGGGACGGTCCTCCGACAGCAGCCGGCACGCCAGGGTCGCCGCGAGGCGCTCCAGCACCGCCGGCGCGACCGGCTCGTGGCGCTCCGCCGCCGCGCGCAGCGACAGCGCGCGCTCGACCCAGGGGGCGGGCGCCCGGG
>NZ_JAKGCV010000513.1 GCF_021556455.1 Streptomyces fuscigenes | reverse complement strand
CCCGCCGGGCGGCACCGCCGCACGGGCTTCCGTCGGGCGGCGCGCGGTGCGGGCCGAGGGCGCGCGGCGGGCCGGGCGAGGGCGGGCCGCATGGAAAGCACGCGCGGGGTACCCGTCCCGCATGATTGCCACCAATCAGGATCCCGACCCGCTCACCACCGCCGGGCTGGAGCCCGGGGGCGGGGTGCCGCCCGGCGAGACCCCGCCCGCCGAGGGGAGCACGTCCGAGGCCGGACCCCTCCAGGAGACGTCCAGGGGCTGGGCGGGCACCCCGCTCACGCTCATCGTGCTGCTCGCCGTCGCGGTCGCCGGCTTCTTCCTGGCCTACGCGGTCGTCGTGAACGCGCAGTGAACCGCGTCCCCGGCCGGGGGCCGTGAGGCCCCGGGGCCGTCCGGTCGCGGGCCGTGAGCCCGGCGGACCGGGAGAGCCGAGCGGGCGCCGCGCGAGGTGCGGTGCGCCCGTGGCGGCGGGCTGCCCGGGAGGCGTCCGCGGCCACCCGCGCCGACGACGCCGCCGGTCAGTGCACCTGGGTGTCGTGCAGGAACTGGGGACCCATCGGCGGCAGCCGGAAGCCCGGATCGGGCGCGGGCGCCGCCGCCGCCGCGGGCTGCGGGTACCCGTACCCGTACGGCTGGGCGGCGACCGGCTGGGCGGAGACGGGCTGCGGGGACGTGGGCTGCGGGTAGCCGTAGGCGGGCGCTGCCGGTTCGGCGACGGGCGGATATCCGTAGGCGGGCGCGGCGGGCGCGGGGATGCCCGCGCCGCCGGAGGGGTTCGCGGCCGGCGCCCCGCCGCCGGTGCCGTCCGCTCCCGGCGCCCCGGCACCGCCGTCCTGCCCGTCCGCGGCCGCCTCGGACTCCTCCGACTCGTCGACCGAGATGCCGAAGGCGGTCGCGAGGCCCACCAGGCCGGTCGGGTAGCCCTGCCCCACCGCCCGGAACTTCCAGCCGTCGCCGCGCCGGTACAGCTCGCCGCAGATGACCGCGGTCTCCTCGCCCGTCTCCGCCCGTACGTCGAACAGGGCAATCGGCTCGCCCTCCGCGTCGGACGCGTCGTACAGCAGGATGCGCAGGTCCGTCACGTGGCCGAAGGGCTCGCCGTCCGACGAGGCGGCCAGGACGACCTGGTCCACCGACGGGTCGAGCGCGCCGAGGTCGGCTTCCACGGAGTCCGTCCAGGCGTCGCCGCGCTGCCGCTTCGACAGCCGCCGCACGCTGCCCGAGGGGTGGCGCGGCTGGTTGTAGAAGACGAAGTCCTCGTCGGAGCGCACACGTCCGTCGCGTCCGAGCAGCAGCGCCGAGGCGTCCACGTCGGGCACGCCCGGGCCCGGGGTCCACAGCAGCACGGCCCGTACGGCCGCCGTGTCGAGCGGGACGTTCGAACCCTTCAGCATCGCGTGCGTCATGCGGGCCATCCTGCCTTTCCGCCCCGCCGCGCGACAACGCGGCACCGGGCGGTGACCGCGGCCGAGGCGGCCGCCTCGCATGTCGGGGCGGGCGCTTGCGGCACACGGGAGGTGTGTGCGACGGCAATCAGGATTTCACGTGGGCGGGGAACTGCCGACATTGATTCATACGTACTATTACCGGCCACCCTTTCGAGGTGGCCGGCTGGGCACTACAGGTAGTACGGGGGATGGCAGATGCGTCATTTCGGGCATGTCCCGGCGCGGGAGCGCGAACGGCTGTTCCACCGGGAGCCCGCGGAGTTCACCCGCGACTCCCCGTCCCGGCTGCTCTCGGCGGCCCTCGGGGCCACTCTCTACAGCCCCGCCACGCGGCCGCACCTCGCCGCGGACGTGCTCAAGCAGTACGGACTCGGCGTGCGGTCCATGGTGCTGTGCCTGGAGGACTCCATCGCGGACGGCGAGGTCGCCGAGGGCGAGGCCAACCTCGTGGCCCAGCTGCGGGAGCTGGAGACCGGCGGCGCGCGGACGCCGCTGCTGTTCGTCCGGGTCCGCGCGGCGGCCCAGATCCCCGACCTGGCGCGGCGGCTCGGCCCCGCGGTGCGGCTGCTGTCCGGATTCGTGCTGCCCAAGTTCACGCTCGAACGGGGGGAACCGTTCCTCCAGGCGCTGTCCGAGGCCGAGAGGGCCTCGGGGCAGCGGCTGTTCGCGATGCCCGTGCTGGAGTCGCCCGAACTGCTCCACCTGGAGACCAGGACCGGCACGCTCCTCGACATCGCCGGAGTCGTCGACAAGTACCGCGACCGCGTGCTCGCGCTGCGCCTCGGCGTGACGGACTTCTGCTCCGCGTACGGGCTGCGCCGCGCCGCCGACACCACGGCCTACGACGTGGGGATCGTCGCCCACGTCATCGCCGACGTCGTCAACGTGCTGGGCCGGGCCGACGGCAGCGGCTTCACCATCACCGGCCCGGTCTGGGAGTACTTCCGGCTGCAGGAGCGCATGTTCAAGCCCCAGCTGCGCGCCAGCCCGTTCCAGGAGGGCCGGGCCGAGCCGCTGCGCGCGGCACTGATCGAGCACGACCTCGACGGCCTCCTGCGGGAGATCGAGCTCGACCGCGCCAACGGCCTGCTGGGCAAGACCTGCATCCACCCCTCGCACGTGATGCCGGTCAACGCGCTGTCGGTCGTCACCCACGAGGAGTACCTGGACGCGCGGGACATCCTGAGCCCCGGGCGCGGCGACGGCGGCGTGCTGCGCTCCGCGTACACGAACAAGATGAACGAGGTGAAGCCGCACCGCGCCTGGGCCGAGCGGACGCTGCTGCGCGCCGAGGCCTTCGGCGTGGCGCGCGAGGACATCGGCTTCGTGGAGCTGCTCGCGGCGGGACTGGCGCGGTGACCGGGGGACAGGAGGTACGGGTGGGACGTGAAGGCGCGGTGGCGGCGGACGCGGAGACCTGGTCCGGCACCTGGGTGTCCGACCGGCTCGGCGTCGAGCTCGCCGGCGACGCCGGGCTGCCCGGCCTGCTCGGCCTCGCCCTGCGCGACAACCCCAAGCGGGCCCACCTGCTCGTGTCGAACGTGCTCGGCAAGCACGTGCCCCAGAGCCCCTCCGTCGTGCACGGCACGGGCATACGGCTCGGCGAGCGCGTACGGGAGCTGCTGGGCGCCGAGGAGGCCCGCCGGGCCGTCGTCCTCGGCTACGCAGAGACCGCGACCGCCCTCGGCCACAGCGTCGCCGACGGCCTGCGCGACGCCCCCTACCTGCACTCGACCCGCCGCCCGGTGCCCGGCGTCGCGCGGGCGGGCGGATTCGAGGAGTCGCACTCGCACGCCACCTCCCACCTGCTCCTGCCGCAGGACCCGGCGCTGCTGGCCGGGGACGGTCCCCTGGTGCTCGTGGACGACGAGTTCTCCACCGGCAACACCGTCCTGAACACGGTCCGCGCGCTGCACGCCCGCTACCCGCGCGGCAGGTACGTCGTCGTGGCGCTGGTCGACATGCGCTCCGAGGCGGACCGCGGCCGGCTCTCGGCGCTGGCGCGGGAGATCGGCGCCCGCGTCGACCTGGTGACCCTCGCCGCCGGGACCGTGCGCCTGCCCGAGGGCGTCCTCGCGCGCGGCCGGGAGCTCGTCGCGGCGCACGAGGGCGCGCAGCGGCCGGCCCG
>NZ_JAKGCV010000512.1 GCF_021556455.1 Streptomyces fuscigenes | reverse complement strand
CGAGCCCGGCGGGCGCCCCGCGGGGGGCGTGCGCGGCGCGGCGACGGGCGGTCGCCGCGCCGGTACGTAAAGAGTCTTTACATCAAGGTAAAACGCTCACCGGGTCGAACGGCGAACGGGCCTCGGAATCGCCAAGACCTCGCCATTAATCCCCAGGCCGCGGTGCTTTCCACCCCTCCGGGTAGTGCAATGGAGGAGTGGAAAGGAGACGGTATGAATGAGCGTGTGGGTACCGTCGCGGCCCATGAGGCGTATGCCTTCGCCTGCATGAGGTGCGGGCACGGCTGGGAGCAGTCGTTCGACATAGAGCACCACGTCGATGACAAGGGGGGCCAATTTGTTGTGTACAAGTCGGACGGTAAAACCGTTCCGTCGCCGCTGACCAGTCCGAGCTGCCCGACGTGCGACGGGCACGTCGTGCGGATCATGAGGTCGGGCCAGGTGTCGGGCTACCGCGAGCTGACCCGTTCCTACGGCATGGCGGGCCTCGCCGGCCCGCCGGCGGGCGCGCAGCCGCTGCACGACCGGGCCCAGGCGGTGCGCGCCGAGGAGGCGGCACAGGGGCCGCTGGCCGGCGCGGGAACCGCCTCGCCATACGACCCGGCCGCCGAGGCCCCCGACCACGTCACCCAGCCGTGGCACCTCCCGCACCCGCACCTGCCGGGTTTCCTGCGCAACCTCCTGCACCACTAGCGCGCGAGCCCGCACCCCCTCCGGCCGCGGACGGGCGGGCGCGACCGGCCGCCGGGCGCGCCCGCCCGTGCTCGTAGGATCGCGGCATGAGTTCGAACGCAACGCCGCCCCCGCTGCCCACCCCCCTCCGGGTGGCGGTGGCGGACTCGCACACGCACCTGGACATGCAGCAGGGCACGGTCGAGGAGGGCCTGGCCAGGGCGGCGTCCGTCGGCGTCACCACGGTGATCCAGGTGGGCTGCGACCTGGAGGGCTCGCGCTGGGCGGCCCGCACGGCGTCGGAGCACGACTCCGTGCACGCGGCCGTGGCCCTCCACCCCAACGAGGCCCCCCGCCTCGCGGCGACGGGGGACCTGGACGACGCCCTCGCGGAGATCGCCGCGCTGGCCGCGCTGCCCGAGGTCAAGGGCGTGGGGGAGACGGGCCTCGACCACTTCCGGACCGGTCCGGAAGGACGCGGGGCGCAGGAGCGCTCGTTCCGGGCGCACATCGAGATCGCGAAGCGCCAGGGAAAGGCGCTCGTGATCCACGACCGCGACGCGCACGCAGACGTGCTGCGCATTCTGGAGGAGGAAGGGGCGCCCGAGCGCACGGTTTTCCATTGCTATTCGGGTGACGCGGAAATGGCGAAGGTGTGCGCCGCCGCCGGATACTTCATGTCCTTCGCGGGAAATGTCACGTTCAAGAATGCGCAGCCCCTGCGGGACGCCCTGGCGGTGGCGCCGGAGGAACTCGTCCTCGTGGAAACGGACGCTCCTTTTCTCACGCCGGCGCCGTTCCGCGGCCGGCCGAACGCCCCCTATCTCATTCCGGTGACCCTGCGCGCGATGGCCGAGGTGCGGGGGGCGGACGAGGACGCCTTCGCCGCGGCCGTGGCCGCGAACACGGCACGTGCCTTCGGATACGAGCTTTAGGCTTGTGCGGTGAGTACCACTGAGCCCGCCGGGGCGGCACCCTCCGGCCCCGACTCCCTCCTCGGTCCCGGCGACGTACGGGAGCTCGCGGCCCGTCTCGGCGTCCGCCCGACCAAGCAGCGCGGGCAGAACTTCGTCATCGACGCGAACACCGTCCGCCGGATCGTCCGCACGGCGGGCGTGCGGCCCGACGACGTGGTGGTCGAGATCGGCCCCGGCCTCGGCTCCCTGACGCTCGGGCTGCTGGAGAGCGCGGAACGGGTCGTCGCCGTCGAGATCGACGACGTGCTCGCGGGCGCGCTGCCCGGGACCGTCGCGGCGCGGCTGCCGGAGCGGGCCGGGCGCTTCGCGCTGGTCCACTCCGACGCGATGGACGTGACGGAGCTGCCGGGCCCCGCGCCCACCGCGCTCGTCGCGAACCTCCCGTACAACGTGGCCGTGCCCGTCCTGCTGCACATGCTGGAGCACTTCCCGAGCATCGAGCGGACGCTGGTCATGGTCCAGGCGGAGGTGGCGGACCGGCTGGCCGCCGCGCCCGGTTCGCGGGTGTACGGCGTGCCGTCGGTCAAGGCGGCCTGGTACGCGGACGTGAAGCGGGCCGGCTCCATCGGCCGCAACGTCTTCTGGCCGGCACCGAACGTCGACTCGGGTCTCGTCTCCCTGGTGCGCAGGCAGGAACCGCTGAAGACGCACGCCACCCGGGCGGAGGTCTTCGCGGCCGTGGACGCCGCGTTCGCCCAGCGCCGCAAGACCCTGCGCGCCGCGCTCGCGACGTGGGCGGGCTCGGCCCCCGCGGCGGAGGCGGCGCTGGTGGCGGCCGGGGTGTCCCCGCAGGCCCGGGGCGAGGCCCTGACGGTCGAGGAGTTCGCCCGGATCGCCGAGTGCAGGGAGGCGGGCGCTTGAGCGGGGACCGCACGGCCACCGACGGACCGGCCGTGAACGGACCGGGCGCCGGGCAGGGGCCGGGAGGCGCGCGGGACCTCGCGCGCGCGACGACGTCGGACGGTACGGAGGACGCAACGGTGGGCGGCGCGGCGCGGGAACGGGAAAGGGACCGGGCGGGGGAACAGGTGCGGGAACACGTGCGGGTGCGGGTGCCCGCCAAGGTGAATGTGCAGCTGGCGGTCGGCGGGGCGCGCCCCGACGGCTTCCACGGCCTGGCCAACGTCTTCCTGGCCGTCGGCCTGTACGACGAGGTGACCGTCGCGCCCGGACCGGCCGGCGCCGGCCCTCTCGTCACCTGCACCGGGCCCGACGCGGACCAGGTGCCGCTCGACACCACCAACCTCGCCGCCCGCGCGGCCCTCGCCCTGGCCGGCCGCCACGGACTCGAACCCGACGTCCGCATCCACATCGAGAAGGACATCCCCGTGGCGGGCGGCATGGCCGGCGGCAGCGCGGACGGCGCCGGCGCGCTGCTCGCCTGCGACACCCTCTGGGGCCTCGGCACGCCCCGGGACGAGCTGCTCGCGCTCTGCGCGGACCTGGGCAGCGACGTCCCCTTCAGCCTGCTCGGCGGGGCCGCCCTGGGCACCGGGCGCGGCGAGCAGCTGACGGCGCTGCCCGTCGGGGGATCGTTCCACTGGGTCTTCGCCGTGGCCCACGAGGGGCTCTCGACGCCCCGGGTCTTCCAGGAGTTCGACCGGCTGACCGCGGGGACCCGCGTACCGGAACCGGCCGCCGACCCGGCGCTGCTCGGGGCCCTGCGCGACGGCGACGCCCCCGCGCTCGCGAAGGCGCTCGCCAACGACCTCCAGCGGGCGGCGCTGTCCCTGCGCCCCTCCCTGCGCGAGACCCTCGACACCGGCACGGAGGCCGGCGCGCTCGCCGCGCTCGTCTCGGGCTCCGGCCCCACGACGGCGTTCCTGGCCGAGGACGCGCGCGCGGCGGGGGCGATCGCCGGGGCGCTCCTCGCGTCGGGCACCTGCCGCACCGCCCGCGTCGCCGAGGGCCCGGCCCGGGGCGCGGTCGTCCTGCCCTGACCGGCCG
>NZ_JAKGCV010000511.1 GCF_021556455.1 Streptomyces fuscigenes | reverse complement strand
AGGCGGCCGCCGCACCCGCACCCGCCGCGGACGCCGCCTCAGGCCCGCCCCCCGGGGCGCGCGCCGTACCCGGGAGCGCCGACGGCGTCCCGCCACAGACCACTGCCGGTGCGGCGGACGCGCCGCCCCGGCAGCCGGACACCCCACCCCTGGTGCACTCCTGACGAGGGACGCACACCGCGGGGACCCATGGGGTCTCCCCCACACCGCAGGAGCCGCGACCGTGACCGCGGACCCGGCCCCTGCCCATCACGAGAGGAATCAAGGTGGCGAACAACACCGCTGTCGACATTGACGGAATGAAGGCCGCCCAGGGCACCTTCCAGACCGCGCTCGACGAGTCGACCAGCTCGTACTCCCAGATGGACGGCCAGATCGAGGGCCTGCGCTCCTCGTGGACCGGCCAGGCGGCCTCGATCTACGGCGGCGCCATGGAGAAGTGGCTGGAGGACTTCAACGTCGTCAACAACGCGCTGCGCACCATGCTGGAGAAGCTCCAGGCCAACACCGGTGTGTACGCCAACACGCACGAGGACACCCAGCAGCAGGCCAACCAGGTCCAGCAGCTGATCTCCTCGGGCAACTTCTCCGGTCTGGCGGGCTTCCCCTCCTGACCCCCGCGGGGTGCGCACCGCGCTGCGGAGCGGCGCGCACGCCCGAGGGCCGGCCGGCCGGCCCGCACACCACCTCGTCCCCCGTCGTTCCCAACCAGGAGCCACAGTGACCACGTACACCGTCCAGATGGAGCAGGTCGACTACATCGTCGGCGAGATGCAGGCCATCACCCAGAAGATCCAGGGCACCCTCCAGAACCTCGACGACGCGTCGAAGATGAACCTGGCGGAGTGGACCAGCGACGCGCAGCAGACCTACTACGAGGTCAAGGCCAAGTGGGACTCCGCCGCGGCCGACATGCAGAACATGGCCACCCAGGCCACGCAGATGCTGGGCAACATCAACCAGGCCTACAGCGACGGCGAGCGCCAGGGCGTCAACCTCTGGCAGGGCTGACGGGCTCCGGCGCCCGGCGCCGGAACCCGAAGACCCGACAGGCCGCTGACAGGCTTTTCGAAGGGCTTGAGTCATGACTTACGGAACACTCGACGGCACGCTGCCGCCTCCGCCTCCGCCGCCGGAGCACAAGGCCCAGGAATGGGACGGGAGTTCGACCCTCGGCAACGGCCACGGGACGTACACCAACTCCAACCCGTTCACGCCGCCGCCCGTCCCCAGCAAGGGCGGCGGCGGCAAGGGCACCGCGGTCGACACACCGTCGATGAAGCTGTTCGCCGACAACCTCGACCTGCTGCTGCAGCCGCTGCAGAAGGCGAGTGACGCGCTGACCCCGGTCACCGTCGCGTCGGGAGCCTTCTACCACGCCAACCAGATCCGTACGAAGGTCACGGGGACGAACGGCGACGACGGGATCAAGGCGCAGTACATCAAGGTGCTCTCCGACCTCACCAACGGTCTCACCGACCTGCGGGAGGGCGTCAAGACGCTCGCGGCGAAGTACAAGACGATCGACGACGCCAACGGCATGAAGTCGAAGGACCTCACCGACGCCATGGACGGGGTCACCGACGACTTCAACAGCATGATGACGGACAACGGAGGTACCGGGGCGGTCAACACCCCGGGTCTGGCACCGCCTCCCGGTGGCAAGACGACCTGATTCCGGGCTCCTCGGTCCCACGGCCGCCCACTCCCTCCGCACGCCTCGCGGCGGGGGGTGGGCGGCCCGCGGGGGCGGAGGGGCCGGCTGCGGGCGACCCCGGTGCGGGGGCCCGGTACGGGGATGCTTCGTGGCACGGTGGGCGACAGGAGAGTGTGAGCGGGAATGGGTGACACGAACTACGACGGTGGCGGGTTCCACGACAGTGACGACGGCGTCTTCGGCGATCCCGGGCAGGGCGGCGGATCGGTCTCGGACTACGACAACTGGGACTGGAAGCAGATCATGGCGGCCATCAACGGCATGGCCGCCGGCACCGACAGCGACTCCAACGAGTCCCACGCCGCCTCCGTCTCCGACCCGCAGACCCTCCAGGACGCGGCGGACGCCTTCTACCAGGTCCAGGTGACGCTCAGCGGCATCGCCAAGGCGCTCAGCGACCAGGCGAAGGCCCTCGCCGGCGACGACGGCCCCTGGAAGGGGGACGCGGCCGACGCCTTCCACGACATGATGCAGACGTTCTCCAAGCAGGTGCAGTCCAACGCCGACGTGCTGGGCGGCGGTTCGGGCGGCGGCCACTCGGTGCCGCAGCAGCTCGCGGACAACGCGGTCAACCTGACGAACGCCCGCAACAAGATCGTCGACATCGACAACTGGTACGCCAACCAGGCCGTGCTGATGGGCGTCCAGCCCATGGACAACGGCCTCATCCCAATCCACGAGAAGCCCCAGCTGGTCGACATGATGACCAGCGACATGCGGGCCGTCCTCAAGAGCCTCGCCGGCGAGTACCAGGTCACCATCGACTCCGTGCACTCCCCGTCCGGCGTCAACAGCCCGGTGGGCGGCGGCGACCAGCCCCCGCCGGACACGACCGGCGGGCCGGACGTCCACGTCCCCGACTTCCAGATGCCCGACAGCGCGCCGCCGCCGACCGCGTTCAACGCCCCGAACCTCAGCGGCATGCCGTTCCCCGGTTCGACGGACACGGGCGGCCCGACCGGCTTCAACCCGAGTGATGCCTCCCAGTTCCCCGGCATGGACTCCAAGTTCAGCCCCACCCCGTTCAGCGGCGGTACGGGCACCGGCGGCCCGGGCTCCGCCTTCCCGAACGCCGCCTTCGCGAAGATGCCCGGCGCCGGCGACGGGCTCGGCGGCGACGGCTCGGACCTGCTCGACCCCAACGCCCTCGACGGCCTGCTCAACCCCAACGCCTCCCCGACCGGCTTCCCCGGCTCGACGGGCGTCGGTGACGGCACGGGCGGCCTCGGGCCGATGGCGTTCAGCCCGACGGGCTTCAACTCGGGCACGAGCACGGGCGGTACCGGCAAGCTCCCGAGCTTCTCCTCCGGCCTGTCGCCGAAGGCCTTCTCGTCGGACCTGCCCGCCGAGGACTTCCCCGGGGCGCTCGGCACCGGCGGCGCCGGGTCGAAGTTCGGCGCGGGCGGGACCGGGGGCATCGGCGGGTTGAAGCCGACGGCGTTCCCCGGCAGCAAGTCCACCGAGTCCGGCCTGCCCGACTCGCTGAAGAGCCCCGCGTTCGACAACGCCGCGCTGGAGACGGGCGGTCCCGAGGGCCTCGCGGCCCCGTACACCGGCGGCACCGGCACCGGCGGCCAGGGCATGCCGATGATGCCCGGCATGGGCGGCGGCATGGGTGGCGGCGCGGGGCAGGGAGCCGGCGGCGGCGAGCCGTCGGACGCCTCGGCCCTGCTCGACCCGAGCGCGAAGCCCTGGGAGGGCGACGCGTCCGTCGGCGACGGCGACGTCGGCTCCGAGTTCGGCACCGGTGCGGGCGGCGAGGGACTCCAGCTGCCGGGCGCCCACTCGCTGGCCGCGTTCCCCGGCGGCACCGCGACGGGCGGCCAGGGCATGCCGATGATGCCCGGCATGGGCGGCGGCATGGGCGGTGGCGCCGGGCAGGGC
>NZ_JAKGCV010000510.1 GCF_021556455.1 Streptomyces fuscigenes | reverse complement strand
TAGGCCGCGATGGCCCCGGCGCGCGCCGCCCGGACGGCCTCCGAGGCGCTGTTGGCCGAGGGCAGGGCGGGCTGCGCGTTGGGCCCTCCGTACGGGGCGGGGACGCCGGGGGTGCTCTGCTGGCGCGGCGACCTCGGCAGGGCGCCGGAGGTGCCGGACGAGGTGCCGTACGGGCTCTCGCCGCCGAACGCCGCGTGGCCCTGCGGGGCCGGCAGGCCCGCACTGGAGGGTCCCTCGCCGGCCGCGGGGCCCGGTGCCGCGTCGGGCTCCGTCTCACGCGGCCCGTAGGGAGGAGTGGCCGTGTAGGGCGGCGCGTAGGTGTCGTACGCCTCGCGCGGTGCCCGCGGCAGCTCGTAGCCGGGGGCCTGCGGGGGCGGCGGGGCGAACCGCGGATGCCCCGGGCCGGCGGCCTCCGCCGCCGGGTGCGCCCCGGACGCCTCGTCCGCGACGTGTGTCCCGGGGCCGGGCGCCGGCTGACCGGCGCGGTGCGGCGGCTCCTGCCGCGGGTGCTCGTCGGGGACGCCCCGGGTGTCCGGCGCCGGGCCGGGCGGCTCGGGGACCGGGGCGTACCCGCACAGCGCCTCCTCGGCCGCGCCCGCCGCCAGGCCGGTGAGCACGACGCGGCCGTCGTCGCAGACCAGCACCGTGCGGACGGTGATGTTGCGGTGGACCCAGCCGTGGCCGTGCAGGACGCGGACGGCGGTGAGCACGTCCGAGGCGATCTCGGCCGCCCGGTAGGGGTTGAGGGGGTGTTCGGCGATCAGTGCGGCGAGCGGTCGCGCGGCGACCAGTTCGCTCACGATCCACAGCGAGCCGTCCTCGGCGAAGACGTCGAAGACCTGGTCGAGCCGGGGATGGTCGGGGACCTGCGCGGCGCTCTGCGCCGCCTCGATGGCCCTGCGCACGGCCGGATCCGCCGTGCCCCGCGCCTGGCGCGCCCCCGCCGGGGGGTAGGCCACGGCTCTGCCGTCCGGGCCGACGACCTCCGCCTCGACGATCTCGGGCAGCGGCACCTGCCGGACGAGGACCTCCTGGCCGCTGTACGTGTCGAAGGCACGCGTCTCGACGACGTCGTACGCGTCGGCCGGCGGCAACGGCAGGCGATAGCGGTCGGCCAGGACCCGTCCCGCGTACTCCTCCACCATGCCTCCCACCACCCGTCGGCCGGGCCCGTTCCCTTTCGCTCTTGTGAAGCGTCAAGTCCGGTCGTTTTCCAGCCTCTTGCGACTGCGTACGGTCCGCGACCTCTCACCATACGTGTCCGCACGCGTACGCGCCGCCCGTCACGGCAACGGGATGTGGAGGGTCACCTTCCGTGACATATGGCAAAGATCGTATGGCCGAAAGGGCCTACATCGTCGGCTTGAACGTTTCGAACGCCGTGTCGCGGAGTGTCGAGCACTCCTTCCCGTCCCACGCGTCGGCCTCGCAGGTGATCATGATGGAGTAGCCGTGGTGCGAGTCGATGCGGAAGCCGCGGTCCAGCACGCGCATGTGCTTGCCGCCCTGGTCCCGCTCGAACTGCCAGTCGGCGACCGTCGGATAACCCTTGTAGTCGACCTTCTTGATGCCGACGAGCTTGTAGTGGCTGCTGCTGCCGCGGACGGCGGGCTCCAGCTGCGTCCAGGCGAGGACGGCACTCGAGGTGGGACTGCCCGTGAAGTCGACCTGTATTCGGGGGAAGCCTCCGTCCGCGCTGAATATGCCGCCCGAGCTCTGCCCGGCCGTGCCCGTCTTGTGGAAGCCCTTGGGCATGGCCATCGAGAATTTGAACTGCTGATCGGAAACGGTGGCGTAGCCGGCGGGCAGGGCGCTGCCGCCGCCCGAGGAGCCGGCCGACGCGCCGCCGGACGGGGACGAGCCCTTGTCCGATTCGCCCGCACCCGCGTTCGAGCCGGCGGATCCCGAGGGGCCCGACGAGCCGGTCGTGGGCGACGCGGACTTCCGCCCGTCGCTCCCGGCGGTGGCTCCGGGCGAGGCGCCGCCCTTCGCGCCCGCGGCGGGCGCGGAGGGCTGCCCCTTGCTCTGCGGGCCGCCGTCGTCCCCGCCGCCGAGGGTGAGGGCGAGGACGATCCCGATCACGGCGAGCGCCAGCACGCCGGCGATGATCAGCATCGTCCGGCGGGGCACGACGTCGGAGAGCGGCGCGCGGGGCGGGACGCTCCGGGTCGGCGGCGCGGCGACCGACGCCATCGCGGCGGTGGGCCGGCCGGCCCGACTTCCCGCCGGCTCCGCCGCCTTCTTCGCCGGGCGGGAGGTCCACGAGGGCCTCGCCGGCTTCGGCTCCTTCACCGCGCCCGCGGCGGCCGTCTGCTGGGCGGTGCGCGAGGAGCCGGACGCCTTCGACGGTGGCGACGCGGGCGCGGGCGGGGCCTCGGGGAGCGCGGCCAGCGGGACGGCGCGCGTCGCGTCCAGGTCCGCCGGGGGCTCGGGCTCCTTCGCGGGCTTCTCCGGGGCGTTGACGACCCGCGTCAGCAGGGCGCGCGTGCGGGCGTCGTCGAGACGCTGCTCGGGGTCCTTGGCCAGCAGCCCGTAGATGACCTCCTCCAGCAGCGGGCCCGCGTGCTTGGGCGGGTCCACCGGCTCCGTCATCACGGCGGTCAGCGTGGCGATCGCGGAGCCCTTGTCGTAGGGCGGGGTGCCCTCGACCGCCGCGTACAGCAGGCCGCCCAGCGACCACAGGTCGGCCGCGGGCCCCGGCTTGTGGCCCCGCGCCCGCTCCGGCGAGATGTACGAGGGGGCGCCCACGAGCATGCCCGTCGAAGTGACCGAGGGGTCGCCCTCGACCTGCGCGATGCCGAAGTCGGTCAGGACGACCCGGCCCTCCTCCGCGATGAGCACGTTGGACGGCTTCACGTCGCGGTGCAGGATGCCCTGGCGGTGGGCCTGCCGGAGCACGTCGAGGACGGCCAGGCCGACCTCCGCGGCGCGGCGGGGGGTGAGCGTGCCGTCCTCGCGGATGGCCTCGGCGAGGGACTTGCCCTCGATGAGCTCCATCACGATCCAGGGCCGGTCGTCCTCGTCCACCACGTCGAAGACGGTCACCGCGCCGTTGTTGCGGATACGGGCGATGGCCTTCGCCTCGCGCAGGGTGCGCGTGATGAGCCGGCGCTTCTCGTCCTCGTCGATGCTGGTGGGGAACCGAAGCTCCTTCACCGCGACCGTACGGCCGAGCATTTCGTCCAGGGCGCGCCAGACGGTGCCCATGCCGCCGCGGCCGAGGACGCCGTTCAGCCGGTAGCGGCCGGCCAGCAGCCGCGCCTCCTGGGCGTCCTTCTGATCCGTCTGCGGCTCCTTCGCCTCTTCCACCCCGGCTCCCGTCCGCTGGGCCTCGTCCCGTCGGGGTTCGTCCCGTTGGCGGTCCTGCGCCGCGTTCCGCGGCTGCTCAGCCTCCGACATGCGTCCCCTCTGCGATTCCCGTAACGCGCCCTGGCAGAGGCTCCATTGTCCCCCACCCAGCGACCCCGGCTGCCTCCGGGTCAGAAGGTAGCGCAGGCTCGCGCTCCCCCGTACGCGGGCGGGGGGCATGTGCCGGGCGCACCGGCCCCGTTGGCAACCGCCGCCTCCCCCGCCCCGGGCGCCCCGGGCGCGGCGGGCGCGGCGGGCGCG